>NZ_DKYW01000003.1:0-81012 GCF_002493465.1 Akkermansia sp. UBA7090
CCAGCGCGTTGACTGTGCTTCCCGCCACCGCTGCCATGGCGCGCTTCGCTTCCGAGGGGTTGGAAGACGTCAGGGCACCTACGGCGTCATCCACCTTCTTGAGGATGGAATCCGCAGCGAGATCGCCGGGCAGGTTCCAGAGCAGTTCCGCCCCGGCCCCGGAATTAAACGTATCCGCAAGGCGGGCGTATTTATTGTCCCTGGAAGCCGTGGCCATCAGAACGAGGTTGCCGTTTTCCATCACCAGGTACGCATCATTTTCAAATTTCTTGAACGCGGAGGAGGAGGGATCCAGCAGGATAGCCAGTCTGTCGCTTCCTCCCAGATCAATGGCTCCGTCCGCGTGCATGAGCGTGTAACTGCCGTCTGCGTCCAGAGTCAGCTCGTTCCCGCCAGTGGAACTGAGAGTTATTTCCGCGCCCTGGCTGATGCTGATGTTTCCGGTCACGCTGATGATGGGGCCGGCGTAGTCCGTGTTGAAGGCAAGATTCGTACTGGAACCGTCACCCAGCGTCAAACTGCTGAGGGTCAGCGCCGTATTGGCTTTCGGGTCGTCCATCGTGCCTCCCATCCGGATATTGAGGAGCCCCGTGTTGTTAACTGCCCAGCTGCTGCCGGCAGCGGTCATGACATTTTCAAACGTCTGCCCGGCATTGCCGGAAATATTAAGCTGCCCGCGTCCTTCCAGCGTACCGCTGAAAACGGAGCCGCTGCCCGAATTACCGGTATTGACAGCCAAAACGCCGCCAGCGCTCTTCAGAGTGCCCTCTCCGCCGATTCCGGAAACGGTGCTGCCGGATGTCGAACCAAGGTCCAGTATTCCCTGGGAGCCACCATCTTTCGCCAGATCGAGCAGAATGCCGCCCTGGAGGGAAGCCGTTCCGGAAAGTTCCAGCGCATCGTGGAGGGTAAGCGTTCCGCTGCCCTGGATGGTGCTGGAGGAAAGGCTGCTGGCGCCGTTGACGGAAAGGGAGGCTCCGCTGCCGATGTTCAGGGCCGCGCCTTCGCCGCTGTCCGTCAGGTCACCCATGACGGTATTCCGGTTGATGTCCAGAACAACGCCTTCCGCTGCGCCGGCAAGTTCCACATGATTAAAGTTGCTTCCTTCACCGTTAAGAGCGAGCGAACCGCCTTCCACGCGCAGGGTGTCCGTCACAAAAGAACCGTTGACTGCCAGCTTGCCCGTGTTTTGCTTGATGAAGGTGACTCCGTTTTCCCCGACGATGTTTCCGCCCATGATGGAATCCGCACCGGCATAATCATCAGGAGCAGGCAAGCCCGTTTCCAGACGTTCGTTGTTGAGGATGACAACGGCGTTGCCTCCGTCCGCACTGGTGTTTTCCACTTTCAGCGTGCTTCCCGTAGCGCCCAACAGGTTGTTGATGACCGCGCCGTCCCCGTCGGAATCGCCGGGAGCTCCGGACAACTGAACGGCAAGCGTCTTGTCCTGGGAAATCACCACGCCGGAGTACATCCCCAGCGTACCGTAGCTGGTGACGGTGTCAGGGTCGGAAGCGGAGGAATCATTCACCATATAAAGCCCGCTGACCTGCCCGCTGAGAACCAGGCTTCCGCCGTCGGTGCCCGTCACCCGGATGCCGTAATTGGAAAGAATCCTGCTGAACTGGATATCGCCAAGATTTTCGCATTCCAGCGTTCCGGTCGTCAGGGTGAGCCAGCTTTCCGCACCGGCTTCCTTATGGGCGACGAGCGTGTTCACAATAGCGTCAATATCCAGATTGACCGTGGCGGAATTGTTAATGACAAGCCTGCCGTCTCCCTGGTCAATGATGGCCGTACCGGCCGCATCCCGGTTGACGTTATCCGCCCCCAGGGTAAGATTCAATGTTTCCGTGGCTCCCGCGCCCACTGTAATATCTCCGGAAACGTTGGCAAGACTGCCTCCGGCAGCCAGCGTAATGCCTTTGAGCATGCCGCCGTCGGTATCGCCCAGATTGATGGAAGAGGCGGAGTCCACGACAATGGCTGCCGTCGCGCCTTCCGCCCGGGTCATGGCGGAAGTCAGCGCGCCATTGACGATTTTCAGTGTTCCCGCTCCATTCAGCACGGTTCCGGCCCACTGGCCGGCCTTGTCCTCCGTGCCAAGCTGAACAACGGCTCCCGCATTCGTAATGCCGAGCGCTCCCGCAGCGGTATTGGCCTGATCCAGGATCAGAGTGCCCGCGCCTGCGTGCGTCAGGCTGGAGTTGCCCTGAACCAGCGCGTTCAGCACCAGTTCCGTATTGTTGTAATTGACGTTGTATTGTGCGGCCAGCCCGGTATTCGTGGAGCCCGTGTTGCCTCCAAGAATGGCACCGTCTCCAAAAACGGCATTCCCCTCTCCTGTGGCGCAAGCCCCGCCGGAACCGAAGTTCCAGGCCTGGCGATTGTTGTGGACGGAAGTCTCATTGGTGACCAGAGTTCCCGAGAAGTCCTTGAGGGATCCCGTGAGGACATTGTTCATCCGCACGTTCGCAGCCATAGCCCACGTGCCCGAACCGGAAAGGCTTCCGGAGAAAGTATATGTGGCGCCGGAAGAGCCGTTCTGCATCGCGCCGTGGGTTGCGCCGATTTCAAAATTGGCTGCCGTCGCGCCCGCGGAAAAATGGAAGCCCTTGCCGTCAATGAAAACGGTGCCGCCTCCCAGCGTATTTCCTGCCCCAAAGGCTACCCAGTTGGCATTGGTGCTCATATTCACCCCGTTGCCGACCAGTTCCAAGCGGCCAGTGAAGCCGGTATTGCCCGTATTGGAGATATTGACCAGACCCGCAGTATCCGCCGTCCCAATCGTGACGGTGCCAGCCCCATTGAGCTGGGCATGCAGGTTGACGGTTCCGCCGGAGAGGGCAAGGAAAGCGCCTTCACTGACGCGGACAACAGTAGCATTGTTCGGATTTACGCCGATGGTCGCGCCGCCCGTGAAAGCGAGCGTGCCCTCTTCCACAGTAAGGTGGGCCAGGGTATTTCCTGCATATCCAAGGGCCAGAGTGCCCGCTCCCGTCTTGGTCAGGGTAGTGCCTGCCCCCATGACGTTGGCTGTCAGTCCGGCCCAGGAAACGGTATCCGCCGCGCCAAGCACGGAAACGTTCAGGGAACCTCCGTCTCCCACGTTGACACGACCGGAAATGTCATCACCTGTCGCATCCGCACCGGCGGCGGAATCCGCATAGGCCAGCGTCCCTCCGTTGAATGTAATATCCCCTTCCGTTCCCAGAGCTCCGTCAGCCCCAATGGTAAGAATGCCGCCATTGAGTATCGTTCCTCCGGTATAGGTGTTGGCCAGGTTTAAGGCAACCTCGGCCGTACCGTTCACGGTAAGCGTGGTGGGAGCTGTGGAATCCGCGATAGAACCCGCGTTGTCAGGATCGCTGACCAGCGTGTAAGAGCCGCTGTTGAAAACGACGCTCTTGGGAGTTACAGTACCGGAAACCTTGACTTCACCCGCTTCCGAGGAAGAGAAGTAAATTTCCTGATTATCCAGCGTATCCACTCCCGCCTGCCTCGTCGTCCAGCCGTCAACGCTGGTGTTGATCCACTTCCGGTCCGTTCCTCCGTCCCATACAAAACCGTTGTCTCCGCTGACGTCTGCAACCTTCAGCACAAGCTGGTTGTTTTCCACCACCACGGAATATTCGAATCCTTCCCTGGTGATGTCGGGCGTCCATGTGAAGGAATCCGTCGTCAGGCTTCCGGCCGCAGCCCACTGGGCCAAGACATAATTAGACGCCTCCAATTCTCCATAATTGTTAATCGTCAGCGCACAGGATGAATCCGCAAGAGCCAGGGTCCCGGCCGTGATATTAATGACAGGCTCATTCGCCGCCACGCCCGTCATGTCAAAGGTGAGGGCCGCGCCGCTATTCAGCGTCAGGGCGGAAGCCGTCGTCATCCTGGCCCCCGCACCCATGGAAATGCTGCCCAGGGTCATGGCGTTCGTATTTGTAAACGCCAGCGTTCCTGCCTGGACATTAGTCAGTCCCGTATAAGTATTCTGCCCGGAAAGGGTCAAGGTGCCGGAGCCGGTTTTCGTCAAGCCGCCCGCTCCGGAAAGAACGCCTCCGAGGGTGATGCCGGTGGAAGCCTGGTCATGGTAAGACTTGGTGTCCGCATCATACTGGCGGGTATCAACCGTCACATTTCCAGTAAGGGTCATGTTATAGGCGGAAGACCAGCCTTCCGCCGCCGTCGTGCCCAGCGTCCCGGAATTCATGTTCAGGGCAATCGTATTGGTATTTCCGGACGCCGTCATGCCGCCTGAACCGAGGAGCAGGGAACCGCCATTCAGATTAATGGTGGCGCCCTTGGCGCTTACTCCGTCCCAGTTCTGTCCCAAATCCAGTGTCCGGGCCAGCACCATGCCGCCTGAACCAATATTCATGACGCCTCTCCCGTCACGGGCAATCCTCAAGGTGCCGGTAATATTCATCACGGCATCCCCGCTGATATTGAGCGTAGTCGTTCCATTGTACTCGTAGCGGCCGATAAAGCTCCCCGCCGTCACGGAAGCGCCGGAACCCAGCGTCCAGGCGCATGCCGTGCCGTTGGTTGCCAACACCCTGTATTCTCCTGTAATATCAACATTTCCATTAAGGACATTCGTTCCTACCGCGGAGATCAGCGTGCCGGCCCCGGTAATCGTATTTCCATAGGTTCCGGCGGAAAGGGTCAGCGTGGTATTGGCTCCCAGCTCATATCTGACTCCAGTCAGGGCGGCCGTTGTCGTTCCAGAGGCGTTCCCGCTCAATTTCAGCGTGCCAGAGGAATTGGAGTTCAAACGTGTTCCCAGCCCGTTCCACGTGCCCGTGGTCAATTCCAGAACGGAATCCCCCTGCAACAGGACCGTGCTGGAGCCCAGCGCGCCGGCATTGCCGACAACGAGTTTACTGCCATCGCCAAGAACGGTATCCCCGGTATAGGAATTGGCGTTGTTCATGGTCAGGGAAGCTCCGTCCAGCAGGTTCAGCGTCGTATCTCCGGTAATGGAGCCGTCACCCGTAAAAATGAAATCCGTACCGGAAACGTTAATTCTGCCTGGAGCGACATTCCCCGCAATCGTCACATTTTTATCCACTCCATCGCCATTGGAGAAATATACCGTTTCCCCATCAGCATAAGCTGACGGAGTTCCGTCAAGGCTCCAGGAGGTATTCGAGCTTTCCGTATTCCAGGTTCCGCTCTTCCATCTCAACAAACCTTCCTTGTCGCTCAAATTGACGTAAAGAGTGCCGTTGCTGACGGAAAACGTTCCATTGTACAGCTCCGCAACGGCTCCGCCCAAAGTAAAGAAAGAACTTTCTGTCAACCCCGCTCCGGAAAGCAATGCGTAACTAATCCCCGTTTCCAGAGAAGACACCCCCAGCCGTACTTCCGTAGCCTCACTGCCGCTGATGGAGTTAACGGTCAGAGCCGCCGTTTCCGAATCAAGAGAACTGAAGCTCAAAGCGCCTCCGTTCAACGTCAACCCGGCGGATAAAGTAGCTGTTCCTCCGGCAATTCCCGTGGCTCCCAGCGTAGCCCCGGCATTCAGCACATACCCGTCCGCGGACGTAACGTTCACGGTAAGGCCGCCTCCGATCAGCAAGGAACCCTGCCCGATAACGCTGGAATCCTTCACCGTCAAACCGCCTTCCCTCAATTCCACCGTTCCGGTAAAGCCGGGAACGGCTGCCGCTTCTCCTTCGGCAGGAACCGGGGCCTTGGCCGTTCCGTTAAGAACCAGAACCCCGTCGCCAACCTTCACCAGACTGCCGTTTCCCGTCAGCCCGTTGGAGAAGGTAACAGTACGCCCCGTGACATGGTCATTGGCATCCAGCGTATCGAGGATAGTCCCGTTCACCGTGCCCAGAAGTTCTACATAAGAAGGCGTGAAATTCGGATTATAGCCTATACTCCAGTTGGACAGGGCTCCCAGAGTGCCTTCCCCCAGTTTGATAACGGCTGCCCCCGCCACATCGGTGATGCCCGAAAAGCCTATGTTCACCCTGGCATCCCCGGATGTTGCGCCGCCCAACAGGAAACTGCCCCGGAATGAACCGTTTCCGGAAGCCCAGAAACTCATTCCCAGCAAATCCGCCGTTCCGGAAGAGGCATTGAACGTGCCCGTGCCATCCCAGGACAGGCGCATCGAGGTTGACAATGCAGTCAGGGAACCGCCCCTCAAATTAAGTTCCCCTGAATAAGCCCAGTGGGCCAGCAGGAAGCTGGCGCTTGTGCTATGGGTATCATTGCTGCCGGAGACAGTCAGTGAGGCCCCCTGGTTCACATTAAGCACTCCATGCCCCAGCTCGGCAAGCCGGACCTGGCCTGCCGTAGTCATATTGCCGGAATCAAGATCAAGGGCCCCATAAAGGGAATTGTCGTATCCGCCGCCGGCCCCAACCCACAGATTGTTGACCGCCAATTCATTACCAGCCATATGAATCCTGCCGTAATAATGGGCGACCTTGAACGATTCCGCCTGGATGTCTCCCGTAAACGTCATGGAAGAGCCGGTCTGGGAGCTGGTTACGATATTGCCGGCGTACGAGATATTGCCGGCCACGGTCGGATTGCTAGATCCGTTAAAGGTCAGCGTATCTCCATTCGAGACACTCTCGCCGCCCTTCAGGTTCCAAAGATACGTGTTGCTGTCGGAAACATCCTGCGCATAAACATTCAGGCTGCCCTCCGCGATTACTGTTTGCCCTGCTCCAATGGATGTCCCCGCATCGGAATTGAACACCATGGTAGAACCCGCCATCATATGCAGGCTGGCTCCGCCAAGCATCCATGCTCCTGACTGGGCAGAAGCTCTCAGCCTCAAGGCACCATCAACGTAAAGATTCTGAAGAGCCGAGCCCTCCAGCAAATTGACGCTTCCCGCAGAAGAAGCATCCGTTTTCATGTAAACCGTGAGGGAAGAATTTTCCCCACCCGTCACCAGACTTTCAAATCCGGAAAAACGGTGATCCCCATCACCCAACGTCAGGGACGAGCCGTTGCTTAAAACAGTTTCCCGGGCGGAAAGAGAGGATCCTTCTCCGGGAAGGAGCGTATAATCCGCCTCAAACGTCATGGAGGAAACATTGATTCCTCCGGAAAAATTGACTGTTTTGGAACCTTCCGCCGCCGTGAAAATAACGGCATCCCCATTCAGGAAGGAAGTATCCGTTTTGTTTCCGTCACCCTGCTTGTACCAGCCCGTTCCCGTATTGCTCCATGTGCCGTTGGAATTCCAGACCAGCGTCTCTGCATTATACCCTTCCCCCTTGTACTGCACGGACATGCCGGAACCGTTGGAAACAAGCAGGAAATTGTCCGCTCCCAACTGACCGGCGGAATCGGCTCTCGTCAATGCCTCATAAGAGTCATCCCCGGTTTGCTTCCAAATACGCAGGGAATCCAGGGATGCCCCTAAATCAGCCCCTGTAGACATGAAATAGCGTGTTATCAGGGCATCGTCAACCATCTCGCGATTGGTGACTGAAAGCTCTTCCATAGCGCTTGCAACCACTACCTCCACATTCCAGGTTTTGGAGTTCTTGGTAATGGTGGTGGTGTTTGACAGGTTGACCATTCCGTCAAGCCCGATGTGCCAGTAATGATTGCCGGCACCGGAGCCATGGTCAAAATTGAGGTTCCCCCCCGGAGTCGTCATGTTCAGAGCGCCGTCCACATAAATATTGGCATGGCCTTCCGCTTCCGTATTCTTGATCTGGTTGCTGAAGGAGGTGGTAAGGGTAGAACCCTTCTCCACGTAAACATTGCCGCCCCATTGTCCCAGCCCCGCGGATACACTGCCGTTCCCCGTTACGGAAATACCGCCGCCGTCCGAGGTATTGGGAGGGTTCCCCGTCACCGTCACCTCAACGCCGTTAAAAATCAAGTGCGGCCCCTTATTGTCCACGCGGGAGGGAGCTGCATCTCCCTCCCAATTGTCTGTCGTTCCTACGGCGTCACCTTCCCCATCCCCCGTCCATGTAAAATCAGGACCGCCAAAATCGGGAATCTGCCAGAAATCCGCCGAGGATGCGGCATGGGAATAAGAGTAAATGCCGGAGAAGGAAACCAGAGAAGCGAGAAGGGCGGAACGCAAAGACGGAGGAAGATGAAGTCTCATACTGATCAAAGATATTGTGGCCAGTAATACCCGGATTTATAATCCGTTGGCAAGCCAATTTTCGAAAAAAGCTCACATTAAACAAATAATGGGAAACAAATATCATCCGCCTGTCCAACATATCTACCTCCATATCCAGAAGAACAAAATCATCATTCTTTCATTACAAGCAATATACATGGATTAAGGAAAGAAGCAGGATTATAAATTCCCCGTCTGCCCATTCGCGTTCCTGATGAAAGAGGTACAGATAAAAACAAAAAGGCCGTTCCCTCCCGGGAACGGCCCTGGCTTAAACTATTTTTTCCTTACTGCTGCTGGGCGCCGCTTTGTTTAAGCATCTCCTGAAGCTGTTCAGGAGAAATGCTCATGGGGCCGCCCTGGGGGGCAGGAGCTTCCGAAATGCCGTCCAGTTCCAAATCAAAGATGAGCGGTGAATTGGGTTCAATCGGAGCGCCGGGAGTGTTTTCCCCGTAAGCCAGCTCGGAAGGAATGTAAACAATCCATTTGGAGCCGACGGGCATCGTCGTCAGCGCTTCGGCAAAGCCGGGGATGACCTGGAGGGGAAGTTCCACGGATTTGCCCTTGGTGTCGTCAAACACGGTGCCGTCCAGCAGCGTGCCCTTGTACTTCACCTTGAACATGGGGTTCTTGAACTTCTTTTCATCAAATTTTTCTTCGCCGCCCTTGTTCACAATCTTGTACTGGAGGCCGGACTTCGTCGTAGTAACGCCTTCCTTTTTGCCGTTTTCCTCCATGAACTTCTTGCTGGCCTCCAAATTGGCCTTGGCCTTGGCGGAAATGCGTTCATCTATCTGCTTCTGGAACGCATCCAGGGCGGGCTTCAGCTGTTCCTGGTCCTTGGCGGGCTTGCGGACCATGCCGTCCTTGATGCCCTGCAGGAAGGATTCCTGGTCCAGGTCGTCAAAGGTCAGGGTAGGAATGGAACCGAGCTGCTGGCCGCTCTGGAAACCCAGAAAATAGCCCAGGTCCTTTTTCATCTGTTCGGGAGACACAGTAATTTCTTTCTCTTGTTTGGGTTGGTCGGCCGCCGGAACTTCAGCAGCCTTTTCTTGCGCGCCCGCCGCACCCGCCAAAAGGGCGGAAACGGCAAACAGGGCGATGGAAGGGTTCATCTTCATGGTATTTTTATCCTTTCTTTGAAAAAGAGGACTCCTTTTTAACGGATTCCGTTCACAGCACAAGACAAGAGAATCCGTCATCCTGTCATCCTCTCCCGGCAGAAATCCGGATTGCTGTCCAGATCAAAGGAGCGGCAGGTCATGCCAGCGTCTTCAAAACGCGGGCGATCATGGCGGGATAAAGGGTGTGCTCCTGCTCCTGGATGCGAGCGTGAAGGCTTTCCGGCGTATCCCCCGGCAGCACGGGCACGCGGGCCTGGCCCAGGATGGGACCGGTATCCATTCCGTCATCCACATAATGGACGGTGCAGCCGCTCTCCGCCACCCCGGCGTTCACGGCCTGCTCCCAGGCATGAAGCCCCGGAAAAGCAGGAAGAAGGGAAGGATGGATGTTCAGGATACGGGAAGGGAATTCCTTCAGCAGCGGATGTTTCACCAGTCGCATGAATCCGGCCAGGCAAACGCAATCCACGCCGTATTCCTTCAGGCGCGCGGCAACGGAGGCCTGGGACGCCTCCGGGAATTTGGTTTTAAACCCTCCGCAATCGATCACCTCCGCCGGGATGCCCCAGGAGCGGGCGCGTTCCAGAATGAAGGCGTCCGGATTGTCAGACATCACCACGGCGATTTCCGCCCGGAGGGAACCGGACTGGATGGCATCGTAAATGGACTGGCAATTGGAACCGGAACCGGAACCGAGTATTCCTAACTTGGGCAATCTGGACATCCAGGGGATGAAACCACAGTTTTTTGCCCGTGGCAAGTCTCCGGCTTGACAAAAAGGCTGCCGTATTTGCCTAATAAAGACATGAGAGACCCCCGTTTTCAGGCCCTGGCCGCCCAGCTTGCAGGGTATTCCACCTCCCTGCGCCCCGGAGACAGGGTTCTGCTGGAACTGACGGATATTCCGGAAGAAATGGGAATAGCCCTCATCCGGGAGGTGAGGAAGGCGGGAGCCATGCCCTTTCTGCGCCTGAACCAGTCCCGCCTGAACAGGGAAATGCTCTCAGGAGCCACAGAAGAACAATACGGTATCATCGGCCACCACCGCCTGGCGGAAATGGAGGACATGGACGCCTACATTGAAATCCGCGGCGGAGAAAACGCCTTTGAACTGTCCTCCGTTCCGCAGGAAAACATGGCCGCCGCCATGAAAGCCCTGAATCCCGTCTCCCAGCGGCGCATCCGCCATACGCGCTGGTGCGGGCTGCGCTGGCCGTCCGGGGGCATGGCCCAGCAGGCTGCCATGAGCACGGAAGAATTTGAAGACTTCTATTTCCATACCTGCCTGATGGATTACGCCGCCCTGCGTCCCGCCATGCGGACGCTGGCCGCCATGATGGAAAAGGCTGAATACGTGAAAATCACCGGGCCGGGAACGGATATTTCCTTTTCCATTAAGGGATTGCCGGCCATCCCGTGCGCGGGGGAATGCAACCTGCCGGACGGAGAGGTGTTTACCGCCCCCGTCATCGACAGCGCCAACGGCCATATAGCCTTCAATACGCCCAGCCTGTTCCAGGGTATTCCCTTTGACAACATCCGCCTGACGCTGAAAAACGGACTGATCGTGCATGCGGAAGCGGGAGAAAAAACAGGAGAACTCAACGCTATTCTTGACACGGATCCCGGCGCTCGCAGGTTGGGGGAATTCGCCTTCGGCGTCAATCCGGCTATCACACGCCCCATGCGCAACATCCTGTTTGACGAAAAAATCTCCGGCTCCTTCCACTTGACGCCGGGGCAGGCCTACCACGTGGCGGACAACGGCAACCAGTCCCGCATTCACTGGGACATGGTATGCCTCCAGACGGAGGCTGCCGGGGGAGGAGATATTTACCTAGACGGGAAGCTGGTGCGCCGCAACGGATTGTTCACCCTGCCGGAACTGACCATTCTCAATCCTTCCCAATCATGACCGCCACCCCTGCCCCCAAAAAACGTTCCCTGTTCCGTAAATGCCTGTATGCGGCCGCGGCAGCCATTCTGCTGGGCTCCCTGCTGGCCTCCTACATGCACTGGGAGGCCAACCATCTGGAATTCAATGAAAACGCAGCCCCTGCCGGATGTATGCCCGGCCTTTCCGGTCTGCGTATCCTGGTTCTGTCAGACATCCACACCAACCTGCCCCTGCTGGAACAGGCGGCAACAATGGCGGAACAGGCCAGACCGGACATGATCGTGTTTCTGGGAGATCTGTACACGGATTTTCTGCGGGTCACCCATGCAGGCGACTACATCGCCCAGATGAAACGCCTCTCCTCCGTCGCTCCGGCCTACGCATGCCTGGGCAACCACGACATGGCCCTGGCGGACAACGTGGAGCGCATCCTGAAGGAAGGCGGGTTCACTCTGCTCAGGAATTCCGCAGCTTTCGTCTCCATTCCCAGACTGAAAAACGTGGAATTCAAGCTGGTGGGGCTGGGAGACCTGCGGGAGGGGGACTTTTTCCCGGACCGGTGCATGACCCCGCGCGGATTGGAGGAAAACTCCCCCATGCCAACCATCGTTCTGAGCCACAACCCCAGAGGAAGGGAACTGCTGGGAAATTACCGCTGGGACCTGATGCTTTCCGGCCATACGCATGGGGGCCAGATCAGACTGCCATTTTTTTCCGCCCCGCTATTGGCGTCGGAAGGGGAAACCATGAACTCCGGCTTCCATTCCTATGAGGATAAGCAGGTCTTCGTCACCCGCGGCATAGGCTACCTGGGGCCGGGCCGCTTCAACTGCCCGCCGGAAATCAACCTCATTACCATTCCCTAACTTCCCGACCCGACCGCCATGGTTTTCTCTCTGCTGGCTTCCGGAGGCCCTAATGACGCGCCTCCCTTCTTTACCCTGCTTACTGTCGTCTTCATGGGCATCATCGCGATTGCCCTCATTCTGGCCCACTTCCGGCAGTCCCTGCTGGCAGGATACTTCATTTGCGGGGTAATTCTGGCCAACTGCGGCATTCTGGACCACATCCCCAATTCCGACGTCAGCATCCAGGCTCTTTCCGAGGTAGGCATTATCCTGCTCATGTTCACGCTGGGGCTCGAATTCTCCGTTGACGAACTCAAACATCTGCGTAAAACCGCCCTGGTCGGCGGCGGTATTCAAATGTTCATCTGCACCGCCGCTTTCGGCATGGGGCTCCATTACGCCACAGGCATGGACATGAGCCACTCCCTGACGGTCGGGGCCATTATGGGGCTTTCCTCCACAGCGGTGGCTCTGAAATCCTTCCAGGAATTCGGCCTGAGCGGAACCTCCGGGGCAAAAATGGCGGTGGGAATCGCCCTGTTCCAGGACATCGCCGCCATCATGCTGGTGGCGATCATGCCGCAGATCTTTACCGTCACGCCCGACTCTTGGGAAACAGCGCTCAACATCGGCATGGCCGTGCTGCGGGGGCTCGTCTTCCTGGGGGCCGCCTGGCTGATCGGCCGTTACCTGCTTCCGCGCATCATGCTGGCCGTCGCCCGGACCAAAAGCCGGGAACTCTTCACCCTGATGGTGTTCGCCATCTGTTCGGGAATTGCCATGCTCGCCAGCCTGCTGGGCCTGAGCATCGCCCTGGGCGCTTTCACCGCCGGCCTCTTCGTCAGCGGGTCCTACTACAGCCACCGGGTCCTCAGCGAAGTGCTCCCCTTCAAGGACCTGTTCCTGACCATTTTCTTCGTGTCCGCCGGGCTGTTGATCGACATTGACGGACTGTGGCAACACATCGGACAGGTGGCGACCTTCACCGCCTTTGTCCTCGCGATTAAATTCATAGCCTGCCTTACAGCCGCAAGTTTCCTGAAAATCCCCGGCCGCATGGGCATCATGGCCTCCACCGCGCTCACCAATGTGGGGGAATTTTCCCTGGTGCTCATCCCCTTCATGCAGGAGATCTCCCCCATCCCGGCTCTGGTGACCACCAACGTTTACGCCATTGCCGCCGTCTCCATGGGCATGACTCCGCTGCTGATGAAAGCGGCACGGAAACTCACCCCGCTGCTGGTGCGCATTCCCGGGTTGAAAACAAAACGGGAACGCCTCAACGTGGAAACCCTGATCACGCGCATGGAAGGCATCAGGGAGCACGCCATCATTTGCGGCTACGGCCCCGTAGGCAGGAGGCTTCATGAAAGCCTGTCCCAATACGGCATTCCCTGCATTATTATCGACCTGAATGCGGACACCGTCAAATCCCTGCTTAATGAAGGCCATCTGGCCTTTCTGGGAGACATTCAGCACCAAATCACCATGGACCTGGCAGGCGTCCGTACCGCGCGGCTGATCGCCTTCACGTTCCCGGACCCTGCCCCGGCCCTGTCCACCTACATGCAGATCAAAGGCGCCAATGGGGACATCACGGTGATTGCCCGCGCCAAATTCCGTTCGGAAGTGGCTTCCCTGCATCACGCGGGCATTGTCAACGTCATCCATGATGAAATGGAAACGGGCGCCGCCGCCGTGCGCCTGGCGAAACAGAGTTTTGATATTATTGAACCGTCGGACGCGCCTTCGTTGTCCCATTAAGCAATGATGAATCTGCCGGATGCCCACACTCATTCCTCCGCACTCGCTTCCGGCACGGCGCCTCGGTTCATCTGCGGCACCTCCCCGGAGGACTGGAAACAGGTGGCCCTTCTGGCGGAACGGGATGAACATGTTACGCCCTTTTTCGGCATTCATCCCTGGTTCCTGAACCCGGATGAGTGGAAGGAGGAAATGCCCGGACTGGAATCCCTGCTGAAAAAAATCCCCCATGCGGGCGTTGGGGAAACGGGGCTGGACAAATGCCGGCGCGGCATCCCGGGGCTGCCTCTCCAGAAGGAAGCGCTGGAACGGCATCTGGAACTGGCCGCGCTCCTGGACCGGCCCGCTTCCCTGCACTGCTGCCGCGCATGGGGCACGCTGGCGGAAATGCTGAAAAAATATCCCCGTTTGAACATTATCCTGCACGGCTGGACGGGAGCATTGCATCTTAGCTCGGAACTTCCTTCGGGAAACTGGCTTCTCTCCATAGGCCTGCGGGAAATGGAACGTCCGGGTCTGCTTGCCTCCATACCGCTCCATCGGCTGGCGCTGGAATCGGACGGGCATCCGGAAACCCTGCCGGAACTTTACCGCCGCGCGGCGCGGGAACTGGGCATGACCGTCAACAACCTGGTTGACCTGGTTCAAAGCAATATGGAAAACCTGATCCACCCTTGACGCCTCCATTCAACCGGGCGGACATGGCTTCGCGACGCCCCTCCATGCGCTGGGTTTCTATTTCCATTGATTTTTTATTCAATTATTTTTTCAGAAAATAAAAATGAGGCGATTGCGCATCGAATCGCAGGCAGCAGAGTACTCTGCCCAATTTATATTCCAGAAGAAGAAAAAGGCTCCGTACCGGAAAACTCCGGGCGCCTGTAAGTAATCCACGGTTTTTCCTTGGCAGGTTTCCGCCTCCGGCTATCATGCGGGCATGGGCCTTTTTCAGGATCAAACCAGCTCTTTGTCGGAAATCAAGCGGCTTGCCGCCCTTGTCATGGATCCCTCCCGCAGGGGGGAAATCGGTCCGGATCAATGGCCTCTGGCCATGATCGCCTATGGATTGGTCACCTGCAATGAAACGGGAAGAGAAGAAGAAGGCGTCACCATTTACCAGATGTTTCAATCCCGCTGCGCTCCGGACGCCCGCCGCAAATGCGCTCTGCAACTGGCAGCTTTTATCCGGCAGCGGAAAGGGGACGGATGGAGGGCCCTGCTGCCTTTTGCCATGGCGGATGAGACGCCGGATATCCGCAGGCAATCCGCTTTCCTTATTTATACGCTGGCCGCGCCCCAGCCGGAGGAGCGGTTTCCCGGAATTGCCGGACTGGCGAAGGTCATCTGCGCTTCTCCCTGCCCCGGACAGGCGTCCATGGCTCCGGCGCTGGACGCCCTGATGAGCCTGGGTGACATGCGGTTTGCCCCTTATCTGTCTTTCATTTCCAAAAATCTTCCTCCCGAACGCCTCACGGACCTGCTGGCCGGAACGGAAGCCATTCCCACGGACCTGGGCTGCGGCTGGCTGCTGGATCTTCTGGATGAACATCCGGAGCTTTCCCCCACCATCGCGGCGGTACTGGCCGGGATGCCCTCCAGAGCCGGAGAAGTCCTGGACGTGGTCGTGCCCGTCCCCTCCTGGCAATTCACCAACTCCGCCGTTCAGCCGCTTCATTCCTGGAGTATTCCCGAATACCGGCAGCGCATGAAAGAACGGCTCTCCAGATACCTTGCCCCGGAAGAACAGGAGACCGTGGACCGGGCATGGAGCTGATTCTTCCGGCGTATCCCAACCCGCCGCATGTTTTCAGAAAACACGGGCCCAGGGGCGTTTACCGGGCATAAGGAACGCCGCCACGCATCGTACTCCGGAAAGGAACAGGGGCATTCCTTAAACAGGCAAAACCGCAGCATGCGCCTGATGCCCTACCGGCTCATATCAGCAAGCCCCCCTAGAATAATTCGCCTCAAGGGGGAGGAAAAATCCCTCATGGCGCGGATTTTTCCCGGTCATTCATTCACCTTGCCACTACGTGACGATGGTGGAAATCCACAAAGCTCCGGTATGTCTCCTCATCCAGCAGATCTCCATGCGTCATCAACAGAAGCGGAAAAGATTCGCCCTCATCCGTATAAGGAGGATGGACATAATCAAACTGCGGATTGGGAACAAAGCCGTGCCTCTGATAAAACCCCAGCCTCCGGCGTGAAATCCCGTCCTCCGGAGGATCAATTTCCAGAATAACTTTGCGCGGAAACGCATCCCTCAATTCTTCCAGAATCCTTTGCCCAGCGCCCCGGCCGCGCAGGGTGGCAGCCACGGCAAAATACTCCAGATACACGAATTGTTCCCGACGCCACGTCACCAGCATCGCAACCACCCGGCCTTCCCCATTTAAAAATACTTCATAACAAAAACCGGGATCTTGAAACGCCAACGGAAAATCCTGCACCCTTCGCTGTTCATGCACAGGAAAACTTGTCCGGTAAATATCCAGAGAATCCAGGAATAACGGATCATCCACACCCGTCACACGGCGCTTGGTCAGCAATTCCGACGTCATGAACCATATCCAACCACACCCGTCTCCGTTCGGCAAGCCCCCCGGAAAGCCTTCCCCAGTCATACAACCAGCTGTTCCGGCTCAAATTGATGCAGCGTTTCCCAGCCCAGGAGAAGGAAGAAAAATATCCCCGCACGCCGGATACGGCGACAAGGAAATCCCTGTCCTTCTTGACGGATTGTTCTTGAAAGGCACGCGGCCGGGCAATCTTCCCGCAGACAGGGCCAGAATATTGCATTCGTCGCCCGGAATACATGCAGACGGTTCTTTTCCGCAACCGCCGGATTACAGGTCGCCGCACTGTCGCCGCATAGCGCAAAATCTACTCGCAAAACAGGCACGCCCCCTTTACCATGGCAACGGACATACATACTATTATGAGCGAACAAGTCATTATCATCGGCGCCGGTTGCGCCGGCTACACGGCGGCCATTTACACCGCCCGCGCCAACCTCTCTCCGCTTCTGATCACGGGTTCTCAAATCGGCGGCCAGCTGACCACCACGACGGAAGTGGAAAACTTCCCCGGCTTTCCGGACGGCGTGATGGGGCCGGACCTGATGTTCCTGATGCAGCAGCAGGCGGAAAAATTCGGCACCCGGTTTGCATATGAGGACGTCAAGAGCGTCGTCAGGGATGAAGCCACCGGACTGTTCACCGTGAAGACCAGCGGCCAGAATTACGAAACCCGGAGCATCATTGTAGCTACGGGGGCGTCCGCCCGCTATCTGGGCATCCCGGGAGAGGAAGGGCTGGTAGGCCACGGCCTCACCGCCTGCGCGACCTGTGACGGAGCCTTTTACCGTGACGTGCCTGTGTGCGTGGTTGGCGGAGGAGACAGCGCCTGTGAAGAAGCCATGTTCCTGACGCGCTTCGCCTCCCGGGTGTATCTGATCCACCGCCGCGACACGCTCCGCGCTTCCAAAATCATGGCGGAACGGACGCTGTCCAATGAAAAGATTTTCCCCATGTGGAATTCCACCATCGTAAGCTATAAGACGGACGACAAGGGAGAACTGGAAGCCGTCATGCTGAAGGACGTAGTGGAAGGGGATGAAACGGAGCTTCCCGTCAAATGCGTCTTCATGGCGATCGGGCACACGCCGAACACTTCTTTCCTGGGAGATCTGGTGGACCGGGACGATGCCGGCTACATCATCCGGGAAACAGGGCTGATGGCGACCAGGACGCCGGGATTGTTCGCTGCCGGAGACGTGGCGGACCCTCATTACCGCCAGGCCATTTCTTCCGCCGGGATGGGCTGCAGCGCCGCCATTGAAGCGGAACGCTACCTGCTGGGGCTGTAAACCCATCTTTCGGAACGGGCCGGAAGTCCCATTGGGAATTCCGGCCCTTCCCCGCTACAGGAAAACGGACATGCACCATTACAGCATTTTTGAGCTTTTCAGCATCGGCATAGGTCCCTCATCCTCCCATACCGTAGGGCCCATGCGGGCGGCGCACCGCTTTCTGGAACAAATACGCCACTCCCCGCGTTTGGCGGAAATCTCAGGCATCCGCTGCGAATGCTACGGCTCCCTGGCTGCTACCGGACATGGGCACGGCACGGATACGGCCATCATGCTGGGGCTGCTGGGAGAGGAACCCCATACGGTGGAGCCGCGCAGCATTCCCGGTAAAATCGCCCGCCTGCACCAGCAGGAAACGTTATCCGTCACGGAAGAAAAAACCGTCCGTTTCTCTCCTTCCCGCGACCTAGATCTTTCCCACTACCAGCCCCTGCGCCTGCATCCGAACGGGATGCAGTTCACTGCCGTCAACCGGGACGGAGAACCGGTTGAAGATGCGGTATTTTATTCCACGGGGGGCGGGTTCGTCTCTTCCGAACAGGAACTTCTGCATCCGGAGGAAAAGGAACGGGAAACCTTTCCTTTTCCTTATGAATCCGCGGATGAACTGCTGCACATGGCTGATGAGCGCGGATGCCCTCTTTCCTCCATTGTCATGGCGAACGAATGCGCCATGCTCCCGGAACGGGAAGTCCGTGAACAACTGGATCTGATCTGGACGACGATGAAGCAGTCCATCTCCAACGGCATGAGCGCGCGCGGCAATCTGCCGGGCGTTCTGCAGGTTCCGCGCCGGGCCAAAACTTTGCGCAAAAATCTTCTGGTGCACGGAGAATCGGCCTTGAAAGATCCTCTCTCCATTATGGACTGGATCAATCTGTACGCCATTGCCGTAAGTGAGGAAAACGCGGCTGGCGGCCGCATCGTCACCGCGCCGACCAATGGAGCGGCGGGAATTGTTCCGGCCGTTCTTAATTACGCCACCAAATTCTGTGTTTCACCGTACCCGGATGCCGTGCATCGTTTCCTGCTCACCGCCGGGGGGATCGCCATCCTGTACAAGAAAAACGCCTCCATTTCCGGCGCGGACGTAGGCTGCCAGGGAGAAGTGGGCGTAGCCTGTTCCATGGCTGCCGCCGCGCTTGCGGAGTACCTGGGGGGAACTCCCCACCAGGTGGAAAACGCCGCGGAAATAGGCATGGAACACAATCTGGGGCTCACCTGCGATCCTATTGCGGGCCTCGTCCAGATACCCTGCATCGAACGCAACGCCATTGCCGCCATCAAGGCCATCAACGCCGCCCGCATGGCCCTGGGCGGAACGGGCGCCCATTTTGTCCCGCTGGACAAAGTCATCCGCACCATGCTGGATACCGGAAGGGACATGCAATCCAAATACAAGGAGACCGCCCAGGGCGGCTTGGCCGTCAACGTGGTGAATTGCTGAGAAGGCAAGAACATCCTCCCTTGGTTTTCCAAGCGCGTCTGTTCCCGTAAAAAACGCTCCGCCGGATTGACAGATACGGGGAGCAAAGGTAGGGTGCGGTCATGCTTTCACGCCTCTTTCTCGCTCTGGCCCTGTTGCTGGGCGGCACGGGACTGTCCCGGGCCGTTCACGTCGTCATGTGCGGCGGCCCCGCGCTCAGGCAATGGGAAGGACTGAGAATACAGCCTGACAGGCATGACAACTGGTGGGCCAACTTTGTCAGGGCCTCCACCATTCGCATCGCCCAGATCCAGCAGCAAGACCCTGCCGCCAGAATCACCTGGATTGTTTACCGCCCCGGTTACGCAACCCGGGGGAAGGAAGACGGCAAACCTTACACCCGCTGGATTGCGGACCTGGCTTCCAAGTACAAAATCAAGCTCGTCTGGGCGGACAGCGCCGACCAGGCCATCCGGGCGCTGAATGCCTCCCCGCGCTTCCGCGGCGACAAGGTGGAATCCTTTTACTACTTCGGCCATTCCAACTGCTATGCGTGGATGCTGGATTACGGCAACAATATCATGGCCGTTTCCACGGAATGGATCCATGAGACGGACCTGAACAGGATACGGCGGGATATTTTCACGCCGCAGTCCGATTGCTGGAGCTTCGGCTGCTATACGGGGGCCAGCATGTCCCGCTGGTGGAAGCGCATCATAGGCGTCCCCCTCTGGGGCAACACGGAATCCACCCGCTACGGCCCCGTCTCTGACGGCAGGCTGCCGGAAGGCGCGGGAAAATGGGTTAAATAGCAGTCTTGCACCGCCCTTTTCCTTCAAAAACCGCTTCCCGATTAATTCTCTTCAGGTTTACGGCGTTGCGTTGCGGCGTTGAAATGCCCCATAGCAACTACAAGTCACATAAAGGGGGACGCTACTGTAGAAAGGATATTTTCTACAATACCTTGCATTGTCTGGCCAGAAGATATCAACAGCGGAGATTTAGCGTCAACTTCGCGCCCCTTAACATCGTTTTCCAGACGGAAAATGGCAAATCAGCCAACTGGCCGACCACGCCTCCAGCCTGAGTCAAACAGATATGAACTTGTCCTTGGACTTGAGCGCTGAAATAAAAAACACGATCTTTCCCGTTTTTCAACAACTGTCCGAGGTGTAAAATCTCGGGCAGTTTTTTCATTTTTAAGCCTGAAGGCTTGCAATCGTATTGCCATATGACCGGGCTGCCGTATAATGAGGGCGGACGGAAAACATCCGTCATTCTCTGACAACAATCATGAACCAAGCACCCCATGTTGCCATCGTCGGCGCCACCGGAGCGGTGGGCGTTGAAATCCTGTCCTGCCTGGAAACACGCAATTTTCCCGTAGGTTCCCTGAAGCTTCTGGCCTCCGCCCGGTCCGCCGGAAAACAGGTTGCTTTCCGCGGGAAAATGCTGACTGTGGAAGAATTGACGGAAAAATCCTTTGATGGGGTGGACATCGCCCTGTTCAGCGCAGGCGGAGGCATTTCCCTGAAATTCGCTCCTGTCGCGGCTGCTGCGGGCTGCGTGGTCATTGATAATTCCTCCGCCTTCCGGCAGGAGCCGGACGTGCCCCTGGTGGTGCCGGAAATCAACCCGGAAGCGGCTTTCAACCACCCCCGCAATATCATCGCCAACCCGAACTGCACCACCATCATCACGTTGATGGCCCTCTTCCCTCTGCATCAGCGTTTCGGGTTGAAAACCGTCATTGCCTCCAGTTACCAGGCGGTTTCCGGCAGCGGCCAGCACGGCATCGCGGAACTGGAAGCCCAGGTTCGCGCCGTCGTGGACGGCCACCCTGTAGTGAAAAATGTTTATCCTCACCAGATAGCCTTCAACCTTCTTCCCCAGATCGACTCCTTTGCGGAAAACGGCTATACCAAGGAAGAGCTTAAAATGCTCAATGAAGGCCGTAAAATTCTCTCCCTGCCCGAACTCAAGGTAACATGCACCTGCGTACGCGTGCCCGTTTACCGTTCCCATTCCATCGCCGTTACCGCCCAGTTTGAAAAACCCGTGGACGTGGAAACGGCCCGCAGCGCCTATAAAGGCAAACCCGGAGTCGCCCTGATGGACAACCCTGCGGAGGGCGTGTGGCCTACCCCGCTGGACAGCACCAACGGAGACACCTGCTACGTGGGGCGCATGCGCATGGACATGGCGATCGACAATGCCCTGACCCTCTGGGTCGTGGGCGACCAGGTCCGGAAAGGAGCCGCCCTCAACGCCGTACAAATCGCGGAATTGCTGGTCAACCGCTGAACCGCTTCCTCCCCCGCACCTATCCCATAACGCCATGTGTGAACAATCTCTGAACGACTACATCACGGAACAATGCGCCCTGATTGACGCGGCGCTGGACAGGCTGTTGCCCGCAGAGGACGAAAGTCCCGAAACCATCCATAAAGCCATGCGCTACAGCATATTTGCGGGTGGGAAAAGAATGCGCCCCGTCCTTTGCCTGGCGGCGGCGGAGGCCTGCGGAGGCCTGGCGGTGGACGCCCTGGTTCCCGCCTGCGCCGTGGAAATGATGCATACGTACTCCCTCATCCATGACGACCTGCCAGCCATGGACAACGATGATTTGCGCCGCGGGAAGCCCACCAGCCACAAGGCTTTCGGAGAAGGCGTCGCCATTCTGGCGGGAGACGCTCTGCTGACGGAAGCTTTTGCCGTAATCGCCCAGGTGGACGACACGGAACGCTATACCGTCAGGGACTACGTAAGGGAACTGGCAGCCACCGGCGGCAGCACCATGCTCATTGGAGGCCAGATTCTGGATTTGGAGGGAGAGCGCAAGCAGCTCTCCGAGCCGGAAGTGCGCACCGTGTACGAAGGGAAGACGGCCGCCCTGCTGACCACGGCCCTTCGCTTCGGCGGCATGTCCGCAAACGCCACGGAAGCCCAGTTGGAAGCTCTGACGGACTTCGGTTACAACCTGGGACTGGCTTTCCAGGTGATTGACGACATTCTGGATCTGACGGCGTCCACGGAAAAACTCGGCAAGACCGCCGGCAAGGACGTCAATTCCCGGAAATCCACCTGTCCGTCCCTGATCGGCCTGGATGGCGCCCGTTCCGAAGCCAAATGCCGCACCCAAGCGGCTCTGGATGCCCTGATGATCTTCCCGGAAGAACGCCGCGCCCGCCTGGTGGAACTGGCCAATTATCTTCTTAACCGCGAATATTAAGCCGCTTCTTCTTTCATGTCCTCAGAAACCGTATCCGACAACGTAGAAACCCTGATCAATCTGGCGCTGGCCGAAGACTTCGGCTCCGGCGACGTGACTTCCACCTATTTCGTCCCGGAACATCTGACAGCCAGGGCTATTTTGACTCCCCGGAAAAAAGGCGTTCTTTCCGGCGTCAATGTCGCGGCGGAAGTTTTCCGCAAGGTGGATCCCTCCCTGAAGGTGGAAGTTTACCTGCACGACGGGGAAGCCGTGGCGCCCGGCGCCGTGGTGATGCTCATTGAAGGCTCCGCCCGCTCCATCCTGGGGGCGGAACGCACCGCCCTTAACTTCATCCAGCGTCTTTCCGGAGTAGCTACGCTCACCAGACAATACGTGAAAGCCGTTTCCCACACCAGCGCCCGCATTCTGGATACCCGCAAAACCACCCCCGGTTACCGTCTGCTGGAAAAAGCGGCCGTCGTTCATGGCGGAGGCACCAACCACCGCATGGGCCTTTATGACCGCGCCATGGTGAAAGACAACCACCTGATGACGGACGGGAATACGGGACACCTTCAGGAATGCATCAACAGGCTGCGGAAGGAAAAGCCCGGCGTGGAAATCCAGCTGGAAGCGGACACCCTGGAACAGGTGGCTACCTTCCTTAAACTGGAAGGCGTGGACCATATCCTTCTGGACAATATGACGCCGGAAATGCTGAAACAGGCCGTCGCCATGCGCGGAGAACGCACCACCCCCCTGATGGAGGCCAGCGGAGGCGTTCATCTGGACACGGTAGCCGCCATTGCGGAATCCGGCGTAGATTTTGTCTCCGTAGGCTATGTGACCCACTCCGCCCCCTCCCTGGATCTGGGGCTGGATTTCAGCGTAGAATAACCCCTCATCATTCCCTACGTCATGGACCTGTCTAATTTCAGAGAAGAATACCTCAAAGGCCAGCTGCACAGAAAAGATCTGGCGGAAAATCCCTTTGAACAATTTCAAACCTGGTTTGAACAGGCCCTGAAAGCGGATATTCCGGAACCCAACGCTTTTTCCCTGGCCACGGCGGATGCGCAGGGCAGACCGTCCCTGCGCACCGTGCTGCTCAAATATTTTGACAGGACGGGCTTTGTTTTCTTCACCAACTACGGCAGCCACAAGGCCCGTGACATTGAAGAAAATCCGCAGGTCTGCATGATGCTTCCCTGGGTCATGCTGGAACGCCAGATCATCATTTACGGAAAAGCCGTTAAAGTTTCCCGCGCGGAATCCCTGAAATATTTCCTCACCCGCCCCAAGGAATCCCAGCTTGGAGCGTGGGTTTCACACCAGAGCTCCGTCATCTCCGGGAGAAAACTGTTGGAAATGAAGCTGATGGAGCTGAAAAACAAATTCTCCAAGGGGGAAATTCCCCTGCCCTCCTTCTGGGGCGGCTACCGAATCATCCCGGACACCTTTGAATTCTGGCAGGGCGGCCCCGGCCGCGTGCATGACCGTTTCATGTACAAACTTCAGGAAAACGGTTCCTGGACCATTGAACGCCTTCAGCCATGATCTCCCGGCGCACAACAACCCAGGGCCTTTCTTTCCTGGACGTGGCAACACCGCTCTGCACGGCATCCCTGTACCTTCAGGGAGCGCACCTCACCTCATGGAAGCCGGAAGGGCATGAGGAATGCCTCTTTCTTTCTCCCAATGCAGCCTTTGCCCCCGGCAAAGCCATCCGCGGAGGAATTCCCGTCTGCTGGCCCTGGTTCGGCCCCCGGAAAGGCGCGCCGTCCCACGGCATAGCGCGCATTTCGGAATGGCGCCTCCACCACCAGGAAATGGACAAGCGCGGCAATGTCCTGCTTTCCCTCGCTTTCTATCCGGAAGAGGAATCCTATCCCGCCGCCATCCTGCGCCTTACACTGGGCAGCACGCTGACCATGAAACTGGAAACCACGGCGCGCACGCAGCCCTGCAAACTCACGGAAGCCTTCCACAACTATTTTGCCGTCGGCAACCTGACCAAATGCCGCGTTCACGGGCTGGAAGACATCCCGTTCCGGGAAGAAGCCGCCCAGCCCATGAAACACGGAGAACGCCCGCTGGCGCCGTTGGGGTGTCTGGACCGCGTTTACGACATCCCTTCCTATTCGGGAAAAACAATACTGGAAGACCTTATGTTGAACCGTGCCATCACGGTGGAGCGGAACCATGCCTCTTCCGTCATCGTCTGGAATCCCGGACAACAGGGCGCCGGCAACATGGCGGACCTGGGCGCGGAATCCTGGAATAAATTCCTGTGCATTGAAACGGGGAATGCGGCGCCCCGTTCCATTTCCCTTGCTCCCGGGCAGACCCATACCCTTTATCAGAAAATTTCCGTAAAGCATATGGAGGAAGCTTGTTCCCCTTGTTAAAACGGCAGGCAGCATTACCTCTCCAGTAACATTCCGGGGCACCCCCTTGTTGACCTTCCTGAAAAGCCCTTACAGTTGAATTTCAGTATCCCCTTTCTTCACTGAATAATTACTGTCATTAATGATTAAAGAGTAAGAGGCATTCGACCTGACCGATACCGTGCCTTTCCCATCAAAAACAATATCGGTTGCAATGCCGCCAAATCTCAAATTTTTGATCCCATGACGGCCCTTGTTTTTTTTCAACCTCCACCGCACTTCTTTTCTGGCTGCGGACACTTCCTTGAATCCCAGCACATTTTCAATAAACAGGGAAATCGGCCCTAGGGCTGACCAGCCGCAAAATTCCGGTCTTACACGGCGTCCGTGTTCCGTGGAAGGAGCATTTCCGCTTGGGCTATAGCACTCCCAGATGGTATGCGGCTCTATGTTCCTGTAAGCGGCAAGCTGCTGGCTGATAACCTTCTCGGCAATAGCGTCGGCTTCTTCATGATAGCCATACTTTTCAATAGCCTTAATGGTCATATACGTCGTCGGCAGCCAAATCCCCCCTCTCCAATAATCCCCGGTCTGATGATGATAATCCTTATCTGAACGGGCCAGGGAAGGAGTCGGATAACTGCCTCCGAATTCTTCGGGATTCATCAAATGCCTGACCATGCTTTGAGCCTGTTCCCTGGAGGCGACCTGAGCCAGAAGGGGCCAGTAGGATGCAATGGTTTTAACGCGGCAGGGCCGTTTGTCCGAGATGGTTACATCGTAGTAAAATCCCTCCTTCTTATCCCAGTAAAGATGGTTAATCTTGTTCTTAAGCGCTTCATATTCAATATTCCATTTCTTAGCTTCGTCCGCATTGCCCAGAGCCTGCTCCATATCGGCAATGCAGCGGGCGCTGAGCGCCTGCTGGGAAATGGCATCCACCCATAAAACGTTACGATAGCCGCCGGCGTCACGCCCGCGGGGAGTATTATCCATTCCGCTCGCTCCCCCCGTCCAGGTAAATCCGTCAGCGCCGATGGAATTCAAGTGGATGTTCTGAGGAGAACACGCAAACCGTTCCCCTGATTTGGCCTGGGCAAACCAGTTGAAGTGCTTTTGCAGATATTGCTTCTTATTCAAGAGATCATCCAGGCGGTTCTTATCACCGGTGAAGTCAAAATATTCTTTCTCCACCCACGCAAATAACGGGGGATTGTCCACCAAATGGACCTTAAGCGGAGTAACGGCTTTTTCGTGAACAGGCTTGTAAAGGTTATCCAAACTCTCAACTCCGGGAAATGACCTGGGCGCATATTTGGCGAAAAGCACCATGAAACAGGTATCCCATATCCATATTTGATCTTCATAGCAATTCTCATCCATATAAGGGGACGCGGGAAGGCCTTCCGGCCCTTTTCTGACGCGGCCTGCCGCAATTTCCCATGTCTTATGATAAAGATCCACCATTTCCCGGTTTGGATGCACCGGAAGGGGAATCTCTTTTTTCCAATCCCGGTTAATGCAGGAATCCGGATGGGTTGTCGCGGAAAATCCCTGCAACGGGGCTGACAGCAGGAGAACCGAACCTGTGATTGCCGATAGTTTAGCGTTCATCATTATTTTTTGTTTACTGAATTAAAGGTTATTTTTTCAGAAGTTCCCGGAATGCAATATCAGCCATGATCACCTGCCCATTGGCATCGGGATGAACGCCATCGGGAAAAAGTTCCGGTTTATTCTGAAAAGGGGTAAAGAAGTCGATGGTTTTACATTGGTTATCCCTCGCGACCTGCTTCACAAGAGGGACGATCTTAGTTTCCACCGTTTCCTTGTCAATTTGGCTGGGAGACTGCCATGAGGGAAGAGGTATTGCGCAATAGATTTGAATGCCGGGCATGTTTTCCCTCAGTTTGGCGATGATGTCGGAATAATTCTGCTTAAACTCGGACAGGAATTTCCTGTTCTGCGGTTTGGCGTCATTGGTGCCTAAAGCGATAATGGCAATCTGCGCATGAGAATTGAGCGCGTTCCGGTACTCGCCTGTTTTGATATACGGAAGGTCCCCCCTGGTTAAAAGGGTACGCCCGTTTATCCCACAATTCAGCACATCCACTTCCTTCTGTTTGAATTCCTTCTTCAGCTTTTGCTCCAGAAGATGGCTCCAGCGTAAAACGTCCTTATTGGCTCCGGCCACTCCCGCCCCGAACGTATTGCTGTCTCCCAGGCACGCAATGCGCAAGGGGACAGGCTGTCCGGTAACGGAAAGAACAAAGTCTACAATATGGGCAGGGTTGTCAAAACCGTGCGGATGGTGGCCGCCGGGACGGCGGACAACTTTTACGGGGCCTCCCAGCCTGGCGTAACGCTTGGCGAAAATATCCGTATTCTCTTCAATAGGGACTACATCATCTTCCGTCCGGGAAATGAACAACAAAGGAATTCCGGCTTTAGCCATGCCGCGCATATTGTCCACGGGATTACCTTGATAGGACAAAGCCTGCTGTTCATTAAAGCCATAAGCGCGCAGGCATTTGTTCCAGTCATCCGGCGAACCTTTGCCCTTGCCTCTGCCCGCCGGCCAGCTTTTGAAATCACAGACGGGGGCATCCACATAAACTCCAGCCACGCACAAAGGATTCTTTTCCGCCCAGTTCAGCGCATAAAGGCCTCCACGGCTCAGTCCGATCAATACCGGTTTTCCGGAAAATTGGCGTTCATCCACCAGGTACTTGTAAAATTGATCCATAACCCCCATGGCCTTGGGAGAACCGTAAAGGTCTTCCATGCTGATAAATACCGCCGCGTAACCGCGTTTCACCAATTCAAGATCCGCGACAGGCTTATAATCGAAAAATTGCGGGCGCCATATCCACAACTGTTCTTTTCCTGGGGCAGCAGGCTTGTCGGGAAAGACGATGAATGCCCTGCGGCCTCCTATGGTAAACTCCTCCCGCAGAAAACCGTTCCAGGAGGAAACCGTTTTAGGGAATTGGCGCCTGGCCATCTCCCGGTCATACCCCGGAATCTCCGGGCGTGCATGTTTTGTTTTGACCAGCCATGCGTTTCGGGCTTCTTCATGTTTTTTCATCGTCTCCGGCGTCGGGCGGTTCTCTTTTTTCGCGACTTCCGCATCAAGGCCGAGCTCCGGAACCAACCCGGCAATAACCTCCCGGGCAATCATGTGGTGCCCTTCCGGGCCGGGGTGCACGCCGTCACCGGAATACCTGAACCCGGGATTTCCGGACTTCTCACTGGCAATGAGCTTCCGAAGTCCGGGACGGATATCAATGACCTTCCAGCCATTTTTTCTTTTAGAAACCAGCCATTCCGCGTACTTGCCCAATACGGCGTCGTACTCAGCCTGTTCAGCGGAATCTCCCCGGAACAATGGAGGAGTAATGAAGACAACCTCCGCTTTTACCGCGTCGGCAGCCTCTTTAAGGCGGATATTCCCTTCCTGGTACGCTTGAAAACGCGCCTTGTCAAATGCCTGCATAAGGCCGTCATTCATCCCGTAGCATGCCAGAATCAGTTGTGGGCGGTACATCTTGAGAACCCGGTCAAGGCGCTCATGCAGGCACGGGCGGGGGAATCTGCCGCCCGCATGGCCATACTCGCTCAACCCGGCTACCGTCTCGCTGGGAACGGCAAAGTTGACAATCTCGCAGCCCGCAAACTTTTTATCGGCTTTCAAGGCGTTTTCCACCTCATTCGCCCATGGGCCCGCATAAGCAATACTGTCACCCAGAATGGCAATCCGGCTCTTATTCAAAGGTTGGGCATGAAGCAGCATACCCCCTCCCAAAAAACACAGCAGGACCGACAATAAACAATTTAGCATTAACAATAAACGCATTTCACAATAATATGGTTGTACTTATTACTACTGAAAACGAAATAGATTTCTTGCAAGATACGGGAAAATGCCGATCGGCAAGTTCCTGTACCGTTTCATGAAACAAAAAACCCGGCATTTCACCAATTCCGGCCCTGCCCACTTCCCGACAATCACGGACTATTCCTTCCTTTACAGCGTCCCCCCCTTCCCCAATTTCCCCATTGCCGCCGGAGACCCATAAAAACCGGAAAACCGTTTACGCTTCCTCCCGAAAACGGATGGAGGCGGAAGAAGTCCTTGTCCTGAAGAAATAGGGCAGGATTCGGCTTGCCAAAAAGTCTCTTTTAAGGTTTGGTATGTTCCGAGCCTTTTGGCGCGTTCCCTATCAAGATGCATACAAACCCACCTTCCGATGTTGGCAACGCCGCAACCTTTATTGCGGAAATTTACGGTCAGGATGTCTTCAACATGGAGACCATGCGCAATTACCTGCCCCGGCCCGTTTACAAAAAACTGCTGGCTACCATCCGCAAGGACGAAAAACTGGACCCCGACATCGCCAATGAAGTGGCTCAGGCCATGATGACGTGGGCTCTGGAAAAGGGAGCCAGCCACTACACGCACTGGTTCCAGCCTCTCAATGGAAGCACGGCGGAAAAGCACGACTCTTTTGTGGACGTGGACCCGGAAGGAAATCTGGAACTCAAATTTTCCGGCAAGAGCCTGGTTCAGGGCGAACCGGACGCCTCCAGCTTCCCTTCCGGCGGTCTCCGCGCCACCTTTGAAGCACGCGGCTATACCGCATGGGACCCCACCAGCCCCGCCTTCATCAAACGGACGGAAAACGGCGCCACGCTCTGCATCCCTACCGCCTTCTGCTCTTACAAGGGACAGGCGCTGGACAAAAAAACGCCGCTCCTGAGATCCATGACTGCCGTCACCCGGCAGGCCAAGCGGCTGCTTTCCTGCTTCGGCGGTCCGGACAACATTCACGTCAGCGCCGACCTGGGGGCGGAACAGGAATACTTCCTGGTGGACAAACAGCTTTATGCCCTGCGCCCGGACCTGATGATGTGCGGACGCACCCTTTTCGGCAATGTGCCCCCCAAGCACCAGCAGATGGAAGACCACTACTTCGGCTCCATCAAGGACCGCGTGCTGGAATTCATGGTGGACGTGGACGAAGCCCTCTGGAAACTCGGCATCCCCGCCAAAACGCGCCACAATGAAGTCGCTCCTGGCCAGTTTGAAATCGCGCCCATTTTTGAAAGCCAGAACCTGGCCGTGGATCACAATATGCTGGTCATGGAGGTGCTCCGGAAAACCGCCAACAAGCATGATATGGTCTGCCTGCTGCATGAAAAGCCCTTCTCCGGCATGAACGGCTCCGGCAAGCACAACAACTGGTCCCTCTCCGCCCCCGGTTACGGGAGCCTGCTCAATCCCGGTTCCAGCCCGCAGGAAAACGCCATCTTCCTCACCCTGCTCTGCGCAACCATCAAGGCCGTGGACGAACATGCGGATCTGCTGCGCGCCTCCGTCGCCAAATCCGGCAATGAACACCGCCTGGGCGCTCATGAAGCGCCTCCGGCCATCATTTCCATCTTCCTGGGAGATTTGCTGGATGACATCATTGAGCAAATTGAGAAAGGAAGCGCTAAAAAAGCGCGCACTCAAAAGACCATCAACATCGGCGTGGACACCCTGCCCATGTTCCCCCTGGACGCCTCCGACCGGAACCGCACCAGCCCCTTCGCCTTCACGGGCAACAAATTCGAATTCCGCGCCGTAGGTTCCTCCCAAACCTGTGCATGGCCCATGACGGTGCTCAACACCATTGTAGCGGAAAGCCTGGATGAAATCTGCACCATCCTGGAACCCGTCAAGGACAAGCCCGAGGAATTCCACGCCACCCTCAACAAGCTTCTTCAAAACATCATCAAGAAGCATAAGCGCATTCTATTCAGCGGAGACGGCTACGGAGAAGCCTGGGTCGAGGAAGCGGAACGCCGCAATCTCCCCAACATCCCCGGCACCATTGAAGCTCTAGCCGCTCTGGAAACGCCCAAGGCCAGGGCGCTTTTTGAAAAATATAAAGTGGTCAGCCCCGTAGAACTCCACGCCCGCCATGAAATCCAGACGGAAATATTCCACAAGGAAATCAACATTGAAGCGGAAACGGCCCTCCTGATGGTGGAAACCCTTTACATCCCCGCCGTAACGGAACAGCTCACGCAGCTTACCAACGCCATTGCCCAGATGAAGGCATCCGGCATCAAGGCGGGAATAAAAGCCACTACGGACCGCGCCAACCAAATCGGCACGCTGCTGGACCTTCTCCCCGACCAGGTGCGGGAACTGCGCCGCGCCGTGGATGAAGCCGATACCAAGGCCATCCAGACGGGCATGGACAATTTGAGAAGCACCATTGATATGCTGGAAGGCTTGACGGACGCAAACCTTTGGCCCGTTCCCACATATGCGGAACTGCTCTTCCTGTAAAGCAAGCGGTCTTTTCTGAAATAGAAAAACACTGTCTATCAATCATAAAGATTACTTATCCCCGTGCTTTCCCCAAGAAAAACGGCAAATTAATCGCCTGACGGATTGACAAAACAATCAAAATAGTTATCCTTTCCGTCCGGTTGTGCATAGGCCGCTTAGACGGACGGCACTGAATCTAGTAATTCACAAGAAGCATCTTTCAACATCATGAGCAAGAGGACTTATCAACCATCCAAGCGTTGCCGCAAGCGTCAGTTCGGATTCCGTGCACGCATGGCCACCAAGAACGGAGCGGACATCATCCGCCGCCGCCGCGCTAAAGGCCGCAAGCGCCTGCTTCCCAAGGGAGCCGAAATCCAGTACAAGCGCCACACCATCCAGCACGGCCGTTAATCCAGCCGCAAGGATCCGGTTAACGCCTCCTTGGAACTTCTTTTCACGGGCCGACCCGCGGGAGATGCGTCTTACTCGTCAACAAAGCATGACCAGGGCATTTCAATTTGCCCGGGTACGCAACGAGGGACCATCCGTAGCAGGTCGGCTTATTGTTTTAAGCGCGGCCCTGTTGGAGCGCCCGGAGGAACCCTCCAAATTCGGCATCATCTGTACGAAAAAAATCGGCTGCGCCGTTGTCCGCAACAAACTGCGAAGGCGCGTGAGGGAAATACTGAGGGCGCACGGGGCTCCTTTTGAAAACGGCGTACACCTGGTGTGCGTCCTCCGCTGGCGGGCCGTGAAAGCCAGCTACGCCGACCTGGAACGGGACTGGCGGAAAGCCGCCCGCAAACTCAAACTGCAACTTCTTTCCCGGGAACAAGACAAGACATGATGAAATGGCTGCTCATCACCCTTGTGAAGGGGTACCAAACCTTCATCAGCGCTCCCCTGCATGCCCTGGGGGGGCCCGGGAGCGGCTGCCGCTATACGCCCACCTGTTCCCAGTACTTCATCCAGGCCGTCCGCATCCACGGCGCCTGGCGCGGCTTTCTTCTTGGCACATGGCGTATTTTAAGATGCAACCCGTGGGGCGGATCAGGTTATGATCCTGTGCCCCCGGCGCGTCCCCCACGCTGATCAATTACCCTTCTTTCCTTTTCCTTTCACCAACTCCAATCAAGCTATATCACATTATGGATCGCACAGCATGGATCATCATTGGCATTTGCGCCGCCCTTCTGGGCCTGAATATTTACATGGGCAACAATAAAAAGGCTGAAACCGCCACCATTCCCGCACCGCAGACGGCTGCCGCCGCAGCCAATGCCCCGGTTACCGGTGGCCTCCCCGGAGCTGGGACCTCCGCCCCGGAACAGCCCTCCGTCAATAAAGCCCTTGAAGAAGACAAAACCGCTCCAATCACTCTGGTAGCCACGCAGGAAGTGAACGGCAGGCAGGAACCTTTCATCACTTACAAGTTCAACCGCATAGGAGGCTCTATCGGTACGGTTACCCTGCACAACGACATTGTGGACTCCCAAAAAGTCGCGGACCATAACATCACGATCAACGAAGCCCAGCAGCGGGGCATCGGAGAACTCGTCTTCAACATGGACGCCACCCAGGATCCTTCCTATGACAATACCGTGTATAAGGAAGTGAAACGCACGGCTGACTCCGTAACCCTGGAAGGCTATGACCCCGCACGGCAGCTTTTCATCTCCAAAACGTACACCCTGCACCCCGTCAAAAATCTGGAAGGGGAAGTACTGCCCGGCAGCAAATACCTCATTCGCCTGACTGTCTCCCTGCTCAATAAATCTCCCAATGTCCAGGATCTGCGCTATATGGGCATCTTCGGCGGGAGCGCCTACCCCATCGCCAAAAGCGAACCCAAAGATACCTACACCCATTTCTTTTACCACGCGGACGGCTCCCTGGAACAGGAAGTGCCTTCCTATTTCACGGGCGGCTTTTTCAGCAGCGCCAAGGCCCGCGTCCTGGAAGGCCCCCTTCAGGACCTGACTTATGCCGGCGTCATGAGCCAGTATTACGCCACCATTCTTCTTCCCCAGGATCAGTCCAGGGGCTCCACGGTGTACGCCACCCGCCAGGAATTCCCTCTGACGCATGAAGGCAACGCCCTGGTGCCCGGCGTCACCGTAGCCATGGGAATCCCCAATCTGACCATGGCCCCCAATGAAATCAAGACACTCACCTATGACATTTACACCGGCCCCAAATTCAACGCCTACCTGCGTGACCTGAATCTCTCCTATCCCGCCATCAGCGATATCATGGCATACGGCTGGCTCGTATTCCTGAGCGTTCCGATGAACTGGCTGCTCAACCTCTTCCACGGGTGGTTCGGCAACTGGGGCGTGGCCATCATCTGCATGACCATCGTTGTCCGCGCTCTTATCTGGCCGCTGCACAAAAAATCCTATATGGCCATGAAACGCATGTCCCTGGTTCAGCCGGAGATGGTCAAACTCAAGGAGAAATATCCGGACGACCCTCAAAAGGTGAACATGGAAATGATGAAGCTGTACCAAAAATACGGCATCAACCCGGCCAGCGGCTGCGTCCCCATGCTCATCCAGATTCCCATCTTCTTCGCCTTCTACCGAGTGCTCCAGTATTCCGCGGAACTGAGGGGCCAGCCCTTCTGCCTGTGGATGACGGATCTCTCCCTGCCTGATACCGTGGGCCACCTGTTCGGCATTCCCATCAATATTCTGCCCCTCATCATGGCCGTAACCATGATTATCCAGATGAGGATGACGCCTCAGGCGGGGGAACGCTCCCAGCGCATTATCATGAACCTGATGCCTGTGATGTTCTTCCTGTTCTGTTACAATTTCGCTTCCGCCCTGGCCCTGTACTGGACCACGCAGAATTTGATCTCCATAGGACAAACGGCCCTTATCCGCCGCCTGCCCATGCCCGTGCTTTCCCCCGCCAAAAAGAAGAAGTCGGGCTTTTTCCAAAAGATGATGGAGCAGCAGCGCGCGGCCCTGGAAGAACAGCAGCGCCAAGCTAAAGGCCGCAATATGCGCAATATAACGCCTAAAAAGTAGGAATCCCTGTTTTTCCTTCCGCCTCTTCAAGTGCGACCGCCCCGCGGCCGCACTTTTTTCATGGAAAGGAGCAGAAAAAGATATTTTGCCGGCGCAAGCCTCAAAAAAGGAAAGGGAACTCCCTTACAGAAATTCCGCAAAAAACCGGCCCTTTCCTGATGGAGAGGGCCGGTTTCCTCGTCATATATTCATTTGCGTAGTTAATTGGAGCGGCTTGGCAGAAAAAGCCAAACACCCGTTGAAGCAAACCTAGCGGATTACGAATTCGCGGCCATTCTCTGATCGCCTGAATAACAAAACCATCAGTCAGTTACCTTCCAATTTATTTTTTTATTAATTGCCATTCTCTCGAATTTTCAAAACCAAAACTCCACTAACACATTTCTATTCAAACTTTCCGGTTGATTTCGAATTCGTAATCCGTACAGAACCGGGTATTCCTGGAACATTTGTCTCCAAATGGCCCGGCCATGAAACAGCGTGCACGCCTCTGAAAAAATGGGGGCCTCCGCACCCGCGGAGGCCCCAGCCTTACCCCAAACAACAGAAAACTGCTGCATGCTTCTTTCAGGAATGCATAGCCAGGGCATGCCGGTATTCCACCGGGAATACCTTGATGAATTTGCCGCGTTCTTCCGGCCAGTTATTTAACAGGTCGTAAGCCCTTTGGCTCCTGGTAGCCATGTAATGCTCGTAAATGAGCTGAAGCAGTTCCGCTTCATCAGCGGAATGCGGCATGACTGTTTCCAGGTCCACGCTGCCCAGGTTGCATTTCTGATCGAAGTTGTTGTCCGCATCATACACGTAGGCCAGGCCGCCGGTCATCCCCGCGGCGAAATTGACGCCCACCTTGCCGAGCACCGCCACACGGCCCCCGGTCATGTATTCACAGCCGTGGTCGCCGATGCCTTCCACCACCATTTTGGCGCCGCTGTTGCGGATGGCGAAACGTTCCCCGGCCTGCCCGTGAAGGAAGATGCTGCCGGAAGTGGCCCCATAGCCGATGACGTTTCCGGCGATGACGTTGTCCGACGGTACGTAGGAAATATGGTCCGGGGGGCGCACGATGATTTTGCCGCCGGACAGGCCCTTCCCGACAAAGTCATTCGCTTCCCCGACAAGTTCAAAGGTAATGCCGGGAGCCAGAAAAGCCCCGAAGCTTTGCCCCGCGCATCCAGTGAAGTGCACCGTCAGCGTATCTTCCGCCAGGCCGCGCGGCCCGAATTTCATCACCAGTTCGCCGGAAAGCTCCGTCCCCACCGTCCGGTCCACATTACGGACGTCGCGGCAGAGTTCCATCTTTTCCCCCTTTTCCAGCAGGGGCTTCAATGCCGGCAGCAAATGGCGGCGGTCGTAGTTGTCCAGCGGTTCCTTTTCAAAAGAGGGGTCAAATCTGCGTCCGTCCCCCTCTGCCGCATGCAGGATGGAGGAGAAATCCAAATGCCGGGCCTTGTAAAAATCTATGGCGCGGTTGACGGAAAGCAGATCCGTCCTGCCTACGGCTTCATCCAGGGAACGAAGCCCCAGGGAAGCCAGGATTTCCCGCGTTTCCCGGGCCACAAAGCGGAGGTAGTTGATGACGTATTCCGGCTTGCCGCTGAATTTGGCCCTCAGGGCCGGATCCTGCGTAGCGACGCCTACCGGACACGTATTTTCATGGCACCTGCGGAGCATGGCGCAGCCGATGGAGATCAAAATGGCGGTTCCAAAACCGAATTCCTCCGCCCCCAGCAGGGCGGCCATCACGACGTCCCTCCCGGTGCGCAGCTGGCCGTCCACCTGGAGACGGACGCGGGAACGGAGCTTGTTAAGCACAAGCGTCTGCTGCGTTTCCGCCAGCCCCAGCTCCCACGGCAGCCCGGCGTGCTTCACGCTGGTGAGAGGAGAAGCGCCCGTTCCGCCGTCGTGGCCGCTGACCACAACCACATCCGCATGAGCCTTCACCACGCCCGCGGCAACCGCGCCGATGCCCACCTCGGAAACAAGCTTGACGGAGACACGGGCATCCGGATTGGAGTTGCGCAGGTCGTAAATTAACTGGGCCAGGTCTTCAATGGAGTAAATGTCATGGTGCGGAGGAGGAGAAATGAGGCTGACGTTCGGCATGGAATGGCGCAGCCGGGCGATGTACGGATCCACCTTGTGCGCCGGGAGCTGCCCCCCTTCCCCGGGCTTGGCCCCCTGGGCCATCTTAATCTGGAGCTCGGAAGCGTGGCGCAGATAATTAATAGTCACGCCAAAACGCCCGCTCGCCACCTGCTTGATGGCGCTGTAGCGAACTTCGCCCCGGGCGTTGGGTTCATAGCGGGCTTCATCTTCCCCCCCTTCCCCGGAATTGCTTTTGGCTCCTATTTTGTTCATCGCAATGGCGATGGTTTCATGGGCTTCCGGACTGAGGGAACCCAAAGACATGGCCCCGGAAACGAAACGGCGCAAGATGGAATTCACGCTTTCCACTTCTTCCAGGGGGATAGCGTCCGCCGGAGCAAATTCAAACAGGCCGCGCAGGGTGCAGAGATGCTGCGCCTGCCGATTGCTGTAATCCGCGAATTCCCGGTATTTCCGTTCGTCATTGTCACGCACGGCAGCGCGGAAAGCCTGAAGCGTCTGCGGATTCCAGAGATGGTTCTCCCCGCCTTTTTTATACTTGTACTGCCCTCCCGCATCCAGCTTGTCCCCGTGTTCCGCGTGTTGAGCGGCGCGCTGGTTGCATTCCGCGGCTATTTCATCCAGCCCTATGCCGCCTACGCGGCTGACGGTGCCGGGAAAGAATTCGTCAATCAGTTCCCGGTTCAGCCCCACAGCCTCGAACAGCTGGGAGGAGCGGTAGCTGCGCAACGTGGAAATGCCCATCTTGGACATGATTTTGAGCAATCCCTTGTCTATGGCATTGATGTAGTTTCCGGAGGCTTTCACCACATCCAGCGGGCAGTCCTGCGGCGCGGCCAGGGAAGTAACCGTCGCCAGAGCCAGGTACGGATTGACCGCCGTGGCTCCGAAGCCCAGCAGAAGCGCAAAATGCATTGTTTCCCTCGCCTCCCCGGTTTCCAGAATCAGCCCCATGTCGGAACGCAGCCCGGCGGAAGCCAGCGCGCGATTCACCACGGAACAGGCCAGAAGGCTGGGAACGGGAAGGTAGCCGTTCCCTATGTTGCGGTCCGTCAGCACCAGAATGCGCACGCCAGACCTGACCAGGCCCACGGCGGATTCCGCCAGGCTTTCCAGCGTCTCCCGCAGGGCTTTCCCGTCCCCGCCTTCCGGGAACTGGAGGGGAAGCCTGGCAGAGGGGAAGCCGGCCTCCCGAATATTGCAGAGGCGGTTGAGCTCTTCATCCGTAATGACGGGACGCGCCATCTTGATAAGACGGGCATGCTCCGGCGTTTCTTCCAGAATGTTGGGATGGTTGCCTATGTATGTGGTCAGGCTCATGACCAGCTCCTCCCGGATGGGGTCGATGGGAGGGTTGGTCACCTGGGCGAACAGCTGCTTGAAATAATTGAACAGGAGGGGAGCCTTTCCGGAGAGAACGGCCAGAGGCGCGTCGTTTCCCATGGAGCCGAGAGGCTCCGCGCCTTTCAGCATCATGGGACGGATGATCAGCTCCACATCCTCCTGGGTGAATCCGAACTGGCGCTGGCGGCCCACTAGGTCCGGCATTTCCGCAGAGGCGGAAATGGAATCAAACAGGGAACGGACGGAAATCTTGTTTTTCTCCACCCAGCGGCGGTAGGGCATGCGCCTGGCCATTTCATTCTTGGTTTCAGCATCGGATACCAGCCGGTGGTGCACCAGGTCGCAATAAATCATTTCCCCGGGACGGAGGCGGCCTTTGCGGGCTACTTTTTCCGCGGGAATGTCCGCCACGCCCGTTTCCGAAGCCAGAATGAAAATGTCATCCGTGGTCAGCGTATAGCGCGCAGGGCGCAGGCCGTTGCGGTCCAGCATGGCTCCTGCATTGATACCATCGGAAAAAACGACGGCGGTCGGGCCGTCCCAGGGTTCCATCATGGCGGAGTGGTATTCAAAGAAGCCGCGCACATCCGGCCCTAAATGGTAATTGACGCCCCAGGCCTGCGGCATGAGCATGAGCATGACATGGCGCAGGTCCCGCCCGGCGGCGGCCAGCAGCTCAACCATGTTGTCCAGACAGGCGGAATCGCTCTGGCCGGGGGGAATAAGGGGCAACAGCTTTTGCAGGTCATCCCCCAGCAGGGTGGAGGACAAATGCGGCTCACGCACGCTCAGGTGGTTCAGGTTCCCGCGCAGGGTGTTGATTTCCCCGTTATGCGCCAGATACCTGAAGGGATGGGCCAGGCTCCAGGTTGGGAACGTATTCGTGCTGTAGCGCTGGTGGACAAGGGCCAGAGGGGATTTGAAATGCTCGCTGGCCAGGTCTCCGTAAAATCCTTCAATCTGCGTGCCGAGGAACAGCCCCTTGTACACAATGCTGCGGCTGGAGCAGCTGCACACATAACAGCCTTCCACGCGCCGTTCCATTTCCCGGCGCATCACAAACAGCTTGCGTTCAAATTCCGCCTGATCCGCAAAACCGCTGCCGTCAATGAACAACTGACGAATCAGGGGACATGTGCGCTGGGCGTTTTTACCGATGCTGTCCCGGTCAACGGGAACCTGCCTCCACGCAATCACGCTGCCGCCGTTTTCCGTAACGGCGGCTTCCAATTCCTCTTCATGGCCGCATCCGCCGAACATCATGGCCACCCCGTATTTGCCTCTGGCGGGAAGCTTGTTGGGAAGCGCCAGGCGGAAAAATTCATCCGGAAGGGCCAGCAGAATGCCCGCGCCGTCCCCGGTATCCGGATCGCTTCCCACGGCTCCGCGGTGCATGAGCCTCTTGAGAACAGTAATTCCCATTTCAATGATTTTGTGGCTCGGTTCATTTTTCAGGTCAGCCACCAGGCCCACGCCGCAGGCGTCCCTTTCCTGTTCAAAATCATACAATCCCTGCGGCGCGGGAATGCCTGTCTCAAATTGATCGCTATTCATCAGTTTGCTGTTTTGTTTGGGTTAAGCTGACTTATTTGCAGCAAAAACCGTGCCAACATTGCCCAGACTTCCTATTTTTCCGCTTTCAAACTGTTTTACCCCCGTTTTACAAAGACTGACGCGGCTGCCGGCATAACAGGACATTTTGAAGCGGAATAAAAATATCGTTCCCCCCGAGAAGAATTTTTTACATTTTTGTAATCACCCTTTTGTTGCAATTTTACATTTTTGTAATTCATTCTTATGCGCAGTTTTGTTTCTCTTTTTTGCAGCCTCTTCGCCACAATATTCATATTTAACTAATAATCAATAAATTAAAATTAGCAACATATTCATGAGAACATTTACCTGAAAAGTTGGCACGCTTCTTGCTGAAGAAAAGGTACAACAGTTAACCATGATGAGTGACTCGACACGAACACAAGCCATCAGCGCCATCGCTTCCCTGCCCGTGGGCGGAGCTAGCGAAAGCGCCCCGGTCAGCATTGATTATTACGGAGCGGATGTCTTCAGCACGGAAGTGATGAAGAAGTACCTGCCCAAAGATACGGCAAAAACCCTCCTGGCCACTATCCAGGACGGACTTCCTCTGAACGCGGACATTGCCGCGGATGTGGCCCACGCCATGAAGCAGTGGGCTCTGGAACGGGGAGCCACTCACTATACGCACTGGTTCCAGCCCATGACGGGCTCCACGGCGGAGAAGCACGATTCCTTCCTGGACCCCAAGGGAATGGAACCCATCATGAGTTTCTCCGGCAAAAACCTGATTGTGAGCGAACCGGACGCGTCCAGTTTCCCTTCCGGCGGTCTGCGCTGCACCTTTGAGGCCCGCGGATACACCGCCTGGGATCCCACCAGCCCCGCCTTCATCAAGAGGCACGGGAACGGAGCCACGCTCTGCATCCCTACCGCCTACTGTTCCTATACGGGAGACGCGCTGGATAAGAAGACTCCGCTGCTGCGCTCCCGCCAGGCATTGGGCAACGCCGTCAAGAAGCTGATGAAGTGCTTCGGCCTTCCGGACGAACACGTGACCATCACGCTGGGGCCGGAACAGGAGTACTTCCTCATTGACAAGAACTTCTACCTGAACCGCCCGGACCTGGTCCAGACAGGGCGCACCCTTTTCGGCGCACCTCCCGCCAAGCACCAGCAGCTGGAAGACCATTATTTCGGCTCCATCAAACCCCGCGTCCTTAATTTCATGAGCGACGTGGAACAGGAACTCTGGAGACTGGGGATCCCGGCCAAGACCCGCCACAACGAAGTGGCGCCCGCGCAATTTGAACTGGCCCCTCTGTTTGAGGACGTGAACCTGGCGATAGACCATAACATGCTGGTGATGGAGGTTCTGCGCCAGCAGGCCAGCAAGCACGGCCTGGTATGCCTGCTTCATGAAAAGCCCTTTGCTGGCGTCAACGGTTCCGGCAAGCATAACAACTGGTCCATTTCCTACGGGAACAAGAACCTGCTTGACCCCGGCTCGGATCCGCAACAGAACGCCATTTTCCTGACCGTCCTGACCGCCATCATCGAGGCCGTTGACAAACACAGCGACTTGCTGCGCAATTCCGTGGCCAGCGCCGGGAACGACCACCGCCTTGGCGCGAACGAAGCCCCCCCGGCCATTATCTCCATTTTCCTGGGCGCCCAGCTCAATGAAGTAATCGAGAATATGATCAACGGCTCTTCCGGCTGCGGCAAGCGCAACGATACGCTCAAGATCGGCGTGGACACGCTGCCCGTCCTTCCCCGGGACGCGACGGACCGCAACCGCACCAGCCCGTTCGCCTTCACCGGCAACAAGTTTGAATTCCGCGCACCGGGCTCATCTCAATCCTGCGCGGGTCCCATGATGACCCTGAACACCATTGTGGCGGAATCCCTCGATTCCCTGGCGGAAGAACTTTCCTCCTTCGCTCCGGAAACATTCCTGCCGCAGCTCCAGGAAACGCTCAAGCGCAGGATTTCCGAACACAAGAGAATCATCTTCAACGGGGACAATTATTCGGAAGAATGGGTGAAAGAAGCGGAACGCCGCGGCCTCCCCAACCTGAAAAACACGATGACGGCCCTGCACACCCTGGTGAATGAAAAGAATGTGGCCCTGTTTGAAAAGTACGGCGTCTTTTCCAAGCGGGAGCTGGAATCCAGGTTTGAGATTTTCCTGGAAGAATACCACAGGCGCATCCGCATTGAAGGCCGCCTGTCCTGGGAAATGGCCGCCACCATCATTCTCCCCGCTCTGCGCAATGAATACGAGCAAACCGTTTCCGCGCTCTCCAGGGCGCTGGACGCCAAGCGGACCAGCGGCACCGCCGCCCTGCAGAAGCTGGCGGACAAGCTGGGCGACGCCCTGGATTCCATCGTATCCGACCTGGATACCCTGGAAACGGCGCTTACGAGCTGCCATGAGGACATCCTCGTTGCGATGTCCCAATTGAGAACCAGCGTCGATGCCGCAGAAACCCTGGTGAACGACCGGTCCTGGCCTCTCCCCAAGTACCGGGAAATGCTGTTCATCTATTAGAGGGTGCACCGACGGGCTCCGGAGTTATGCCCCCCTCGCGGGTCAAGCCTCTGCCCGCAGGGGACGGCACGGCTCCGGAGCCTTGGCGCGCCCTGTTCCGGCCTCCTTTCCCCACCATGTTCAACTGATCCCCACACCCTGAAAATCCGCGTCATTGACCGTAAAAAAACTTTCCTCCGGAGCCCGGCGGGCACTTAATTCCCCCGGCGGAAATCCGCGGTCCAGGATCACAGGATTCTTCCATCGCCATTATGCCTAAAGACACCTCCATTAAAAAGATTCTCGTGATCGGGTCCGGCCCGATCGTCATCGGCCAGGGTTGCGAATTCGACTACTCCGGCACCCAGGCCTGCAAAGCCCTCCGGGAAGAAGGTTATGAAGTAGTGCTGGTGAACTCCAATCCCGCCACCATTATGACGGATCCGGAGACCTCCCCGCGCACTTATATTGAACCGATCACCCCGGAGTTCGTGGAGAAAATCATCATCCGGGAAAAACCGGATGCCCTTCTCCCGACCCTGGGCGGGCAGACGGCCCTGAACTGCGCCATGGAACTGCACCGCAGCGGCGTGCTGGAGAGGGAAAAGGTGCGTATGATCGGAGCCAACGCGGACGCCATTGACCGCGGGGAGGACCGCAACCTGTTCAAGGAAGCCATGCTCCGCATTGGCCTGGACGTGCCGCGTTCCGGCATTGCGCACACCATGGAGGAAGCACGCCGGGTAGCCGGGGACATCGGTTCCTTTCCCCTGATTGTCCGCCCCGCCTTCACGCTGGGCGGCATGGGAGGCGGCGTGGCGTACAATAAAACGGAATTTGAGGAGATATGCGCCCGGGGGCTGGATCTTTCCCCCGTTTCCGAAATCCTGATTGAAGAGTCCCTGATCGGCTGGAAAGAATTTGAAATGGAGGTAATGAGGGACCGAGCGGACAATTGCGTGGTCATTTGCTCCATTGAAAACATCGACCCCATGGGCGTGCATACCGGGGATTCCATCACCGTAGCCCCCATCCAGACCCTCACGGACCGTGAATACCAGGCCATGCGGGACGCTTCCTTCGCCGTCATCCGGGAGATCGGCGTGGAGACGGGCGGTTCCAACATCCAGTTCGCCATTAATCCGGCCAACGGCCGCATGATTGTCATTGAAATGAACCCCCGCGTTTCCCGTTCCTCCGCGCTGGCTTCCAAGGCCACGGGGTTCCCCATTGCCAAACTGGCCGCCAAACTGGCCGTGGGCTACACGCTGGACGAACTGCGGAATGACATCACGCGGGAAACGCCCGCCTGCTTTGAGCCCACCATCGACTATGTGGTTACCAAGGTCCCCCGCTTCACGTTTGAAAAGTTCAAGCAGGCGGACGAACACCTGACCACGTCCATGAAGTCCGTAGGGGAGGCCATGGCCATCGGACGCACTTTCAAGGAATCCCTGCAAAAGGCCCTGCGTTCCCTGGAAACGGGACGCTGGGGCTGGGGATTTGACGCGAAGGCTCCGCAGGCGCCCTCCGCAGAAGAAATCACGCGGAAACTGGCTGTTCCCACGGCGGAACGCATTTTCTGGATTCAAACGGCGTTCAGCAACGGATTTTCCCTGGATGAAGTGCAGCAGCTTACCCAGATTGATCCCTGGTTCCTGGCGCAAATGCAGGACCTGGCCAGAGCGGGCGACAGCCTGGACAAGCTGGATCTGCGGGAAGCCAAGAAGCTGGGCTTTTCCGACCGGCAAATCGCTCTGGCCCGGGGAACCACGGAAGAAAACATCCGGAAGGAACGTCTGGAACAGGGCATTGTGCCCGGATACCGGCTGGTGGATACCTGCGCCGCGGAGTTCGAAGCCTACACCCCCTACTTTTATTCCACCTATGGAGATGAAAATGAAGCCCGCGAAACAGGCAGAAAAAAAATCCTCATCCTGGGCGGCGGCCCGAACCGCATTGGCCAGGGGATTGAATTCGACTACTGCTGCGTACACGCCTCCATGGCTCTGCGGGAAATGGGTTATGAAACCATCATCGTAAACTCCAACCCGGAAACCGTCTCCACGGACTACGATTCCTCCGACAAGCTTTTCTTTGAACCCCTGACGCTGGAAGACGTGCTTCATATCTGCGAGCAGGAGAAGCCGGACGGAGTCATCGTCCAGTTCGGAGGCCAGACTCCGCTGAACCTGGCCAACGCTCTGGAAGCCCACGGCGTGCCCATCATCGGCACCAGCCCTAAGGCCATTGACTTGGCGGAAGACCGCGAACATTTCTCCGCCCTGTTGAAGGAACTGGGGCTGAAACAGGCGGATGCAGGAACGGCCACCAATGTGGAGGACGCCGCCGCCATTGCCGCGCGCATCGGTTACCCGGTGCTGCTGCGCCCCTCCTTCGTGCTGGGCGGACGCGGCATGATCATTGTATATGAGGAAAAAGAACTGCGCCGGTACATGAATGAAGCCGTGGAAGCTTCCGAAGAACGCCCCGTGTTGATTGACCGTTTCCTGGAAAATGCCGTGGAGATTGACGTGGATGTCATCGCGGACAGGGAGCGCGCCGTCATCGGAGCCATCATGCAGCATGTGGAACCGGCGGGCATCCATTCCGGGGACTCCGCCAGCATGATTCCCGCCATGGGCATTTCCATGAAAATGCACAAGGAAATCACGCGGGCTTCCAAGGAGCTGGCGCGCAAACTGAACGTCTGCGGGCTGATGAACATCCAGTTTGCCGTAAAAGATGAACAGCTTTACGTCATTGAGGTGAATCCGCGCGCTTCCCGCACCGTGCCGTTCGTCTCCAAATCCATCGGAAGGCCCCTCGCCAAGCTGGCCGCACAGGTCATGGCCGGCAAAACGCTGGCGGAACTGGGCTTTACCCGGGAAATCACTCCGGAATACTATTGCGTGAAGGAAGCCGTTTTCCCATGGGGCCGCTTCCCGGGCATCGACGTGGTGCTGGGGCCGGAGATGAAATCCACCGGAGAGGTAATGGGCATTGATCCCGACCCGGACATCGCCTTCGCAAAATCCCAGGTCAGCGCATTCAATCCCCTGCCGACGGAAGGCAAAGTCTTCATTTCCGTGAATGACCGGGACAAGGACCGGGTGCTTCACATGGCCCGGCAGCTGGCGGACATGGGATTCACGCTGTGCGCCACGCGCGGCACGATGATTCACCTGCTCCAGCACGACATTGAATGCGAACGCGCCTACAAAGTCAACGAGGCGCGCCGCCCCAACATCGTGGACCATATTAAAAACGGGGACATTGATTTCATCATCAACACGCCCGGCTCCCACGACGCGCGAGCGGACGACATCATCATCCGTTCCTCCGCCATTGCCGCCAAAACCTCCTATTGCACCAACCTGGCTTCCGCGCAGGCCTGCGTGAACGCCATTGAGGCGCTGAAGAACAAAAATCTTCAGGTGTGCACCATTCAGGAATACCACGCCCAAAACCTTTAATCCCGCACCACCTACAGCATACTTACATCACCATGAGAGCCATTCTCGCACTGGAAGACGGAAGCGTCTTCATCGGTTCGCACTTCGGGGCCACGGGCACGGAAGTGGGGGAAGCCTGCTTCAACACGTCCATGACCGGCTATCAGGAAGTATTGACGGATCCGTCCTACAGCGGCCAGATCGTCACCATGACCTATCCCCTGATCGGCAATTACGGTGTCAATCCGGAAGACGGGGAATCAGACAAAGCGCAGGTCAGCGGTTTTGTGGTGGCGGAGCTGGCGAAGGTTCACTCCAACTGGCGGGCCACGGAATCCCTGGGCCCGTGGCTGGAAAAACAGGGCGTCATCGGCATTGAAGGGGTGGATACACGCAAAATCGCCAAGCATCTGCGCTCCGCCGGTGCCATGCGCGCCTGCCTCACCACGGAGCTGACTCCTGAGGAAGCCGTGGAAGCAGCCAGAAACGCCCCCTCCATGGAAGGCTGCAACATCGTGGACAAAATCGGTTCCCGCCCCATGGCGCCGGAGGAAGTGGATGCGCTGGTTACGGAAAAAGCTCTGCCCCCTGCGGAATACGATATCGTAGCCTTTGACTTCGGCATTAAATACAACATCCTGCGCCAGTTGAGGGAAAACGGCTTCCGCGTAACCGTAGTTCCCGCCCATACGAAGGCGGAGGAAGTGCTGGCCATGAACCCGGACGGAGTTTTTCTTTCCAATGGTCCGGGAGATCCCGCCACGCTGACGGACATTCACCGGGAAGTGGCTGCCTTGATTGGGAAAGTGCCCATGTTCGGCATCTGCCTGGGCCATCAGATTATTTCCCACGCGCTGGGAGCGAAAACCTTCAAGCTGAAATTCGGGCACCGGGGCGCGAACCATCCGGTCAAAGACCTGAAAACGGGTAAAATCAGCATCACATCCCAGAACCACGGTTTTGCCGTGGATCCGGCCACCGTTCCGGACGACGTGGAAATAACGCTGATCAATCTGAATGACAATACCGTGGAGGGCATCGCCCACAGGACGCTTCCCGTATTCAGCGTGCAATACCACCCGGAAGCGGCTCCCGGCCCCAGGGATCCCCAGTACCTGTTCCGGGACTTCAAGCAGATGATCGCCTCCACCAGGCGGCAGGAGGTACGCTGAGCCATACGGACCACCTTCAAGACCAGAGCATTTTTCTCGCCTCACAGGGAAAAATGCTTTATTTATGCACCGAAGCGCATGAATTTCATGCTCTGGGAGAGGGTTCCTTTCATCAATCACTCCCGCCAGCAAACCACCTACACACCACATGAGCAAAATCGCATTAATCTCCGGCATTACGGGTCAGGACGGCTCCTTTCTCGCAGAATTCCTGATTGATAAAGGGTATGAAGTACACGGCATCCTGCGCCGGTCCTCCTCCTTCAACACGGGACGCATCGAACACCTTTACCTGGACGAATGGGTGCGGGACATGAAAAAGAACCGGCTGGTCAACCTTCATTACGGAGACATGACGGATTCCAGTTCCCTCATCCGCATCATCCAGACCGTGCAGCCGGATGAAATCTACAATCTGGCAGCCCAGAGCCATGTGAAAGTCAGCTTTGACGTACCGGAATACACGGCAGAAACGGACGCCGTGGGAACCCTCCGCATGCTGGAAGCCGTCCGCATTCTGGGCATGGAAAAGAAATGCCGCATTTACCAGGCCTCCACGTCCGAGCTCTTCGGGCTGGTGCAGGAAGTTCCCCAAAAGGAAACCACGCCGTTTTATCCCCGCTCCCCTTACGGCGTAGCCAAGCAATACGGATTCTGGATCACCAAGAATTACCGGGAATCCTACGGCATGTTCGCTGTCAACGGCATCCTGTTCAACCACGAAAGCGAACGCCGCGGGGAAAACTTCGTTACCCGCAAGATCACGCTGGCGGCGGCCCGCATTGCCCAGGGCATGCAGGATAAGCTTTACCTGGGCAACCTGAACGCCCTGCGCGACTGGGGGTATGCGAAGGATTACGTGGAATGCATGTGGCTGATTCTCCAGCACGACAAGCCGGAAGACTTCGTCATCGCCACCGGGGAAATGCACACGGTACGGGAATTTTGCACGCTGGCCTTCCGTGAAGCCGGAATAGAGCTGGAATGGGAAGGGGAAGGCGTGGAAGAACGCGGCCGCGACAGGAAGACGGGCAATATCCTGGTGGAAGTGGATCCCAAATATTTCCGCCCTGCCGAAGTTGAACAACTGCTGGGAGACCCCACCAAGGCCAAAACCCTTCTTGGCTGGAACCCCACCTCCACGCCGTTTGAGGAACTCGTGCGCATCATGGTGCGCCACGACATGGAATACGTCAAAACTCCCGTCCGTTTCTGAGATGAACAAAAACAGCAGAATCTTTGTGGCCGGACACCGCGGCCTCGTTGGTTCCGCCATCTGGAAATCTCTGGAAAACAAAGGCTATTCCAACCTGATTGGACGGACGCACCAAGAACTGGACCTGGAAGATCCTGCGGCCGTCCGGGAATTCTTTGACCGGGAAAAGCCGGAATACGTCTTTCTGGCGGCGGCGTTTGTGGGCGGCATCATCGCCAATTCCCGCTACCGGGCGGACTTCATCTTCCGCAACCTCCAGATTCAGCAGAACGTTATCGGGGAAAGTTTCCGGCATGGCGTATCCAAGCTCATCTTCCTAGGGAGCACCTGCATCTACCCGCGCGAAGCGCCCCAGCCCATGAAGGAAAACGCCCTGCTTACCTCCCCGCTGGAATACACCAACGAACCTTATGCCATCGCCAAAATAGCGGGGCTGAAGATGTGCGAAAGCTTCAACCTGCAATACGGCACCAACTACATCGCCGTCATGCCTACGAACCTGTACGGCCCCAATGACAATTTCCACCTGGAAAACAGTCATGTGCTGCCCGCCATGGTGCGCAAGATACACCTGGCCAAGTGCCTGATGGAAGGAGACTGGAACGCCGTGCAGAAAGATCTGGATATGCGCCCTGTGGAACAGGTGGACGGAACGGCTGAAGAAAGGGAAATCCTGGCCGTGCTGGACAAATACGGCATCACCCCCGGTTCCGTGGAACTGTGGGGTACGGGAACTCCCCTGCGCGAATTCCTGTGGAGCGAGGACATGGCGGACGCCTGCGTCCATGTGATGGAGCAAGTGGATTTCAGCCAGTTGCAAGAAGGAGGCAGGGAAGTGCGGAACTGCCATATCAATATCGGCACCGGGAAGGAAATCTCCATCGGCGGACTGGCCCGACTGATTGCCGCTACGGAAGGCTACCGGGGCAATCTGGTGTTCAACGCAGACAAGCCGGACGGCACCATGCGCAAGCTGACGGACGTCTCCAAGCTGCATTCCCTGGGCTGGAAACACCGGGTGGAGCTGGAAGAAGGAGTGGAACGCATTTACCGGTGGTATCTGAGCCGGATGTGCGCTGCCGGCAACTGACCTTTCCGTCGGCTCCCCCCTCACCCCATGACCAGCCACCCGGACAAGCAAAATCCACCCCCCGCCAAAGCCAGCTTGTGGGCGTTAAGCCCCCTGCTGGTTTTCTTCCTGCTTTACCTGGTCATCTCCATAGCCGTACAGGATTTTTACGCCGTCCCGGTAACGGTGGCCTTTACGGCGGCGGCCGTCTGGGCCGTTTTCATTACCCGCGGAAAAAGCATGGCGGAACGGGTGGATCTGTTTTCCTCCGGAGTGGCCAACCGGAACATCCTGATGATGATCTGGATTTTCGTGCTGGCAGGAGCCTTCGCCCAGGCGGCCAGGGACATGGGGGCCATTGACGCTACCGTCCAGCTCACGCTGCGGCTCCTGCCGGACAATCTGCTGCTTGCCAGCGTTTTCATCGCCTCCTGCTTCATCTCCCTCTCTGTAGGAACTTCCGTAGGCACCATTGTCGCCCTGGCTCCCGTAGCCACGGGGCTGGCGCAGGCCACTCAGGTCAGCGCCGGCATGATGACGGCCATTGTGGTGGGAGGAGCATTCTTCGGAGACAATCTTTCCTTCATTTCAGACACCACGATCGCCGCCACCCGTACGCAGGGCTGCTCCATGCGGGACAAATTTCAGGCCAACCTCAAGGTAGTGCTTCCCGCCGCCCTGCTGGCCCTGGCCTGCTACATCCTGCTCGGATGGAACGTGCGGTCCCCCTCCACGGCGGACACCTCCATTGAATGGATGAAAGTATTCCCCTATCTGCTCGTGCTGGCGACGGCCCTGGCAGGAATCCACGTCATGACCGTTCTGACCCTGGGACTCCTTGCCACGGGACTGATTGGCATCGGCATGGGTTATTTCTCCTTCATCGCCTGGTTCCAAGCCATGGGCAGCGGAATGACCGGCATGGGAGAATTGATTATCGTTACTCTGCTGGCAGGCGGCGTGCTGTCCCTCATCCGTTTCAACGGGGGCATCGCGTACATTATCGAAAAAATCACGGCCCATATCCGCAGCAGGCGCGGCGCGGAATTCAGCATTGCCGGATTGGTCTCCCTGGCCAACCTCTGCACGGCCAACAATACGATCGCCATCATCACGGCTGGCCCCATCGCCAAGGAAATCAGCGATAAATTCCATATCCCTCCCAAGCGCAGCGCGAGCATTCTGGACACTTTTTCCTGCCTGGTTCAGGGAGTCATCCCTTACGGGGCTCAAATGCTCATGGCCGCAGGAATCTCCCAGGTCTCCCCCCTGCTGATCATGGAATACCTGTATTATCCCCTGATTCTGGGCGTCTGCGCCACCCTTGCCATTGCGCTGCCCCGGGGAGGAAAGGGAAGACGGCGGAAACGCTGAAAAGCCCATGAGGGAAAAGGACGGCAAAGGCAGCCTTTTTCGTTACCGACATGTTATCCTTGTTATCCTCATGTTACTCAACAGATGGGATTCTTATGCTATCATACATATATGAGCCTTCATATAGAACCCACGGAAGACGCAGTGGACACCCTGCGCAAGGAAAGGCGGAAAAATTATATTGCCGCATTCGCGACATCCATTCTCTCCGTCGTTTTGGCAGGAGCCATTCTCTACTCTCTGACGATCATCATCGCTCCCCCGGAAGAGCCCAAGGTCGTCGGCTACATTACGCCGGACGATGCTCCGCCGTCGGACACGCCTCCGCCGCCGGAAGTGCAGAGGGAAACTTCCTCTTCTTCCCACGCGGAGACGCCCGTCAAGGTTGTGGTGGCAGCGGCCGCCGCTCCGGTGAGCCTCCCCAAGATTGACATTGACGCGCCTGATGAACCCGTCATGCTGGAGGAAGGAACCGCCCTCGGCATGGGAGACGGCTTCGGCCCCGACCTGGGGGACGCCACTTCCGCCTTCGGTACGTCCCAACCTTCCGGAAGCACGCTGGTAGGGACCTTTTACGACACCAAGCAAACTCCTGGCGGACGTCCTACCAATCTTTCGCAGGAACAGTTTTGTTCCGTTCTTTCCCGCTTCATTAATCGGGGGTGGGATGAAAAGGATATGAACCGTTTTTATAAGGCGCCCCAACAGCTTTACGCAGCGCAGTTCTACGTTCCCAGAACATCCGCCAATGACGCGCCTAAGGCCTACGGTTGCGCGGACAAAGTCAAACCAAGCCGATGGATTGCCATCTATCGCGGCAAAGTGCGCGCTCCAAAATCCGGAACATTCCGCTTTGTCGGAGCTGGTGACGACGTCATTGCCGTACGCTTCAATAACGAAAATGTGTTTGATTATGGCTGGTTCCAGGCATCACTAGGGAAAATAACCGCTAATCCAAAATGGATAGCAGCCATGGAAAACAAACCCGGAAACGACGACCTGAAAAAGGAGCTTAAGAGTGTGGGCATCAATACCCCACCGGTCACTTTCTATAAGTACTCTTCCTCCGGACACTGGAACAGCTCGCTGGGAGGCGTTGCGGCCGGTAAAACATTCAAAGTGGAACAGGGAAAGGTATACCCTATTGAAATTCTGATTAGCGAAATTCCTGGGGGAGAATTCGGCATGGCCCTGCTTCTGGAGGAAGTGGGCATGCCCCCCCTGAACAAGGATCCTAAAACGGGAGCCCCCATCCTGCCTCTGTTCCGGACCAACTACGGCGTCCCGAAACCGGACAAGAACAAGGAACACGTGCCATTTGACGAAATCGGCATTGTTTGGGAATCCATCAAATAACCCGTCAGTTCCTCCCTTTCCATGCCCACAGGAAACCCTGTGGGCATTTTGCTTGCCCGTCCATAAAAGATAGCCTACGCTTCCGCCACAGCCATGCAGCCTTTTCGCTTTCATTCCATCTACCAGCCGCGCATCTGGGGCGGCCAGAGCATGAGAACCATGCTGGGACGGGAACTGCCCGACCGGGAAACAGCCTATGGGGAGGCGTGGGAAATCAGCGACCGCCCGGAAGCCATGAGCATCGTAAAAGACGGAGAATGGGCAGGAATGCCCCTGCACCGGCTGTGGGAAGAACGCCGGCAGGAAATTTTCGGGCCCGGCTACGAACGTTTCCCTCGATTTCCCCTGCTCTGCAAAATTCTGGATGCCCGCGAAAACCTTTCCGTCCAGGTGCATCCCCCGGAACGCACGGCGGCAGCCCGGCAGGGAGAAGTAAAAAATGAGATATGGTACGTACTGCACGCAACTCCGGATGCCCGGATTTACGGGGGAATGAAGGAGAACGCCTCACTTCCGGACATCCGTCATGCGGCGGAAACGGGACAAATGGAGCAGTTGATAAGCTCCGCCCATTTGGAACCGGGGGAACATCTTTACATTCCGGCGGGACTGGTTCATGCCATCGGCGCCGGACATCTCATTGCGGAAATCCAGCAGAACAGCGATACCACCTACCGCCTTTATGACTGGAACCGCACGGATGCCTCCGGACGAGGGCGGGAACTGCATCTGGAACAGGCATTGGATTCCATCGGGGAATTCCGGGAACTCTGCCAGCGCCCCGGCTACCTGACGGAAATGCCGCATTTCACCACAAAGGAATACCGTCTGGATAAGGGAGAACGGTTCACCCAGCCGGACTCATCCCGCTTCGCCGTTTTCACGGTTCTCCACGGTTCCGTGTGCTGGGACGGGAAAACGGCCCGGAAGGGCGAATTCATCCTATCCCCGGCAGGCGCGGATGCTGTCACTGCGGCAGAAGCAGAGACTGTTTTACTCTTAACAACGGTTTAAACAGATCAATATGACAAAAAAAGCGAAGAATTCGGCACAATGCTGAAGCTTTCGCACTTTTTCGTTGCAAAGAAGAAAGGCGAATCTTAGCGTGGCCTTAACTTTTCCCGCATCCGTGCTGAAAATTCCCCATCTTCCGGCCTTTGTATGAGCAATATTTCCACCATCGCCGCTTATCTTGCCCGCTTTTCCGGTCAGCTCCAGCCCATGCTGGAGAAAGTCCAGGGCATGGACCGCAGAACTTTTCTGCTGGAAACCGCCGCCCTGCTTGCCCTGACCAGTTGTTCGGGACCTTCCGGAAAAGCAGGAATGGCACCCATGATCTCCTTTAAGCCCTCCGGAGTCCCCGTGGTGAAACGTTCTCCGCGCCAGTTGCTGGCGGAATGCAACGTCCGGCCTATGTTCATGCCTAAATCTTCTCCGCTCCGCCGCCGTTCTTCCCGAATGAAGCCGCGCTTCATTACCATGCACAACACGGAAAACCCGTCCGCAGACGCCATGCAGCACGCGCGCGCCCTGAATAACGGAGCTTTGCGCTGCAACTGGCATTATACAGTAGATCCGTACGTGACCATGCAGCATATCCCCCTGAATGAAACGGGGCGCCATGCGGACCGGGGCGGCCCCGGAGACATGTACTCCATCGGCATTGAAATGTGTGAGAAGCGAGGACAAAGCATCGTCAAAACCTTTGACCGCGCCGCCAAGCTGGCGGCCTACAACATGTATGCCCATAATATTCCCCTGCGGAATGTCGTGCCCCACTACTACTGGACCGGCAAGCGTTGCCCCCATCTTCTGCTGGACAATGGCAAACCCGGCTTCAAATGGTCCTGGTTCATCTCCCGCGTGGATTACTATTACCGCTGCATCAGCTGATACCGGACAATACTTCCTCCCTGCGCAGGAAGATGGGGAATATTTATCATGCGGCCTACAACGGCTTTGCCGCCGGAGAACGGTTAACAATCTCCCGCCATTTCATTAAAACCGCTTTGGGGAAAATGCCTCTCAAAAAAGCCGTTCCCTCCTGCCCGTTATTTCTGAAGCATATTCCTTTCCAGAACCCCGACTCGGTTCCCTTTCTGGAAAAGACTTCCAGAAAAAGAACCGGGGCAATTCGCCTTATGGCATGACGGGATCCTCCGGCATCAGAATAGACGCCACGGCAAAAGCGGCAATGCCTTCCCTGCGGCCCAGCGCGCCAAGCTGTTCATTCGTGGTGGCCTTGATGCCCACACGGGCCGTGGAGATTCCCAGAGCAGTTCCCAAAGCTCCTTTCATCTGCTCCAAATAAGGAGAAATGCGGGGAGATTCTGCAATAAGGGACGAGTCCACATTCACGATGCGACCGCCGCGCTCCCGGATCAGAGAGACGGCTTTCGCCACAATATCCAGAGAAGGAATGTCCTTGCAGGCAGGATCTCCCGGCGGGAACCAGTAGCCGATGTCCGGCAACCCGGCAGCGCCCAGCAAAGCGTCCGCAATGGAGTGGCATAAAACATCCGCGTCGGAATGGCCGTCCAGGCCTCGGGAAGAAGGAATATGCACGCCGCCCAGCATCAAGGGGCGCGGAACTTCCGCAAAACGGTGGATGTCATAGCCGATTCCGGTCAAAGCAATCATGTTTTTCATGCGGTACTGCGGCAATAATGTTCAGGCTATTCTCCCAGTGCTTCCATAACAGGGATGCGACCGTTCCATGCGACAATGGCGAATTGTTCAGGATTGTCTTCCTTCGGTTCCAAAACAACCTTGCCTCCGGCTGCTTCCACCAGCAAAACCCCGGCAGCGACATCCCAGATGGAAATGACGCTTTCCACATAGGCGTCAAATCTGCCGCAGGCAATATAAGCCAGGGCCAAAGCGGCGGAACCGTTATTGCGCACCTTGCGTACCTGCCAGGCGATCTTGGCGAAGCGTTCAATCCCTTTTTCCTTGGAACCGTCCGTCTTGCCGTGCCCCACGAATACCACGGCTTCCGCCATGCGTTCCCGCCGGCTGCAATACATGGGATGATCATTCATGTATGGAATCCCGCCCTTTTCCACATGCCAGCATTCATCCATCATGGGGTCGTAAATCACTCCAAGAACCACTTCCCCGCGGCGGCGCAAAGCTATGGAGACACAGAACCAGGGAATCGTGTAAAAATAATTCACCGTCCCGTCAATGGGGTCTACAATCCATTCATATTCACTGTTCCTGTCCCCGGTGTATCCTTCTTCGCCCAAGACGGCGTGGTGGGGAAACACGGAGAGGATTTCCTCCGTAATCAGTTTCTGGGAGAGCTTGTCCAGCTCCAGCTTGATGTCATTCTGGCTGGCTTCATCCACCTTCTTTTGCTCATAAAAATGCTTCTTCAGGAAAGCTCCGGCGGATTTGGCGGCCTGAATGGCCGTGGTCATTTCAAGTGAGTGTCTCATGATGCTTTACTAATGGAAAATTGAATTTCACTGGGGCCCCTGTTCCGCAGGATTCTCCCGCTCCCGGCGTTCCCGGACGGCTTTTCTGCGGCCTTCCTCCGCACGATCATACACTTCCCCAGCCAGGGAGGAACAGGTTGCTGCCAATGCTGCGGCAATCCCCTTCTTCTCATAGATGGCATCCTCCGGAGAATCAAAGCCCACCCAGACAAAAACCGTGAAATAACGCCCCATGACGGCGGAAAAATGCCCCGTATTCCCAGGAAGCCTGACATTGACGAATGTTTTCCTGGCTCGTTCGTCATAGCGGAAGGGAGGAAGGGACGCCACCAGATGGGCGGATTCCCTAGGCAGGATCTCCTGACGGCTTTCTTCCGGAGAAGGAGCATTCACCATCACCAGGTTCTTTTTGGTGGTGCCCACCTGCCTGACGGAGGAAATATTTACATTGAGCCCGTCATTTCCGATGAGATACAGGGCATTGACGGCATGCGAGAGAGGTATGCGGAACCTGCCGGTATACAAGTCCGAAGAACGGGGAAGTTCCCCTTTGTAGCCGGCCTTTTGCGCCGTTTCTATTACCGTATTGAAACCTACCCCGCGACCAGTGACTTCCGGATTGCTGCGGATAACGGTTCTACGCTGATCAACGGCGCACAAATTGACGATGGGAGTGAACAGGTCGCCGGGCATTACCTTGGACTGCCACCGGTCCAGACCGTCCTGGGCGGAGCGCCCTCCTGTTACGGCCAGCAAATCCCCTTTACGGGAATCCACGCACAATATGGCCGCTTGCACACAATGATTCAACTGGTTATCCACCCTTTTGGGCAGCCCCGCCCACACGGAAGAAGATTCCAGAGCGGCCAGCATAGGCTCGCTTACATCTTCAACCATCCGCTGGAATTCCAAATCCAGCGTGGTCATGACAAAAATGCTGGAGGTTCCCTCCTGCTCGTCGCAGCAATCCAGGTTCCCCAATTCCCGGGAAACAACCAGAACGGGATAAGAACCGGGCCGCGCTTCCCGTTTACCAGCCACTGCCATCGGTTCGCGGAGCGCCTGCCATAATTGTTCCCGGGTAATAAATTCACACTCAAACATTCTTTCCAGCGTCGCATTGCGGACTTTAACGGCAGCCTCCGGGCTGTAAACAGGATTGTAAATGGAAGGTCCGCGCACCAGCCCGGCCAGGGTAGCGCACTCCGCCAGTGTCAAATCCGCCACTTTTTTGCCGAAATACAAATCCGCCGCCTGCGCAATTCCATAGCATTGCTGGCCAAAATAAATGCGGTTCAGGTAAGCCGTCAGAATTTCATCCTTGGAATACTTACCCTCAATGCGGCGAGCCACGGCCATTTCCAGAACCTTGCGATCCAGGGTCTTCCCCCCCAGTTCATAACAATTCCGCGCCAGCTGCATCGTAATCGTGGAAGCTCCCTGGGCATAGGACAACGTAGTCAGATTCCGGCAAATGGAACGGATAATGGAAGAGTATACAATGCCGCCATGCTCGAAAAAATCTTCATCCTCCCGCGCAATGAACGCATTCACCAGATTATCAGGCAGTTCATTGCGCGCTACATACACCCGGTCATGATCTGTCAAGGTGCCTATCCACTGGCCGTTGCGGTCATATGCAGCGCAATTTTCCAACGGCGCCAAAACCTCGTCCAGCTCATACTGGTCCGCTCTCCATGCATAAACGAGAAGAACAATGATGAAAGCGATAGGAATGAGGCTGAACCACAACAGCAGACGGCCCAGATTGCGAGGCAGCAATCCGAACAGATCATACCATCTTTTACGCCTGTTCTCCATTCCGGGTTTAATCCTTAAAAACGCTTATCGTGCATCCGGAGGCAGAGGCTCTCCATCCTGTTTCCAATCCGGGAATTCCTTTTGCAGGCGTGCCCGGTATTGGGAAGCCTCCGACTTGCGCCCAGCCTTGTCCAAAGCTTCCGCCGCCTTGAACAGAGCCTTGGGTTTCAATTCAGCGTCATTGACAAACAACTCGGCCGTAACGCCGTAATGCTTGGCCGCTTCATCAAACTTTTTCTCCGCATAGGAAATATCCCCCAGAACAATTTTCAAGGAAGCCATCAAAGGACCTTCCACACCCAGAGCCAGCGCTTCTTCCGCCGTCTTCCTGGCATCCGCATACTTGCCCAGTCCCAGAAGAATGGAAGCCTTGTCCAGCATGCCGTCCGCACGGCGGTAAGGCTGGTCCTCATCCTTCAGGAAATTGTTGGAAGCCACCAGGGCGCGGTCATACTTTCTGAGCGCCAGACGCACCTTCGCCAAATTGCGCCAAATCACCTTCTTCACATTTTGAAGCTGGTCGTTCTGCGTAGCCCAGGTCATATACTTGTCCGCCGTTTCCAGATCCTTCATTCCATAAGCCTGAAGACCCAGCCATGCGGGAATAACATCCGGCACACGGGCCACGGCGGAAGGATTTTCCTTTTGCAGGGTTTCCAGGGCTTCCTTCAGTTTATTCACGTCCTGGAGCTTGTGATAGGACAGGACGGAAAGCACATTAACTTGTTCCCCGTATTTCTGGGGATCCAGCGTCTTGGCCTCCGCCATATGGCTGATGGAAGACTTGAAATCTCCCTGGTCAAACGCCGCGCGCCCCAGCAGGAAATGGGCTTCAGCAAGAGCGGCAGGAGACGCCTTCGGAAAATTCTGAATCAGGCCTTCATAATACTTCGCCATGTTCGCCATATCCTGGCGTCCCGCATAAATCTGAGCGGCCCTCTGCCATGCGGCAGCGGCGGATTCGGCTTTCGGCCAGCGGGCAATCACACGGTCAAAATCCATCAGCGCCTCAGCCTCCTTCTTGGTCTTGGCATACATGTCTCCACGCAATGTCAATGCCTCACAAATGCGGGGATCCTTCGGAAAATCATTGATAAAATCCGTCAGCAGCTTGGCGGCCACGCCTCTGTTCCCAGCCTGAGCGATTGCCCACGCGCTCTTATATAAAATATCCGCACGCATCTTCGGGGGCACCTTGTCAAAATCAATGCTGGCATAAAACCGGGCGGCATCCGCCGGATTGGAGCTGAACAGGCTTTCTGCAGCCATCAGGCGCACCATATCATGCAGTTCACTGGTAGGAAAAGCCTTGGCATAATGGTTCAAAAAACTCTGAGCCCGCTGGGGAAGATCCTTCTGCTTGAGTTCATTATAACACAGCAACCGATAAAAGGAGGCTTGCATGGCCTCCTGCGTATAAGGAACGGCCTTTTCCGCTTCCAGAAAGAAATCCGCCGCTTTCCGGTACTCTTTCAATTTATAGGCGGCCTGCCCCAGCAGCATCAACAGACGCACCTGGCCGTCCTTTGTCGGCATCTTTATTCCCTTCTGCTGCTCATGCTGGGAAAGTATCTCCTTGTACTTGCCCATATTGTACAGCCCCAGAAAAAGCCCCATTCGGGCTTCCGGAGCCATCTCCTTCAAAGATTCATCTTTCAAAAGCTGTTCATAGAGGCCCTGGGCTTCCGCAGTCTTCTTCAGTTTGGTAGCCAGCATGGCGGCCTGAAGGGTGGCGATTCCCCGGTTCCTGTTATCCACACCGGGCGTTTCCAGCACCTTGCGATATTCTGAATAGGCTTCTCCCAGGCGTCCCGTATCTGCACACAGGGCGGCATATCCCATCCGGGACACCAGAACAAACTTGGCATTCGCTTCCGGGTTGCCAATCACCGCGCAAAACATGGTAGCGGCTGCCTCCGGATTGCCGCTGGAAAGAAACAGGCGCCCCATGCGATACTGGGCGTCCACCTTCAAATCATTCTGTTCCGCATTGCGAATCACGAGCTGGTAATACTGAATGGCCTTATCCGTTTCCCCGGCAGAGGAAGCGTCTGTCGCCAGGCGGTAGGCGGAGGCGGCAACCAGGGAGGGGCTGCCTGTCTGAATCAATCTGAGGAACAGGACGTGTGCCTCATCTTTCCTGCCCAGTTCCTCCAAACACATGGCAGCACGATACTCTGCCAGGGGAGCCTGGGCAGACCGGGGGAAGCGTTGGGTAAATTCCAGATACTTACGCAAGCTTAAATCAAGAAGGCGCCCATATTCCTGCCGGTTCTCCTTCGTAGCCGGAGCCTGGGCCTGTTTGTACAGCATGTCAGCCATATCCAGCGTATCCTGCTCCGGATTGGCAACCAGCGGACCATCCGCGATGGGAGCGGCATCCGGAATATTTTCCTGGGCGACGGAAAACATCGCCAAAGTTATTAAACCTGCATTAATGGAAAAGAACGCTTTCATGAAGCCTGGGAATTGGAAACATTGATGGAAGACGGAGCCGGAGGACGCGTGGAAAAAGAAACGTTATTCAGCCCGGCTTTCAAACATGCGTCCATCACATGTACCACCACGCCGGATTCCGCCTTTTCATCCACGCGGATACGAACGAGCATGGTTTTGTCCAAGCGGGCGACGGAAAAAAGCTTGTCTTCCAGCTGCGGCATCGTATACGGCTGGCGGTTAATTACCACGGTACCATCCTTACGGATATTCACGATAATTTCATTGGACACGGTTTCACCGGGCTTGGGAGTCTCCGCCGAAGGAAGATTGATGGAAAGATCCGGTTCATCATCCTCAAATGTCTGGGTTACGACGAAAAACACCAACAGCAGAAATACGATGTCCAGCATGGGGGCCAATTGAAACCCGATGGGACTGGGCATTTTATAGTGAAATTTCATACATTCTTCCGGTGAGGTGAGGAAGCAGACGCATTCCGGCTAGAGCCCGCGCACATCGCGCAGGGAAGTGGGGTCTACGGGAACTTTGGGGAGCTCCTCTTCATGAAAAGCGCCGGCTCGCGGCTTCTGAAGCTGGGTGGCAACTACGGAAACGCTGTGCGTGACGGCGGCCTCCAGGTCTCCCACCCGTTTATGCACACGGCTGCGGAAATATACATAAGCCAGGATGGCGGGAATGCCAAGCATCAGGCCGCCCGCCGTCGTAATCAAGGCTTCCGCCACGCCGCCCGCCATGTCAATACGTTGCTTGCCCCCGGAAAAATCACCGTTGGCAATCTCAAAAAAGGTTTTCATCATCCCGACCACGGTCCCCAACAGCCCCAGCATAGGAGCTACGGCGCCAATATCCGACAGCCAGGAAATCTGGCGGCTTAGGAACCCCGCCTGCCGTCCTCCTTCCGCAGAGGCTATCTCCCTCACCTCCTCAAACTGGGCGGAGGGGTTGCGCAACATGAAGTTGGCTACAGTCAACATCACGCGGGCGTAGCAGGAATCTCCATTCTTGCAGAGGATGGAAAGCCCCGTGTAATCCCGCTTGCGGATGAAAGATTCCGCCTGTTCCACCAATTTGGTAGGCAAAACGGCGGCAGCACGGGTAGAAAAGCAGCACATGACCAGCACCACCACTCCGGCGATGGATAACAAAAGCAGCGGCCACATGATGAAACCGCCTTTCATGAACAGCTCGGAAAGGGGATAATTTCTATCTCCCACCACAAAATCCATGGCGGCGGCCAGCGTGGTAAACGGTACAGGGTTCATACAAAAGACATAGAGGATTATACAGAAGAAGTTTTCCTAGGCAAGCCAAGTAGCCGTAATACAGTACGTTTCCGCAGTTCCATTTCTTGCCTCATATGGCATAATGCCTGCGTGGCAGACCGCGAGCAACCAACCCTGAAAGAACTCTGGAGGGAAACTCCGCACAAACCAGGCGTTTATATCATGAAAGACGCCCAGGGAAATACTATCTACGTGGGCAAAGCCAAGGACCTCCACCGCCGCCTGGGCAATTATTTTTCTCCTACGGGAGCCACACTCTCCAACCATAAGACAAGAGCGCTCATTAATGCTATTGCGTCATTTGATTATTTTGAAACCAGAAATGACCAGGAGGCTTTTCTGCTGGAAAGCAAACTGATCAAACAATATCGCCCACATTACAATATCCAGATGAAGGACGATAAGCGCTACCCCCTGCTGAAAATTCCGAAAGGGGAAAAACTGCCTCGCTTCCAGCTGGCGCGAGTGCGCAAAGATGACGGCGCGCGCTACTTCGGCCCCTTTGTCCACTCCCAGGCTCTGTACGCCACGCAGGAATGGCTCAACCGGCACTTCCGATTGCGAACCTGCAAGACAAAAAATCCGGGAATCCATGACTTCAGGCACTGCCATGCGGATGTGATTCGCAACTGCTCCGCTCCGTGCGTTGGCCGCATTTCCATCAATGATTACAACCGGAACTTTGACCAGGCGGTGCGTCTGCTGGAAGGAACGGGGAAAAAAAGCGCTCTGGACGAACTTACCAGGGAAATGATGGAAGCCGCCGATGAACTGGACTTTGAACGCGCGGCATACCTGCGGGACATCCGGGACAATCTGGTCAAGGTACTGGAACCCGCCCGGCGGTTCCGAAAAGGAACTCCCGATCTTCCCGGCACCGTTCACCCGGAAGAAGACATGAAGGAACTGGGGGTGGCCCTGGGATTAGAATCTCCCCCGCTCATTATGGAATGCTTTGACATTTCTAATGTCTCTTCCAACCATATCGTGGCCTCCATGGTGCGCTTCACCAACGGCAGGCCGGACAATAAAGCCTACCGCCGGTACCGTATACGCACTGTAGACGGACAAAATGACTTCGCCTCCATGTCGGAAGTCATCCGGAGGCGTTACTCCCGCATTCTGGCGGAGAGCGACGCCGTAGCCTCCCGTCAGGCGGACATGACTCTGTACCAGTGGCTCAAGAAACTCAGTGCGGAAGGAAAAGCCCCCATCAAGGTTCCGGATCTGGTAGTGGTGGACGGAGGTAAAGGGCAGCTTTCCTCTGCTCTGGCCGATTTGGAAGCCATCGGACTGGGAGACATGCCCATCGTCGGTCTGGCCAAACAGAGAGAAGAAATATTTTTCCCCCATCAGTCCCAACCCCTTTGTCTGCCTCACAGCACGGGAGCCCTCAAACTCATGCAGCGCATCCGCGACGAAGCCCACCGCTTCGCCAACGGCTATAACGAACTGCTCTACCGCAAACGCATGCGGGAAAGCGCCTTGGACGACGCACCGGGCATGAGCGCCTCAAAAAAAAGACTGTTGCTGGAAAAATTCAAATCAGTAGCTGCCATTAAAAAGGCAGATCCGGCTTCTATCGCCGCCATCCGCGGCATTTCGGAAACCTGGGCCCGCGCCCTGCTGAACTACCTTAATTCATCTTCCAACTCCTGACTCCCCATGCAATTCCTGATTCTGGCCGCCGGAAAGCCTTCTCTAGGCTACGCCAAGGAAGGCGTGGAATTTTATCTCAACCGCCTCAGACCTTTCGGCAAAACGGAACTCAAACTTGTCAGAGATGGAAACTCCCAGGACGTTTCAAAACGCCTGCTGGCAGCCAGCGAAGGCTGTCTGCGCATCGCCATGGACGAACGCGGAGAACTCTGGACCACAAAAAAGCTGGTCGATCTGGCGAAGGACTGGCAAATGCATTCCGTACGCCGCATCGCGTTTCTCATCGGAGCCTCGGACGGTCATACGGAAGAATTACGATCCCGGTGTAACCATATCCTGTCCTTGAGCAAATTCACCCTTCAACATGAACTGGCGCTTGTTGTCCTGCTGGAACAGATTTACCGCTGCCATACTATTCTGGCAGGAACACCATACCATCGGTAACCCTCGTCGGCCAGACATTCCTGTACAGGAAAACCTGTTCCCTTCACGGCAAATGCAGGAAAATCATTGAAGCCGCCGTAAGCAATCCGACCAGAAAAGGCTGTTTAAAGACGTATAAAACAGTAAAAACAAAGTTCTTTCTGCAACAAAAAAGGAGCACTCCACAAGGAGTACTCCTTTTCCGAGAAAGAAATGGTAAAGCCAGTTCCTTCGCAACCAGCCAAGCTTAACGCTTGGAGAACTGATAACGCTTGCGGGCCCCAGGACGGCCGGGCTTTTTACGTTCCTTCATGCGAGAATCACGGGTCAGAAGACCGAATTCACGGAGCTGGGAACGGGAAGCTTCATCAACCTGAACGAGAGCACGGGCGATCGCCATGCGAATGGCTCCCACCTGTCCGTGAATCCCGCCGCCCTTGGTAACGACGTTCACATCAAACTTGTTCATGGTGTTGGTAACCTGAAAGGGCTGAAGAACAGCGTTCTGCAACTGAACGGTAGGAAGATACTCCTCAAAACCGCGGCGGTTGATGGTAATGCGGCCGGAACCTTCAGTAAGCCAAGCGTGTGCAATGGCGGTCTTACGACGGCCGGTGGCGTTGTATGGGGTTGTCTGACTCATGTCTGAAAAATCAATTAGAGAGTAATGGCGGTGGGCTGCTGGGCTTCATGCGGATGGTTAGCACCGGCATAAACCTTCAGCTTGGTCATTTGCTGACGGCCCAGGCGGGTGTGAGGAACCATGCCTTTAACAGCCAGTTCCAGAAGAAGTTCAGGACGGCGAGCGCGAATTTTACGGGGAGTGTCCACCTGCTTACCGCCGACGTAACCGGAGAAACGGGTATAAATTTTGGCATTTTCCTTATTGCCGGTCAACACCACCTTGTCCGCGTTCACGATAATGACAAAATCGCCACAATCAACGTGGGGGGTAAAAATCGTCTTATTCTTGCCACGCAAAATGTTAGCCGCTTCAACGGCAACACGGCCGAGCACCTTGTCGGCAGCGTCTATAACATACCATTTGCGCTCTACTTCTTGCGGTTTGGCTGAGAAGGTCTTCATGGTTCAATTCTTCGTTCTCGTTTTTCGGCATCCTGCCGTTATCTTCCAATTCGGGGGCGCATTCCTAATGATTATTCACGTAAATGTCAAATACTTTTTCTCTTTTCCGGCCTTTTTCCCGTCCCTCTCCATAGAATTGCGGTTTAATTGCGCAACTTCCGCATTCAGGGCTTGCTCTTGCGAAAATATGGTCTATCATACGCCTGCGCGAAATTTGCACACGCGCGTTCATTTAACCTTACAAGGAGAGACCTATCAGCCCGAATCCAAGATCCAGCAGCCGTCCCAGCGGCGGTCAGAATTCCCGCACCGGTTCCAGACCGACCGGCACCGGCAACCGTCCCGGACAATCCCGGTCTTCCGGCAATGGCACAGGAGCGTCACGACCGGCCGGACAGTCCGCAGGACCGGGAAATCCCAGAACAGGAGGGGGGAGCCGTCCCGGAGGTAACGCCAACAGGCAGCGCCCGCAAGGAGGCGGAGGACGCCACACCAAGGGCAGAAAGCATTTTAGCAAATCGGAACCCAAGGAAGAAAACTCCGAAAGCGAAATTGAAGTGGAAGGAACCATCTGCGCCGTACTGGCAGGAACCATGTTCAAGGTGCGCCTTCCCAACGGGCACGAAGTGCTGGCCCATATTTCCGGAAAAATGCGCAAGCGCTTTATTAAAATCGTGGTAGGAGACAAGGTGCGTATGGAAATGTCTCCTTATGACATGACTAAAGCGCGCATCACGTTCCGCATCGGTTAACCGTTCCCGGCTCGTTCCTTTTGTAAAAACCTTCTCCGGCTTGCAGGGGAAGGTTTTTTAGCTTACAGTAAAGGTTGTCTCCATCAGCGTGCCATGAAAATTTGCTCCACGGAAAATATGCAGATCGCGGAACGCGAGCTCATCGTTAGCGGAACACCGGCCAGAACACTGATGAACCTGGCCGCAGCCGGTATTGCGGAATCCCTCATGCAGTTCTTCCCCGTCCCGGGTCTGTGCATAGCCTATGTAGGCAAAGGAAACAACGGGGGAGACGCCCTCACCGTCCTCAACCTACTGAAACAACATGGTTGGGAAATAGGCTTCCGAACCGCTTACCCGCGCACCGAATGGAGTGAACTTTCTATGCGGCAGTTGGCGGAAATATCTCCCCCCCCTCAGGAATACCAGGCCCCACCCCTTCCCCGTGTGGGAAAACCTATGATTTTGCTGGACGGCCTGCTGGGAATTGGCGCAAAGGGAATGCTCCGCAGGGAAATCTCCGAGCTTTGCGCAGAAATAAACTATATAAGAAACCGCTGCGGGGCCGTACGTACCGTGGCTATCGATATTCCCACCGGAGTAGATCCAGACACGGGGATGCCTCAACAAAATGCTGTGGAAGCAGATTTCACCATGTGCATAGGAGCCGTTAAGCAGGGCCTGCTGGACGATGACGCCACCCTTTTTGCCGGACGTTTGGTCTGCATCGATCTTCCCGGTCTTCATGTACAGGCGATCCCCGCCACGGAACTTATTACCTCTTCAAGGCTCACCAAATTCCTTTCTGCAAGACCCTATACGGATTATAAGAACAAACGCGGGCACATTGGCGTCATAGCAGGCTCGGAAGGAATGCTGGGCGCGGCCCGTCTCTGCTGTGAAGCAGCTCTCCGGGCAGGTGCCGGACTGGTTACGCTGCACGTCCACAAGAATGTCTATCCCCTGATTGCTCCATCCATGCCTCCCGAAATCATGGTCAGGCCCGTGAACAGTTACGCAGATATCTCCATCCGTACATTTAGCGCTTTCCTCATTGGCCCCGGCATCGGCTCCGTATCGGAGGAAGACGCAGAAGCTATCCGCCTTATCCTGGAAACAGGCACTCCCACCGTTCTGGATGCGGACGGGCTGAATCTGGCCGCGGCCATGCAGTGGAACTTGGGAGAACATATTCTGGCTACCCCCCACCACGGAGAAATTCTCAGACTTCTGCCGGATGCAGACAACTATGCCATCCGGGCAGACATTGCCGACTGCTTTCTGGCGGAACATGAAGCGGCTCTGATTTACAAAGGAGCGCGCACCATCGTCACCCAACGGGGAAAACCTCTCTTTTATAACATTACCGGAGATCCCGGCATGGCAACTGCTGGACAGGGAGACGTGCTGGCAGGTATCTGCGGAGGTTTCATAAGCCAGGGGGAATCCCTTCTGGTTTCCGCCGTTCTAGGCGTCTACCTGTGCGGCCGAGCTTCCGAAATGGCAATCTCCGTCGGGGAAGCAACCCAGCAAACGCTGACGGCAGGGGATACGCTGCGACATCTGCCTGCCGCCATTCTTTCCACCGCACGCCTCTGCTATTGAAATGACCTACCGCAAACTTCAGGAACTGCCCTCCCAGTCTTTGCCCAGGGAAAAACTGCTTCATCAGGGAAGGCACAGCCTCAGCAATGCGGAACTGCTTGCCATCTTCCTCCGAATGGGCATCAAGGGGAAAAATGTATTGGACTTGTCCTCGGACCTGATTCAGTCTGCTGGCTCTCTAGACGCCCTAGCTCATATGGAAGCTGCTGAAATAGCGAACATCTGCAAGGGAATAGGCATGGCGAAAGCCGCTACGCTGAGCGCGGCCTTTGAACTGGGCGCGAGGGCTCTTCGCGAAACTTTGTCGCGTCAGCCCATTCAAACACCGGAAGACGTCTATGATTATCTGACAACAGCCATGCGCTGGAAAGAAAAGGAAACGGTACTCGTTCTGCTGCTGGATACCAAATGTCGCCTCATTAAACCTGTGGAAATCTCCAGTGGCACCTTAAACGAATCCATTGCTCATCCCCGCGACATCTTACGCCCCACCGTCATCCACAACGCCTATGGCTTCATCCTTGCCCACAACCATCCCAGCGGAAACCCCTCCCCCAGCCGTACAGACAACCTCCTGACCGAACGCGTGCGGGAATGCTCCAAATTATTAGGCGTTCGCTTTCTGGATCATGTAATCATTGGTAAACCTACCGAGACAGCCCATAAAAATTATTATAGTTACAATCATCCTAATGGAGATCGCCTTAAAGATCCCGGTCAAGAACACCCCCTTTACCACTAAACAGCCGTTCATCCAAATTTCCGGTCTGTTCTCCTTCCAAAAATAAAAGCCCCGGCATAACACGGAGCTTTTATTAAAAAACTGGCGGAGAGAGTGGGATTCGAACCCACGGTGGGTTTTAGCCCACGTTCGATTTCGAGTCGAGTGCCTTAGACCAGCTCAGCCATCTCTCCACCTGGAAGACATAGGCGGTTGTACCCGGTTTGCCGAATACTGTAAAGAACAGAATCACCGCCCACGTCATTTGAAAGCCTTAACGTCTTGGCGACGCCAGCGGCCCGAGCGTTGCCTCCGCCTCAAATCTTTGAGTCTTATTATGAGGGAGTGCACTCTTTTCCGGACCGGGAGGAGGCTGCGGCACACGCTCCTTCTCCTGCGGCTCCATCAACCAGGAACAGGAAGAAAGCAGAAAAAGAGGGGAAAATACAAACAAAAAGGAGATTGTAAAGTGTTTCATCATTTCCTTTTAAAAAGTTGAACCCCACTATGCCGAAAGACATACTGGGGTTCAAGGGAAATACGTGACAAAAAACCTTATTTGGCAGACTGGCGAGGACGCAGAAGCTGTACTCTGTCACCAGGTTGAATACTCAGACCGGAAGGCACGCTGTCTTTAATAATGTCAGCTACCGTCTGATTCTTTTCCAAGGAAGTTACCTTCAATTTACCAATGCTGCGACCGTTACGGGTAACAAGCAGAACCGTATTTGGATCAATGCTACTACCCTGTCCAGCTCCAATCACGACAAACCCCCACTGCGGATCCACCGACAAAACGGGATATTCCTCCCCATTTTTGGCAAGAGCAGCTCGATATTCAGCCTGTTCCTTCTGGCGGCTAGCCAGCTCACTGGCTTGTTCTGCCCGTTTCTTGGCAGCCACTTCCGTAGCACTTTTAATCTGGTCAATATCTTCCTGAAGCTTTTTATTGGAAGCTTCCAGAGATTCCATCTTCTCTTGGATTTCCTGTACGCTGGAAACACCAAAATCTTGCAACTTGCTCTTTAATTCCTCAATTTGTTTATTGATTTTGGACAAGTCTGCATTCAATTGTACTTCTTCCTCCTTCAACTCCGCTTCCTTGGAAAGCTGTTCATCGCGCTGCTGAGTCACGGAAGCCTTGTTGGAAATCAGACTAAGGTTTTCTTCCGCAGCCAATCCACGATTCTTAATCATATCGTTGCGCAGGCCTGTCCAAGTACGAATTTCCTTGTCCAAGGTTTTACGATACGAAATCATTTCTTTAAAATCCTGGTACTGGCCATTAATGCCGAAAAGGCCGCTAAGACCGGAGAACCAGGCACCCGCCCCTGCTGCAAGAATCAATAAAACTACTAAAACAGTTTTCATTGTGTATATATGTGAGAGTGTATGGAATGTATTGAACCGAGAAAATGCTAGGGACGAACAGATACAACGACGTCTCCGGCTTCAACACGTTCGCCGGCGGTTACCGTACTTGGTAAAATAGTAGCCGTGGAAACACGGGATTCAACAGCGTTTACGTCAAGTTCGGCAATCTTGTTACCATCCCTCATCACGGCCAACTTGGAACCGGGCACCACGCCCAGATCGGCGGCTCCTCCGTCAATCACAACTACATTAAAATCATCTATCACCTGGGACACCCTCGTTTTCAGGTTAGGCGGAGAAAGACGGGCATCCTGGTCAGCCTTGAGCTGACGGAGGGCAGCATTATTCACGACAAGCTGTTCAGTCTCAGCAACGATAGCATCATGTTTTCCCTGTTCCGCCTGCTTAACCACTTCCAACTGTTTGGACTCTTCTTCCAGCCCCTTGATTCTGTCAGCAATGGCCTGAATGCTTTCCATATCCTTACTCTTGGATTGCAATTCCGCCAACGCGGTTTGCTGCGTTTGAAGATCAGATTTTTTGGCCTCATTGGCTGCCGCCAGCTCCTGATTCTTTACTTCCAGCTCATCTTTTTCCTTGGTTAGAGCATTGATGTCATTCGTCAAAGCCTCATTTTTCACCAGAAAATCGACATATTTTGTCTTTTCTTCCGTGAACTCACCACGAAGACCGTTCAGGTTCTTATAGCGGGAGGCGCATTCCTTACGCTCCTTGGTTAGAGCTTCCTCGTTATCAAGATAATACATGGCTCCCCCGAGAAGAGCAATGACCAAGGCTGCTATTGATACTTTGACCCACATAGGAAATTATAGAGATGAGAAGGTTCCTGTTACTTTTGTGAGATTGGCATGAACATTTTCAGATTTCAACATCAAAATAACATCCTCATTGTTTTCTTGATATTTTTTTCGGACAGGCTCCGTAACGAGACCCTCCAAGAAGCGTTTTATCAACATTTTAAAACAATTACTCTCTATTTTCTTTTCAAACGGGAACTCATCTTCTAGTCTTTCTGAACCGTGAGTTACCAGGTCTTTGCCAGAAAATACCGTCCTCTGACATTCAATGACGTCCTTGGACAGGATCATGTCGTCCAGACGTTGAAAAACGCCATTGAGCACAACCGCCTTGCCCATGCCTATCTCTTTGTAGGTCCCCGTGGAACGGGAAAGACATCAACCGCAAGAATTTTTGCAAAAGCTCTAAATTGCAGCGGTGGTCCCAAAGTGGATTTTGATCCGCATGAAGATATATGTGAAGAAATCGCGGAAGGACGAAGCCTTGATGTCCTTGAAATAGACGGAGCATCCAACCGTGGCATCGATCACATCCGGGATCTCAGGGACAACGTACGGTTCGCTCCAAGCAGAGGCAATTTCCGTATCGTCTATATAGACGAAGTGCACATGCTCACTAAAGAATCTTTCAACGCCCTGCTCAAAACGCTGGAAGAACCGCCACCTCATGTCAAATTTATTTTCGCAACCACGGAACCCCACAAAATACTGCCAACCATTCTATCACGATGCCAGCGCTTCGACCTGCGCCCCATTCCTTCTGAAATCATTGCAGAACACCTGCTTCATATCGCTTCTGCAGAGGGAGTAAATCTGAGCCGGGAAGCAGCCTTTGCCGTCGCTAAAGTGGCAGATGGTGGTATGCGGGATGCACAATCCATGCTGGACCAGCTTGTTTCCTTCTGTGGAGATCATATTGAAGAACGGCAGGTACTCCACATTTTCGGCATTACTTCCCGGGAGACCGTGGCCCACGCTCTGACACTTATTTTAAACAAGGAGCTTTCCTCCCTCCTGCATCTTCTGCATGAACAGGCGGAAGCAGGAAGGGATATGAGTCAGTTCCTTTCCGAAATTATCTCCGCCGTACGTGAAATTCTGGTCTCTAAAGTAGATCCGGAAGCCAGCTTTGACTCTCTCCCGGAATCCTCCAAGGAAGAACTTGCCGGATTGGTCAAACGCACCCACACGGACAAAATCCTGCGTTTGGTGGAAGTACTGGCGGAAACGGAAGATAAGATGCGCTGGTCCACCAATAAAAGACTTCATCTGGAAATGGGCCTGATCAAGGCCGTCCATACTCTGGCTGAGGCCAGCATCAGTGATATTATCATGGCGTTGGAAGGTGCTCCGCTAACCGCCGTGCCCCCGGCATCTTCTTCAGATTCTGTTTCACTGCAAAAACCAAGTGCATTCACTCCTTCCGCTACAGCTCCCACTCCGTCCCCCCAATCCAATGTCCGGCCTCCTGTTGCTGCAACAAAACCATCCCCGGCTCCGGAAGAACACTTAATGGATCCGGTTCCGGATTTTTCCGCGGCCCCTCCCTGCTTATCCCCCGCAGTACAGAAAAATCAGGGGATCGACACGCAAGCTTCTCCCTATCCCGCGCAGGAAACCGAACCGCAACAAAACACTTTCACACCTGCTGCAGAAGCCCCATCCCTTGCCGTTGCAGAGGAAGAGATTCCCTACTCCGCCACTAAATTGCGGACAGAAACCGTACCCGTGCCCAAGGAAGCCACCCGGTGCCCGAGTTCCGCTGTCTCCGATGTGTCGGAACTCCCTACGGATTCTCCAGAGCCTACTTTCATGGATCCAGAGGAAAATCTTCCTCCGGAAAGACGGACCAAAAGCTTCTTTGACAATCTATTCGATCCTCCAAGCTCATCATCCCGCCCCCAGGTTCCCATAGAAAAAGAGGAACCGGCAGCTCCGTCCCAACAAACCGGAAAGACTATCACGGAGGAAGATTGGAAAACGGTTCTGGAACAAGTAGCCGTCAAATTCCCTCTTCAAGCGGACTTTCTGACCAACAGCGTTTTTTCCGGCTATGACGGCGTAGTAGCCGCCATTTCTTTTCATCCTTCTGACCGCCAAGGGATGGACAGCCTTGGAGCCGGCCCTCTTCGAACGGCTCTGGAAACTACTCTTTCCCAATATATTGGAACCCCTGTTACTATTTCTGTCCGTCAGGATTCTTCCATTCCCGAACCGGTCCAGGAAGAGCTGGATCCTCTGCCTGCCCCGCCTCCCCCAGCATCCCCGGTTCCTGCACCCAAACCCCATACCCAGCGGGAAAAAACTGTAGAGCCTGTTCAGGAAACCACCAAAAAGGAAAATGAAGATAACTCTTATTATACGGATCCGCTGATTGATGCCGCCATGGAGATTTTCCGGGCCCGTATCATTTCCCAATAAGCCAACTCATTCACCCAGATACAACAACCATGAACATAATGAAAATGATGAAGCAGGTTCAGCAGATGCAGGCCGGACTTGCAGCTGCCCAAGAAAAACTCGCCTCGCAAACCGTTACAACGGAAGGGGCGGGCGGGAAATTGAAAGTAACCGCCACCTGCGACGGAAACCTCACGGAACTGCTCATTGATCCTTCCATCATTGACCCGTCCGATTCTGAATTCCTTCAGGATCTGCTCCTTCAAACCATCAATGCCGCTATTGCCAAGGGCAAGGAAACAGCAGCGACGGAAATGAAAAAACTGACAGGAGGCCTGGATCTCCCTCCCGGCATGGGCTTTTAATCTGTCACCTCAGTGCATCGACTCAGAAGACGCAAACATCTGGAGGAACCTCAACCAACGCTATCCGGAGTCAACCACTTGGGAATAGCGCTGGGCGGCGTTTCTCTGTGCCTGTGGGTCATCGTCGTCACCATCTTCTGGACCGGTTCGGACACGATGGCATTTGCAACGTCACTGCCCATATGGGCTTGCTGCCTTATTTTCTCCTTTCCGGCGCTCATTGCATGGCTGGTCTTCGGTTCCCGGATCGGTCTACTTGGCATCACCGTCTGGTTTGCGTACGGCATCGTCATTACAGACTTTCTCCCTCCCATTTCCAGAACCGGAATGGAGTACTACAAGATGCCTCTGGCTCCGAACGCCAAGCAAATCAGGGTTCTTACCTTGTACGAGAGGAGTGAGGAGCCTCCTCCCATTGAACAAATATCCAAACTCCGTGCAGACGTTATTTTCGTCCAAGGCTGCAGCAATTATAACCGAACGCTCAAATTTGCCTACAGTATTTTCGGTAGAACCTCTTATATCAAGCAAATAGGAAGTTGCGCCATTATCGTGAGGCACGGTCAGATTGGTCCGGCCCAGAACATCACAGACACAGCCGGTTTGATTGTAGACTGGATACCGGAAAATTCCTCCCTGGCGATTCGGCTCATCAACATCAGTCTGGAACCTTTTGAACATCGGTTCGACCTGTACGCCCCTGCCTGCTGGAAATATTTCCATACACTCCGGTTCATCCACCGCAAACAACTTCAATACCTGTTTGACACCCTGAAGGAAGTAGGAACCCAACATGGAGAACTTCCCATTATCATGGCCGGAAACTTCAGCGCCGCCCCTCAATCCCCCATTTTTTCCAAATTCAGTTCCGACTTTCAGGATTGTTTCAAACTGAAAGGCGCCGGTTATGGAGCTACGCAGCCTGTCAGATTCCCTCTATTGCGCCTGGACCGAGTTTTTTGCACACCGCCGCTTAAACCTGAAAGAGCCAGTACTGTGCTGATACCGGATACTATTCGCCGGTCCATCGTGGCAGACATCGCAATCCCCTGAGCTATCCTTTACTGCGCAGCAACATCAGCCCTCCTCTGCAGGAAAGATTTTGCCTTTAAAAATCAAAGATTCTCGGCATCTACAACGTTTTTAATGCACGGGAAATAGCAGGGAAAAGCTGCTTCTTCCGGCTTACTACATCAGTGGCGGAAAATAGATTAGGACCAAGCCGCTCGTACTCAATATTTTCCAAAGCGTCTTCATCCCCGACGGCCAGCAACATAGAATCATGGGTGACAATATCCGTAACCAAAAGGCAGGCAAGCTTCAGCCCCTCCTTCTCCACCAGCTTCCAAAGCTCCCTCACTAAACCTTCCTGAACCTCTTCCAGGCCAAACATGCCAATTTCCTCAATCTGGGAAATACTGATCTTGTAGCCGTACTCCGTAAAAGTCTTCCTGTCCGCCTGAATAATAACGGAAGGTTCGGTTTTGGAACGCAACAGAGAACCAGTGGCAAAAAACTCCTCTGTAAACTGCTTGGCATCTATTTTGGCGATACCTGTCAGCCATTCCAACATTTCCCTATCCGCCCGTGCCGCCGTAGGAGACGTCAAATTCAGGGTATCTGAAAGAATTCCCGCGCAAAGGCAAACCGCTACAGCCTGGGAAGGCTCCACATTACGATGGTAAAATCTGCGCGCCACCAAAGTAGATGTAGAACCTACGGGTTCATTCAGAAAACGGATGGGATCACGTGTAGAAAGCTGGGTGCCCAAACGATGGTGATCCATTACCTCCACAATTTCCGCCTCCTCCACTCCCTTGACGGCCTGTGAAAATTCATTGTGATCCACCAAAGCCACGCGCGTACGGGGCGGATCCACCAAATCCGTCTTGCTCAGAACACCAATGATCTTGTCCGTCTTGAGGCTCATCACAGGAAACAATGTCTGCTTGCGCTTCACGGCAGCCTGCCTCAACTCGGGCAACAGCATATTTTCCGGAAAAACTGTATAATCCTTCTGAACCTGTTCCCTCACCTTCCGAGAACAACGGATCAACTGACCAACACTGGCCGTATCCCACGGGGTGCTTAAAATACATGTTCCCGTCGTCTGGGCCGTCTCAATAATGTCCAGGGAAGGGAACGCGCCAGACGTGGTCACCAAAGCGCGTACGCCATGTTCCACCGCATATAGTTGCACATTCGGACGGTCTCCGCAAATAACGATCAGATCCCGGACAATCCCTTTTCTCCTGTAATTTGCGAGCCTTGTCCGGACACTGGGTTCACTGGAAGCTCCTACCAGCAGGATATTCTGCGTTTCTTCCTCGCTCAAGGATTCCCCGGTCAGACATTTGCCGTCAATGGTGGTGGCAATATTGCTCAGGCTGGAAAAGACGGAGCGAACATTCATCTCCGTCATATTCAAAGGCATGAGCAGGCTCAACAAATCAAAATAACGCAACAGGCCGTGAAGATTGTGATCAGCGTCAATTACCGGTATGGTTTGCAGAGAATTCTCCGTCATCCTTCGATACGCCGTCAGGAATGTATCGTCCGGGCTTACGCTAATCACGTCACGACGGCAGATTGTTCCGGCGGTGGGCGTCACGTCATGAATCAGTATCGGCTCCGGCACTCCTGCCTTTTCCAGCACCCAGGATGTTCTCAGCGTCATCTCCCCGCATCTGGCGGCAACCGCGTCAGGTTCGCCATGAGTTCTTAAAAACTCCGCGTTCCCTATGGCTGAACAAATAGCATCCGTGTCCGGGTTCTGGTGGCCGATCACATAAACGGGCCTATTCTCTGTCTTCTCCGGAAGCATCTTTCTTTTTTCCTTGCACAGGTTAATCTATATTCAGCCTGACGGGCACCACCACCTTGGAAGCAATGGGCACTCCGTCCTTTTCCGCCGGATAGAAAGTCCAATTCTCTCTCACCCAACGCATGAAAAGGCGGTCCAATTCCGCATTCCCCGTTGACTGAAGAAGATTGACGGATGAAGGTTCCCCTTGGGAATTCACTCCAACCACCACTTTCACCACGGCATTCACCTTCCCGACTTTAGAAGAATTGACGGAATTGGGCAAGGACGGAGCATGTTTATAACGCACCTTTTTATCAGGGGAAATATTCTGCTCCGGGTCCGGACGCCCCGGCGGGGATACCTCCGGGCTCTTCACGGGTTGCCTGCGCTTTACCTCATTCATGGAAATCCGCATGACGGCGAGTTCTTCCGGCAAGAGTTCCGAAGAAGCCTCATCCAAAAGAAAATCCTTCATTTCGGAACAATCTTCATTTTCCGGCAGCTTGATCGCCAACAGGTCTTCATCTGATGCAATTTCCGGAACGGGGCTGACTGTTGAAGGAGCTGCAACAGGAACAACAGATACAGGCTGAACCTCTTCCTTCTCCTGAGGGGCTTCTTTGGACGGAGACACAAACGTCATTTCCACCTCCCCGCCCTGGACGGAGGGAAACCACATATCCTGCAAATGTATGGCTACAAGCACGGCACACAAAGCTACCTGCACGCCCACTGCCACAGCCATCGCAATCAATATTGCGGATCTGGAAGTGGAATGGGGAGTGAATTTTACAATTCCAGGCTTTTTATCCATAAAAAACGGGCAGGGAACGGGGGGAACACCTGTTCAATATACCGAGCCCTCTCCCTTTGACAAGCGCATGCATAGCCATAAGCAGGCCGTTATCGTTTTGTGATTTGCAAAAAATACGTGAACATCAATAATTCAATGCTTCCCGAATGCGCTGCGCAAATCCGGCGGCCTTCTCTGCAAAACCCAATTCCGGATTCTGGTACATGATGCCTCGGGAGACGTTAATCAGGGGAGGAGCCACATGACCGGAGCCACTCAGGCAGGAAAGATCGCCGCCTTGAGCTCCCAGACCGGGAATGAGCAAAGGAGCATCCGGAATACGCTCCAAAATACTGGAATCCGCATTGGTCAACCCAACCACCATGCCTACGGAAGTTTTACATCCTTCCCGGACAGAGCGGAGCACCATGTCTCCCACCAGTTCAAAAACCCTGCGGCCCCCTGCCAGTTCCTGCCGTTCCACATCCGCAGAACCAGGATTGGAAGTAACCGCCAGCAGGTAAATACCTTTACCTTCATAATCCAGAAAAGGCTCCAGCGTATCATATCCCATAAAAGGGCTCAACGTCACAGCGTCCACGCCCAGGCGCTCAAAATAAGCATGCGCATAATACTTCTGAGTCTCTCCAATATCTCCACGCTTGGCATCCAGTACCACCGGAACATCCTCAGGCATATCCGGAAGTAAATCCTCAAGTATTTCCAGTCCCCGCAGCCCCATGGCTTCAAAATAGGCAATATTCGGCTTAAACGCCGCCGCATACGGGGCGGTTTCCTCCACAACCTTCCGCAACAGCGCAGGAATCGCCTCCAAATCATCCATGCCGGGGCGCGGATCCAACCCGACGCACAAGGCGGAACCGGTCTCCTTAATGCGGGCGGCAAGTTTATCCGTAAAAGATTGGCTCATGACGTCCATTAAACCACGGTCGTCACAGGCAGGCAAGTCCCAAGCGGAGGATGCTCCGAAAGCAAGGAAAGACAGATACGACTTTTCCGCCACGGCCGTAAATGGTATTTTATAGATCATATGTCATCCACGTCTCCCCAGTCGCCCAGCTCTCTCCCCTCCTGTCTGGAAAAACCACTGCCTCTGGAGGGATTCCAAGGCACTCCGGATGAAGTAGAACAGCAATGGTACGATCAAGTCTACCTGGGTTCCGGAGACAGAATGAAGCAGCTTACCTGGAGAGCCGTCATCGTCGGCATGCTCCTCGGCTCCATCCTTTCCCTCACTAATCTGTATGCCAACCTTAAAATGGGATGGTCCTTTGGGGTAGCTCTGACGGCGGGAGTTATCTCTTTTGCCCTCTGGAACGCCTTTGTGCGCCTGGGCATCTCCAAATCCCCCATGACTATTCTGGAAAACACATGCATGCAGTCCGCCGCCAGCTCCGCAGGCTATTCTACAGGAGGAACCCTCACTTCCGCCGTAGCAGCCCTGCTTCTGTTGACAGGACAGCACATGCCTCTTGGCACCACCTTTGCCTGGATATTTTTCATTGCCGTACTGGGCGTCACCATGGCCATTCCAATGAAACGCCAAATGATCAACATTGAACAAATCAGATTCCCGGACAGCATTGCCACGGCGGAAACTCTCAAGGTTCTCTATTCGGAAGGCAAAAAGGCGGCAGGACAGGCCAAGGCCCTTCTTTACTCCGCCCTTTTCTCCGCCGCCAACGCCATTGCCATGGCTGCAGGGGGAGAACGATGGCTTGGAGTAGTCCAGCAACATATCCTCGGCAACTGGTACCAGCGTACTATCTTCTTCAAATGGGATCTCATGTTCGTGGGCGCGGGAGCTCTGATAGGCATGAAAACATCCCTCAGTCTCTTCATCGGAGGGACTGTTTGCTGGGCCCTTTACGTGCCGTGGCTGGAAAGCCAGGAACTGCTTCCTGCGGGAGCAGGCTATCGGGAAAGCGTAAGCTGGACCTTGTGGGGAGGAACCGCCTGCATGGTCGTCGCCAGCATTGTGGCCTTCCTGTTCCAATGGAAAAGTATTGTTCGTTCCTTTTCTTCCCTGGGGGCCATGTTCTCCCTGAGCAAAAAACGTGAACTGACGGATGTGGAAAAAATAGAAACGCCCATGAGCTGGTTCCTGGCGGGCCAGCTTATCTCCCTGGCGGCTCTCGGCTATCTGGCTCATGCATCCTTTGACGTTCCGTACTGGATGAGCTGCATCGCAGTAGTCATATCTTTCTTCCTGGCGCTGGTCGTCTGCCGAATCACCGGAGAAGCCAATATTACACCCACCGGAGCCATGGGAAAAGTTACCCAGCTCATCTTCGGAGGGATTGCACCTGGGCATGTAACGGCCAACCTGATGGCGGCCAACATCACTTCCGGAGCGTCCAGTTCCTCGGCAGACCTGCTCGTGGACCTCAAAGTAGGCTACCTGCTGGGAGCCAACCCCCGCAAACAATTTATCGCCCAGTTTTCCGGAATTTTTCTGGGGACCCTCGTTTCCGTGCTGGCCTTCCGATCCATGGTTCCGAATGCGAACGCTCTCCAGTCTTTCAATGCCCCGGGAGCCAGAACATGGGCAGCCACGGCGGAAGCGCTGGGCATGGGATTCAGCCATTTGCATAGCATCAAGGTCCTTTCCATCATCGCAGGCGGCATTCTCGGGCTCATTCTGGTACTTATCCCCCGCTATCTCCCCCGGACAGGAAAATGGCTCCCCACTCCCATCGGCTTCGGTCTGGCCTGGGCCATCCAGTGGAATGATTCCTTCCTCTTCTTTGCAGGGGCTGTGCTCGGCTGGACTGCGGACCGTCTTTTCAAGGACAAATCACGGGAATATAAAATTCCCTCCGCCTCCGGCATCATTGCAGGGGCAGCCCTCACGGGAATGGCCATTCTGATGTTCAGCATTTACCAGGCGGCACACTGAACCGGAAACGTTCTCCCTCAGAAAATTCCATATCGTTTGGGTGGGGTGCCCAAGCAGCCAGCATATTCTCCACCACCAACACTAACGCTACCAGCAGCGCAGGCAGCAACTACTTCGGTTTTGCGACCCATACCGCTTGGGAAGACCTGAACCTGACGACCGACACAGAGAATATGGCTGCTTACAGAAATCATGCCGTCTCCGCCTCCCTCTCCATGTCCCATAATACCGTCTCCTGCCCAGCAGAACCGGCAACCGCTACGCTGGGACTGCTCGGCCTGGGCACTCTATTATTGCGCTGCCGCCGATAAATTTCACCCTCAAGCCATCTTTCAAGGGAGAAGAGGGAATTCCTCTTCTCCCTTTTTTCGGCAAGGTGAACAAACTGATTCCGGAAAAAACAGAAGACAGAAAACGGCAGAACCCACACGTATAACCGCCTTGCCTCTCCTTTCCGCAACAATTTGCCCGCTTCTTAATTCACCAGCCTTTTCAACATCATTTCTCCTTTGGAAGCGCCTTGAGAAACACCGCTAACTTCTGCCTTCAGAGTATAGGAATCAAGGTTGGTTCTGTACTTCTTCAATTCCAGCCTGTAAACATTATTCTTATTTTCCACGCCAGTCGTACCCTCATGAACATCGGCAGCCACCTCCTTGTTGCCCTCATATAATTTAACGGAATGGATTTTCAAGGCGCTGGGACCATTTTTCCACTGGAAAGTTGCGGTATACGTGCCCGGTTCGGTCACCTGATCCGTGACATCAAACTGCAACGGGGAACCTTGATGAAGTTCCCAGGGAATTCCCGAGGAATACTTTTCTTCCGCACTCAGGGCATCCAGCATTTCCCGGTGGGCATTCATCACGCGATTGGCGACGGCCAAGGTATCCCCTGCCGGTTTGGCAGAATATATTTTCCCATTTCCGGCAAAAGCCAGCTCCTCCCGAACCGTTTTATCCATAAATGCGGCATGGGCGGCATCACGCGTCTTCCTGCCGGTCAGCACATCCATCTGAGATTCAAAAAAATTCCTCCACCGAGGCAAATAAAAATCGGAAACAAGCCCGGCCCACTGGCGATTGGAATAATCATTCAGCGACCGGGGAGCCAGATCACTCCACGTAGTAACAAGCATTTTGGCTGACTTGTCCATCAAGGCCTTTTCCTGGCGGGAATTGCCCCAATCCAGAGCTCTTTTCTGCCAAGTCCCCAAAAGAAACTGGCTATCCGTCGCCAACAGGGCATCCATATCTGAAATCAGAGACAGGAAACGCCTTACCTGCTTTTTGTACGCAGCCGCATCTCCGGAATCAAACGCGCTTCTGACCTGTTGAAGCTGGTAAAAAGCGGCGTCCGCAAGAACCTGACGCACAACATCCACCAAATCATAACGGAACGTCTCCTTTTTCACCAGATTCGGCTGATCATTCGCGGCTTTCAGATAACCGCGCGCCGCTTTTACAATATCGCCCAAGTGATAATACCGCTCCCCGCTGGACCATGTGGAAGCCTTCCGGGCATTCCAGGACGGACGGGCGCAAATAATAGATTCCGTACACCCCTCCTGAGAGCGGACGGGGTTGTAAATGGAGGAAGACAAGACTTCCAGCGCCTTCACGACAGCCTTTGGGGCGGAACCGTAACGTTGACGCGCGTACTTCCCAAGCCACTCCCGGAGGGAAATATCCTCCCCGGTCCACAAACGGTCACTGAACAGGGCGTAATGAAGCGGGTTCGTCTCCAGCCCTTCGGACAAAGTCCCCATGCCCACCAGCCCCTTGTCCCTATAACCGGCCAAATCACTTCCAAGCCGGGAAAGAAGGGGAATCCCACCGTACAGTCCCGTATTGCCTCCAAAGTTCGCCAGTTCGCACCAAACCCACGGAATACCGTTAAAAGTTCTTAAATTCTTCCCTCCGTTAGCCATATCCTTGGTAAGCTGCAATACAAGCGCGCGTTCCGGGTCCAAGCCGGACAGCAACTCGCGGGTAGGATTCCCGCCCCAAGCCTGAATCACCCATGAAGCCCCCGGAGAGGCCTTTTGCATGGCTTTCTGAACGGCCTGTGCCGCATTCGTCACGTTAATGTCCCCCTTCCGTCCCCCCTCATGAAACAAATCCCCGCCAAACATCTTTCCGGAAATGCCGTATACCTTGCGGACAGCCTTATACCAGTCCGAGGCCAGTTTCGGAAAAGCCTCGCAAGTGGGATCCGCTACCCATGGCCTCTTAAAATTATCAACCCATGTACCCTGCGGAATAAGTTTCAGACCATCCATTTGGACGTTTTCCTGAAAGTCAGAGGGGACGAATCCCACATACCCCTGAAGTACGGGCGTCATCCCCAACTGCTCCATACGGGATACAATACGCCTTCCCATCTGCGCCATCTTATCTATCTGCTGCTGGCTCAACGGTCCGCCGTGGCCTTCCAGGTTCCCCATATTCCACCAGGCGGCAAATGCCGGATTAGGGATAAAACGAAGAGCTTTTTCCCGGGGATACCCCAGGCCAATCAGAAAATCCTCCCATGTCTTTTCCAGACCCGCCGTTACCAGCGCATGCGTAAACCCGTTCAACGCCAGAAAATCAATCTCCCGCTGCCATCTGTTCCAATCCCAGAAAGCAGCCGTATAAGAAAGGGTGCAGTAATTATAGGCAAAAACAATATTCCACGGACTTTCTATCGTTACCGGACTGGAGGGAACCGGCAAAGGGGAAGGAAGCGCCATCCGATTCCCGTTCCACGAAAAATGGACCTTGGCGATATTCTTCAAATACCATCCATACCCCGCCACCAGGCGACGCACATCAGCAGCCTCCACCCGGATGCCTCCGGCAACACCGGAGATAGTGATCTTGTTGCCCAAATCCGGATTTAAATGAAACAGGACAGCTCCTTTTGCCGAGGGAGTTACACGCGCCACTACATCTTCAGCCGCCGCTACAGGAGATCTTTCCGCAGCAGATACGCAAACAAGCGGGGACATGACAGTTCCAAGAACCGCTCCAACGGCAAAGGCATGAGAAAACATAGTGACTTTACTACATACAAGAATTGCAGATTCTTACAAGGAATAAAGTCAATATTATCACTAATAATAATCTCAAGAAGACGGCATAAGAGAGAG
>NZ_DKYW01000010.1:0-88122 GCF_002493465.1 Akkermansia sp. UBA7090
GCCGCCGGCCAGCTTGGCCAGGCGTTCCTGGAGTTTTTCGCGGTCGTAGTCGGACGTGGTGTCCTTGATCTGGCGGCGAATCTGGGAAATGCGGGCTTCAATGTCGGAAGATTTTCCGGAACCTTCCACGATAACGGTTTCATCCTTGGAAACAACCACGCGCTTGGCCTGGCCGAGGTCTTCAATGCCCACGTTTTCCAGCTTGATGCCCAGGTCTTCCGTGATGCACTTGCCGCCGGTAAGGATGGCGATGTCTTCCATCATGGCCTTGCGGCGGTCGCCGAAGCCGGGAGCCTTGACCGCGCAGATGTTCAGCACGCCGCGCAGACGGTTGACCACCAGGGTGGCGAGAGCTTCGCCTTCAATGTCTTCCGCGATTACCAGGAAGGGACGGCCGCTCTTGGCCACTTTTTCGAGAAGCGGAAGGAAGTCCTTCAGGTTGTTGATTTTCTTTTCGTGGATGAGGATGTAGGGGTTTTCCAGCACCGCTTCCATCGTTTCCGCGTTAGTCACGAAGTAGGGGGACAGGTATCCCTTGTCAAACTGCATGCCTTCCACCACGTCCAGCGTGGTTTCAATGCCCTTGGCTTCTTCCACGGTGATGGTGCCGTCCTTGCCCACCTTGTCCATGGCTTCCGCGATGATGTTGCCGATTTCAGCGTCCCAGTTGGCGGAGACGGTAGCGACCTGGGCCACTTCCTTGCTGGAGTCAACAGGCTTGCTGATTTTCTTGAGTTCTTCCACAACGGAATCCGCAGCCTTCATGATGCCCCTCTGGAGGGAGATGGGGTTGGCTCCGGCAGTGACGTTGCGCAGACCTTCGCGGTAAATGCTTTCAGCCAGCACGGTAGCGGTAGTGGTGCCGTCCCCGGCCACATCATTGGTTTTGGAAGAGACTTCCCGGACAAGCTGGGCGCCCATGTTTTCAAACGGGTCTTCCAGTTCAATTTCCTTGGCCACGGTTACGCCGTCCTTGGTGATGAGGGGGGAACCGAATTTCTTGTCGATCACTACGTTGCGGCCGGCAGGGCCCAGCGTGCTCTTGACAGCCTTGGCAATCTGTTCCACGCCGCGGAGCAGAGCCTGGCGGGCGGTTTCGTCAAATTGGATTTGTTTAGCCATAATATTAATATTTAAAATGATGTTGAGTGTGTGTGCGGTGCCGTTTAGCCGATGATGGCCAGAATATCATTTTCAGACAGGATAAGGTAGTCTTCTCCGTCCAGTTTGATTTCCGTGCCGCCGTACTTGGAAATAAGCACGCGGTCTCCGGGCTTCACGGTGAATTCAATCAGGGCGCCTTTTTCATCGCGGCCGCCGGTGCCTACGGAGATCACTTCGGCTTCCTGGGGTTTTTCCTTGGCGGTGTCCGGCAGGAACAGGCCGCCGGCCGTCTTGGTTTCAGCTTCAATGCGCTTGACCAGCACACGTTGTCCTAGGGGTTTGATGTTTGCCATAGTATGTTGTTTTGATGTTGTTGTAGATGAATAATACGGGATGTAATGTTCCGCCGGAGGGGGAATCGCTTCCCACTCCGGCGGGAAGGGGATTGCTTATTTGTCGTCGTCCACGATTTCGGCGTCCACCACGCGGCCCTTCGCCTTGCGGGGACCGTCGGAAGGTTCCTCTTCGGGAGCGGCGCCCGGCATGGGGCCGGCGGCCCCGGCGGACTGCTGGGCGGCTTCCGCCGCTTTGTACAGGGCTTCCAGGCGGGATTCCAGGTCTTCCTTGCCAGCCTTGATCGCCGTGATGTCTTTCTTGGAGACGGCTTCCTTGAGACGCGTTACCTTGTCTTCAATTTCGCGCTTGAGTTCCGGGGGCAGCTTGTCCCCCATATCCTTAAGCTGGCGCTCCACGGAGAAGCAGAGGGAGTCAGCCTGGTTAATGGTGTCAATTTCCTCAGCGCGTTTCTTGTCTTCTTCCGCGTGGGCTTCAGCGTCGCGCTTGGCGCGCTCAATTTCATCCTTGGAAAGGCCGCTGGAGCCCTGGATGGAAATTTTCTGCTCCTTGCCGGTGCCCTTGTCCTTGGCGGACACGTGCAGAATGCCGTTGGCGTCAATGTCAAAGGTCACTTCGATCTGCGGTATGCCGCGCGGAGCGGGGGAAATGCCGTCCAGCTTGAAGTTGCCGAGGAGCTTGTTATCCTCAAACATCTTGCGTTCGCCCTGGCAAACGCGGATGTCCACGGCGGGCTGATTGTCGGCGGCGGTGGAGAACACCTGGCTCTTGCGCACCGGGATGGTCGTGTTGCGTTCGATCATCGGAGTGGCGATGCCGCCCATCGTTTCAATGGACAAGGTCAGCGGAGTCACGTCCAGCAGAAGCACGTCGTTTACGTCCCCCTGAAGCACGCCGCCCTGAATGGCGGCGCCCAGGGCCACCACTTCATCCGGGTTCACGCCCTTGTGCGGTTCCTTGCCGGCCAGCGTATGGGCCATTTCCTGAACGGCGGGCATGCGGGTCATGCCGCCCACCAGCACCAGCTCGTCAATGTCTCCGGTTTTCAGCCCGGACGCGGCAATGCAGTCCAGCACAGGCTTGCGGGTGCGGTCCAGCAGGTCTTCCGTGAGCTGTTCCAGCTTGGGACGGCTCAGCGTCAGCTGGATATGCTTGGGGCCGGAAGCGTCCGCCGTAATGAACGGCAGGCTGATGTCATAGCTCTGGGTGGAGGAAAGGGCGATCTTGGCCTTCTCCGCTTCTTCCTTGATGCGCTGGATGGCGTCAGGCTGGTTGGAAAGATCCATGCCGGAGTCTTTCTTGAACTCGCCTATAATCCAGTTGATGATTGCGTTGTCCCAGTCGTCGCCGCCCAGGTGGGTGTCGCCGTCGGAAGCCTTCACCTCAAACACTCCGTCGCCGATTTCCAGCACGGAAATATCAAAGGTGCCGCCGCCGAGGTCATATACGGCAATGTTTTCATTGGACTTTTTGTCCAGGCCGTAGGCCAGGGCCGCCGCCGTCGGTTCATTGATGATGCGGCGCACTTTAAGGCCGGCGATTTCACCGGCGGCCTTGGTCGCGTTGCGCTGGGCGTCATTGAAATAGGCGGGGACGGTAATCACGGCCTCCGTGATGGTTTCGCCAAGTTTGGATTCCGCATCGGCTTTCAGCTTGGCCAGCACCATGGAAGCGATTTCCTGGGGAGAAAAGGTCTTCTTTTCGCCGCCCACGTCCACGCGGATATAAGCATCCCCGTTGGGAGCTTCCACAATTTCGTAAGGCACCTTTTTATCTTCTTCCGTCAGTTCGCTGTATTTGCGGCCGATGAGGCGCTTGGAGGAAAACACGGTGTTTTTCGGATTGGTTACCGCCTGACGTTTGGCGGCCTGCCCCACGAGGCGTTCACCGCTTTTGGTGAAAGCGACAATGGAGGGAGTGGTGCGCGCACCTTCGCTGTTTTCAAGTACGGTTCCCTGACCGCCTTCCATCACAGCCATGCACGAGTTGGTCGTGCCAAGGTCAATTCCTAATATTTTAGCCATATCGTTATTTTAGATTGTTTTGAATGGATTTCGTTGAGATTTGATTTCCTCATGACCTGAAGTGTCATGCAGGCAAACTCATATTCTTGCCTCTCTTGTTGCAAATGGCATGCCAACCTGGCAAGGCATACAGAACAATAAACATAAATGTCATATTATGATGACATTATATCGTTTCTTCCTTCCTTTCCACTATTTCCCTGACAGAGGAAAACGGGACATAATGTCACACCAAAAAGAGACAAAATGTCGCACAACGCCATTTTGTCCCACTTCCTAAGAAACAAGACGGACGCAATGCCGTTCTGAATTCCCTGCGCCGGGAGAAGTTTCCGCATCCCCCATGGTTCCGCATTTTCCATATGAAACGCCAGGCGTCAGCAGATGCGGGGAAGCTGCATTCCTGAAGGCATCGTCAACACCCGCTCCACTCCAAGACGCCCCGTCATCAGCAGGGGAGCCGTCCCCAATTCCGCCACACGGCCTATGACGCAGGCTCCGGCGGATACGCCGCAGCCGCGCATCAGGTTCAGGGCCTCTTCCTCATACTCTCGGGGAAGAATAGCCAGATAACGCCCCTCACAGGCCACTTGAAGCGGGTCCAGCCCTAGCAGGCCGCACGCCGCCCTGACATCCTCGCGCACGGGAATGGACATTTCATTCAACTTCACCGTCAGGCCGGCAGATTCCGCAATTTCCGAAAGAGTGGCGGTCAACCCGCCGCGGGTCACGTCACGCAGGCAATGCACGGGAATGCCGGAACGAATGACGGCAGCCACAGACTCGTGCAACGGAGCGGAATCACTTTCCAGGCCATCTCCGAAAGACAGCCCGGCGCGCAGGCTCATAATCGTCATGCCGTGCCTCCCCAAATCCCCGCTGAGCAGCACGGAATCCCCCGGACGAACGGAAGAAGGGCTGATCTCCAACCCATGGCGCACGATGCCCACCCCGGCAGTATTAATATAAATGCCGTCCCCTTTTCCGCGCTCCACCACCTTCGTGTCCCCCGTCACAATACGGACGCCCGCCGCACAAGCCGCGGCAGCCATATCCTGCGCCACGCGGGTCAGCACCTCCAGCGGAAGCCCTTCTTCCAGAATAAAGCCCGCCGTCAAATACAACGGCTCCGCGCCGCTCATGGCGAGATCATTCACCGTTCCGTGCACCGCCAGTGAACCGATGGAGCCACCGGGAAACTCCAAAGGCTGCACCACAAAGCTGTCCGTCGTCATCGCCAGCCTCCCCGGAGGAACCTCCAATACGGCAGCGTCATTCTGCACGCCGCCGGAAGGGGAACCGAAGGCGCTCAGAAACACGGAACGAATCAGCTCATTCATCAAACGGCCTCCGCCGCCGTGAGCCATCTGGATACGGTCGGAGACAGGTTCAGGAACAGGACACTCAAACATGGCATCAACTTCTTTTATAATGATAATAAGCGGCGCATGCTCCTTCCCCGGACACCATGGGAGCGCCCAGCGGGGTCAGCGGCGTGCAGGACGAGCCAAAAAAAGGGCATTCCCCAGGGCGAATCAGCCCCCTCAGCACCTGCCCGGCCAGGCATCCGGAAGCTTCATCCGCTCCCGGCCTCCCCGTTCCGCATTCAAAACGAAGAACGGCATCCATAGCACGCCACTCCCGGCGCAGCCTCATGCCGCCGCGGGGAATCAACCCCAGCCCGCGCCAATGACGGTCTTCCGGCTCAAAAACTTCATTCATTCTTTCCTGCGCCGCCCTGTTTCCACCGGGTTTCACATAACGCCCGTACGCATTCCGCACTGCATATTCCCCGGCTTCCAGCTGACGGACGCACATCAGAATGCCGCGGAGCAGGTCCGGAGCCTCAAACCCCGTCACTACCATGGGCGTCCGGTAACGAGTGGCCAGACGCCCGTAATCCATTTCCCCCGTGACGGCGCAGACATGGCCGGGGGCCAGGAAGGCGTCCGGTCTGCCCTCATCCTGATCCATCAGCCATTCCAGAGCCGGGGGGACCTGCACATGGGCGCAGAGAACGGAAAAATTGGCATACCCCAGCGCGCGGGCCTGCTGCAGGGCAAGCGCCGTAGCCGGGGCCGTCGTCTCAAACCCTACAGCGAAAAACACCACTTCCGTATCAGGATGGGTTCCGGCATAAGCGACCGCTTCCAGCGGAGAATACATCAAAAGCACGTCTCCCCCCCTGGCCTTGGCGGAAAACAGATCCCCGCGGGAACCCGGCACCCGCATCATATCCCCGTAGCTGCACAAAACTACGCCGGGCCGCAGGCTCAATTCCACGGCCTGGTCAATCAACTCCACCGCCGTCACGCAGACCGGGCAGCCGGGGCCGTGAATCAGGCGCAGACCGGGAGGCAACAGCTCCTCCAGCCCCAGAGAGGCAATCGCATGCGTCTGGCCTCCGCATACCTCCATGACCGCCCACGGACGCGTCACAGCGTGGCGCAATTCTTCAATCAGCTGCCGGACTTCCTCCTGCATAAACCATTAATTGAATTCGGGAAACGCCCCCTTACAGAGGATCCGTATTTTCCACAATTTCCCTCATCTCCCTGCGGGTTTGAAGAGCGGTTTCCTCATCCAGCACGCTCAGGGCCATGCCCACGTGGACGATGACGTAATCCCCCGGCACGGCTTCCGGCACACAGGCCAGGTTCACTTCACGGGTCACGCCGCCAAAGTCCACCACCCCCAATCTGAACAAAGGGTCCGTATCATTAACGCTCACAATCTTTCCGGGAACGGCCAAACACATATTCTATCCTTTCCATTGGCGTACGACCGCCGCAACCTGCCCCAAGGAAATTCCCCCGTCATTGCACGGCACCCGCTGGGGCAGAGCCAACTGGCACTTTCTAGACTGGGCCATTCCCGCCAGGCCTTCAAGCAAAAAGGCATTCTGAAAACATCCGCCGCCCAGCACCAGCCTGTCCAGGCAAAAACGCTCCGCCACGTCAAATGCCAGATTCGCCAGGCTCTCATGAAACTTGCGGGCGATGCAGCCGCGGGAAACGCCTTTCAACAAATCTTCATCCACAGACTTCATCAGCGGCCGCCAGTCCAGTTCCAGCAATCCCTCTTCTTCATGCATAACCCATTCATACGCTTCCCCCCGCATTTTTTCCCCGGAAGCTTCCGCGGCCCATGATTCCAGCATCATGGCGGCATGACCCTCACACCCCGCCTCACCGTCAAAACCGCACCAGAAAGCCACGGCATCAAACAACCGCCCCATGGACGAGGTAGCCGGGCAATGGATATTCCGGGCCATCATCGCCTCCAGAACCTCACGTTTCCGCACAGGCATCCCCCTCTCCAGACGCTTATCAAGACCCTCCGTACGCCACGGCATCATCTGGCGGGCCACGGAACAGGCGCACCGGAAAGGGTCCCGAACCGCTTCATCCCCGCCGGGCAGAAGAAACGGCCTGAGCCGTGCCACCCTGCGCGGCTCACCCTCTTCCTCCAACACAAAAAATTCCCCTCCCCATACCGTTCCGTCCGTACCGAACCCCGTCCCGTCCCAGGCGATGCCCAAAGCAGGAAACGGCGTTTCATTCTCCACGGCGCAGGCCAGCACATGAGCCTGATGATGCTGCACAGGGACAACCGCTGCATTCCACTTCCGCGCCAGACGCCGGCCAAAGGCCAAGGCAGGGCCGTCCGGATGGGCGTCCACGGCAATCACCTGCGGAACGGCATCCAGGGTTTTGCCCAGAGCCTCCACCGTCCGCTCAAAAGCATTCATGGAAGCCGCACTGTTCAGGTCACCGAGATGCTGGCTCATGACGGCCACGCCCCTTTTCAGCCAGCAGATGGTATTCTTCAGTCCGGCCCCCAGGGCGAGCACGTCGGGAGCCGCCGCGGATGTGCGCCACACGGGCCGCGGGGCATATCCGCGGGCGCGGCGCACCATCATGGCCTTGCCGTCCGTAACGCGGACCACGGAATCATCCACGGGCCGCACTACCGGGCGGTCATGCACAAAAAACACATCCGCCACACGGCCCAGTTTCTCCAGCCCCTCCTCCACGGAGGTGCACAGGGGTTCGCCGCTCAGGTTCCCGCTGGTCACCACCAGAGGCTTTCCCCACACATCCATCAGCAGCGCATGAAGAGGGGAAGACGGAAGCATTATCCCCACAAAACGGCTGAACATGCACACGGAAGGAGCCAGATCCGCCCCCTTCCTTCCCCGGGCCAGCACAATGGGGGCGGCCGGAGAAGCAAGCAGGCGCTTCTCCTCCTCCGACAGGCGGCACAGCCTCTCCGCCGCAGCCATATCCGGCACCATCACGGCAAAGGGCTTGGCGTCACGCTCCTTCAACTGCCGGAGACGCCTGACGGCAGCTTCCGAAGAAGCATCCGCCAGCAACTGAAACCCTCCCACGCCCAGCAGGGCCACAATCAAACCGTCCGCCAGCACCCATGCCACCTGTGCCGCGGGGGTATCAAACCCATGGCCGAACCCCAGTTCGGAACCATCTGAAAACAGCACCTTCATGGAAGGGCCGCAGGACGGGCAGCCGATAGGCTGTGCGTGAAAACGCCTGTCCTCCACATCCTGGTACTCCCTCCGGCACTCCGAACACATTCGGAACCCCTTCATGCTGGTTCCCGCGCGGTCATACGGCATTTTCTCAATAATGGAATAGCGGGGGCCGCAGTGCGTGCAGTTGGTAAACGGATAATGATACCGGCGGGAAGACGGGTCGCGCATTTCTTTCAGACATTCCGGGCACGGAGCCAGATCCGGCAGCATCATCGGAACGCCTCCGGGGGTGGAATCGCTTTCCTCAATGCGGAATTCCTCAAAACCGGCAGGCTCGCATACGGTCCGCTCCACTCCATCAACCCGGGCATGCTCCGGCAGACCGTCCATCAGCGCGGAAAAAAAACGCTCCGGAGCGCCGGACTCCCCTTCCACATGAATCTCCACGCCGGACTCCGTATTGCGCACAAACCCCTTCAATCCGTGCCGTACCGCCAAACGGTACACATGGGGCCGGAAGCCGACCCCCTGAACCATGCCGGCTATCTCCAATTTCAATGCCGCGGCGGCCTGTTCAATGGTGGTGATGGCCATGATGCTGAATCGTGCCTTCCCGGGCGCGGCGCGCACGCTCCACAATCTCCTCGCACCAGGCTTCCATTCCCTCGCCGGTCTTGGAAGACACCTCCATCACGTGCGCATGATGAGCCACCTTGTTCAGGGCGGCCAGGGCGGCGTCACGGTTAAACTCAACGGCATCCGCCAGATCGGACTTGGTCACCAGGGCAACATCCGCAGAATGGAACATGGGAGGATATTTCAACGGCTTGTCCTCCCCCTCCGTCACGGAAAGCAGCACCACGCGCGCGCCTTCCCCCAGATCATAGGAAGCCGGGCAAACCAGATTGCCCACATTCTCAATAACCAACACGTCGAGATCGTCCAGAGGCATTTTCTTCATGGCCTCCGCAATCATGCGGGCGTCCAGATGGCACATGGTGCCCGTTGTAATCTGCACCACGGGAATATCCGCGCGGCTCAGGCGCTCCGCATCATTATCCGTCGCCAAATCCCCTACGATAACCCCCATGCGCACACGGCCGCGAAGCATCTCCGCCGTCTTTTGCAACAAAGAAGTCTTTCCTGACCCGGGAGAAGAAAAAACATTGATAACCAAAAGGTTTTTTGCCGCAAAAAAACCTCTGTTGCGCTCAGCCAGCCGGTCATTGGCATCCAATACCGGAACATGGACGTCCATACCGTGGCCGTGACTTTCATGGGAGAGCTCCCCCCCGCATCCACATTCTTTACACATAATCAATACTGCTATTAGATTCTCAAAGAAGAAAAAAACTCATTCGTTTCACGTCATATTCCTATGAAATCAAACAAAACTGCCCCGGTTTTCTTTTTAGCACGGGAGGAAAACATTTTTCTATAAAGGGAAAGATGCAATGCTCCATACGCAGAAAAACTTTTGAAAACACCTTCTTATCATTTCCCCTTGCTGTTCAATATTGTTGTTTGACATCCGATTACAAATCCCCAGCCACTTAAACCCGCATGCCCCACAGCCCGCGCCAAAAATCCGGATAATTTATAAAAAACAATAAATTCCCCAATAATCAATCCTTTCCCGCCCTTCCTCATTTCATGTAAAACCGGAAGAACCATCCCCATCTGCCGGCATAAGGCCATTTATATGATTTCCACCGAAATTCCTTCATCATAAGCATGTGGACTTGCCAAGGCATAGGAATTCTGTAAACTGTTTCGTCCTCAGACAACATCCTTTTTCCCAGGTTATGCCAGACGCTCGCTTTCAACCACTTCCCGGATTCCGCGATTTTGCACCGGCGGACTGCGCCGTGCGCAACTATCTTTTCAACGCATGGAAGAAAGTGGCGCACCGTTACGGATTCCTGGAATGGGAGGGCCCTACTGTGGAAGCCACGGAGCTTTATCTGAAAAAGAGCGGGGGCGAACTGCCCACCCAGCTCTTCCGCTTCACGGACCAGGGGGACAGGGACATCACCATCCGCCCGGAACTCACCGCCTCCCTGGGCCGCATCGCAGCCGCCTACCAGCGCGAATACACCAAACCGCTCAAGTGGTTTGAAATCGGTTCATGCTTCCGTTACGAAAAACCTCAGAAAGGGCGTCTGCGCGAATTCTACCAATTCAATGCGGACATTCTGGGAGAAGCCTCCGCGTGGGCGGATTCCGAACTGATAGCCCTGGCCATTGACTGCATGAGGGAACTGGGCTTTACGCAAAACGACTTCATCGTGCGCGTCTCTGACCGGGAAGCCTGGATCAGGTTTGCTTCGGAACACGGCGTGAAGGAACAGGATATTCCCGCTTTCCTGGGCATTGTGGACAAATTTGAACGCGACCGCCCGGAAGAATGCCAGCGCAAGCTGGACGCCTTCCATATCAGCCGCGGAGATCTGGTGGCTTTCATTGAAAACCCGCCCGCCGGAGCGTCCGAACGCTATGACATCCTGAAGAAAGACCTGACGGCCCGCGGGCTGGACGGCTATGTCAGGCTGGATCTGTCCGTAGTGCGCGGGCTGGCCTACTACACCGGCCTGGTTTTTGAAATCTTTGACACACAGCGCAGTCTGCGCGCCGTAGCCGGCGGAGGCCGTTACGACACGCTGGTAGGCGCTCTTTCCAACAACGCAGTGGACATGCCGGCAACCGGCTTTGCCATGGGGGATGCCGTCATCACCCACCTCATTGAACAGACGCCCCATGCCAAAGCGCTGAAAGATGCGGCGCTGGCCTCCGCAGGCTGCGACATCTTCATGATTCAGGCGTCTGAGAGCCGCCGCGCAGAGGTTCTTGCCATCGCCTCCGCCCTCCGGGACCAGGGATACAGTGTAGACCTTCCCCTCACGCTCACCAAAGTCAACGGACAGCTCCAGAAAGCCGTTAAATCCGGCGCCCGCGCGGCCTTGATCGTGGGAGATGAATTCCCGGTCATGGAACTTCGCGACCTGGGAGCCCGCACCTCTTCCTCCGTCGTCATGGACGACCTGTTTGACGCCGTGGCTTCACTCACCGGAAACAATTGACGCCTTTCTTTCCCCCCTTTCTTTCATTTTCAATAAAGATGAACTCATACCGCACTCATACCTGCAGCGAATTGCGCGCTGCGAACATCGGCAAGCCGACCACCCTCATCGGCTGGGTAGATTCCGTCCGGGACCATGGCGGCGTCATATTTATCGACTTGCGCGACCGCTCCGGCATCACGCAGGTAGTCTTTCACCCGGAAGTCAATCAGGATGTGGCGAAAGCCTCCCAGCAGCTCCGCTCCGAAGACATGATCCAGATTTCCGGCACCGTGGCCGCCCGCCTGAAAACGGATACCGTGGACACGACCAACGCAGACCTTCCCACCGGGGAAATCGAGGTCTCCGCAGACACCCTGAACGTCATCAACAAGGCTGACGTGCTCCCCTTCCAGCTGGATCGGGCCCTCTCCAACGAAGACCTGCGCCTCAAATACCGCTTTCTGGACCTGCGCCGCCCGGCCATGGCCCGCAACATGCAGATCCGCCACCGCGTCACCAAGGCCACGCGCGACTACCTGGACGAGCACGGCTTTCTGGAAATTGAAACGCCCATCCTCTCCAAATCCACGCCGGAAGGCGCACGGGACTTCCTGGTCCCCTCCCGCCTGGCGCCCGGCAAATTCTACGCGCTGCCCCAGGCCCCGCAGCAATACAAGCAGCTGCTCATGGTGGCCGGCATGGAACGCTATTTCCAAATTGCCCGCTGCTTCCGTGACGAAGACCTGCGCGCGGACCGCCAGCCGGAATTCACCCAGGTGGACATTGAAGCTTCCTTCATCACGCCGGAAGACATCTACAACCTGGTGGAAGGCCTGCTCAAACGCGTATACAAGGAATCCCTGGGCGTGGACATTCCCACCCCCTTCCCCCGCATGACCTGGAAGGAAGCGATGGATCAGTACGGTTCCGACAAGCCGGAACGCCGCTTCGGCATGAAGCTGACGGACGTCTCCTCCATCTTTGAAAACAGCGGCTTCAAGGTATTCGCCTCGGCCGTAAGCAACGGCGGCGTAGTCAAGGCCATCAACGCCAAGGGATTCGGTTCCGCCTCCGTTGGCCAGATTGACGCCCTGACGAAAACGGCCGTGGAAGCCGGCGCCAAAGGCCTGGCCTACATCAAGGTGCGCGAAGAAGACTGGAGAAGCCCCATTTCCAAATTCCTTTCCGACGAAGAAAAGCAAAAACTCACGGAAGCCCTGGACATCGAAACGGGAGACCTCGTTCTCTTTGCCGCCGGCCCGTGGGAACCCTCCTGCGATATCCTGGGCCGCGTGCGCCTGCAATGCGCCGAATTCATGGAACTGCTCAAGGACAACAAGGAACGCGACTTTCTGTGGGTTATTGAATTCCCGCTGTTGGGCTGGGATGAGGAAGAACAGCGATGGGTCGCCATCCACCACCCCTTTACCCGCCCCGTCAAGGAAGACGAACAAAAACTGCTCAGCGGAGAACTCTCCGCAGACCTTCGCGCGCAGGCCTACGACGTGGTGCTCAACGGCACGGAACTGGGGGGCGGTTCCATCCGCATCCATGAACGCGACTTGCAGTCCGCCATGTTCAAGGCGCTCGGCATCACGGAGGAACAGGCCCGCGAACAATTCGGACACATTCTGGACGCTTTCAGCTTCGGCGCTCCGCCCCACGGCGGCCTTGCGCTGGGACTGGACCGCCTGGTCATGATGATTTGCAACGCGGAATCCATTCGCGAAGTCATCGCATTCCCGAAAAACAACCGCGGAGCGGATCTGATGAGCGACTCCCCCGCCGCCGCGGAAGACCGGCAGCTGCGCGACATTCACATTCAAGTGAAACTGCCCGCTAAAAAATAGCCGGAACCTTCAAACAAACCCCCGGATGGCTATCATTCCATCCGGGGGTTTTTTCATGCAGAAAAAACAGGGCTCCCTTTCCCGGCAGGCAGCACGCCATTCCTCCCGGCCTTTTTCCCGCGCCTTCACCTCGGATACGGCAACCTTCCCGTCGTCCATGACGGCCAAATAAACTCCGGGCCGGGCATGCCGGACATTCGGCCCAATTTCCCAACCGGAACGTGGCGGCCTCCGGATAAAACCAGAATAAACCGGTATCTGAAACAATCCGTTTTCCTACCCTTTCAGCACACATTCATCCCGGGGCGCCGTGAGAGAACCTGCTCCGATTTCAATATTCAAAATCCGGCAGGGATGCTGGCGCTGTTCCGAGGCGCAATGCCGCATCCCCTGAATCAACACCCTCAAATCACCCGCCCGGTCATCCTTCCTCCATCCGGAGATGAGCAGACGGAGGCACTGAACCCTCCCATCTCCATTCGTCTGGAACCAGATAGCCATGGTCTCATCCGCAGCCATGCGGCATCCCGTTCCGGTAAGCCTGAACATTCCGGAATCCCCTGAACACTCCATGCTGTCCCAAACAACATCCTTGATGCCGCACTCGGCTGAATTCCTGACGGCAATCTTTCCGCCGGGAAACCATCCCATATGAAACAGCAGGCATCGCATCAGGTAGGCACGTCTTAAGGCGCAATCCTCCCGGTGGGTGCCGAGCCCAAGAGATTTCCTGGCTCCGCAAAACTTGCTTCCCCGGTCGATAGTCAGCCGGATCTTATAACTTCCGGATGCATTCTTCCGCAATTCGATTGATCTATAGATGGACATGCAAATATTCATACAATATCCAAAAACTATATATATAAAATCAGGCGGGCCTAGAATAAAAATGTTAGAAAATAACACAACTACATAAAAAACAATATTATCAGCAAAACATTAAAATGAGAAAAATCCAAAATATTCCATAGCCCGGATACTCCTTTCCACGAACGACAAGAACGGCCGTTTTCAGAAAAGCTATTCTCCTTCCTGACAAAAAATAGCCCTGAGGAACAAAACAACAGCCCCGCATTCCCCTCTCCAAAAACCAGCCCCCGTGACAGGGAATAAACAGGCGGCAGAAGAACTTCCCACGCCCCTCTTCAAAACCTTCGCCGTCCCATCTGCCGGGGACAGGTAGAACTGTTTCTTCCAGCCCGGCTGCCCCTCCTTTCCGAATGGTCAATCAATGGGAGTTGAAAATAGACATGAGGACCATCCGGTTAATTCATCCGTCCTTTCCCGGAGCATCTTTTTAACGTGCCGAATTCATGACGGAAAAATCATCCTGACTGGCCGCATCCCGTAAGAAACTATTTGCCCTCCCTTTCCTGCCGGATTTCTCCACAGGAGAGCCATTTATCCTTTTTCCGGCGCATGGCCCTTCCCCGCCAGAGCCATGCCAAATAAACCACGGTAGCCCCTCCATTGAGCAGTCCTGCCATAAACCAGACCGGAGCGCCGCGGTTCCATCCCCATGCGGCGCGGATATTCCCGCGGGCCATTTCCGCATACCCCCGCGTCATGCCGCACAACGGGCATTCACGATGCGGCACGGCAACAGAGGCCGCCAGAGAATTCATCCCGTCAGGGCTGATTGCCAGCGCCATGAGGGAAGGCGCCAGCAACAGGCAGGACAGAACAGCCCATACAGGCAGCCACACTTTCCTGACCATCATTCTATTACAGCATGAACGCCATGACGAGCGCACGCCATTCATCGCCGATCTTCCTGAAAGGTTCAGGAACTACAGTTCCCGGGAGCCTGTTCCGTCCGCGGGGGACATTCCATCCGCCTCAACGGACCGCCTCAATGCCTCCTTGTTTTCCTGCTCCATCTGCCGAAGCTCCTTCTGAATTTCCAGAGCCTTCTTTTCCACATAATCCTGGTGCTGTTCCATGTAGGTCACGGTAACGCTGGCCATCCATGCCTGAACAATTCCCGCCACGGCGGACAGAACCAACGCGATAATGGCGACCACCAGAGCCCCTTTGGGTGAACCTTTACTGACAGCCACAATGCTCATAATCAGCGCAATAATGGCAAGCAATCCCGCAGGAATCAGGGTAATCCAGCCCAGGCACGGGAAAAAACCGACCAATGCCAATACCAGGGCAATAATGCCGAGCACAAGAGCAGCCGTGCAGGAAAGTGAACCGCTGCAGCAGGACGAAGGAGAAGAAGAGCCGTAAGTATTCATCATTACATTATTTTATAGGGTTCAGTGAAAATTCCTTTGGGAACCTTCATTCTTTCCCATTACAAGGAGAAAAACTTTCCTGTCAAGAGGCAAGCTCTGCCATTCGGGACATCAGGATGTCATCCCATAGTGAAGAACATCAGATACCCCGCCACGACGGCAGATGTCCCCAAAACGGCGCTGACCAGCATCAATTTCCGTTTCTTTCTGTTCCTCCACATCAGAAGAATGCCGGAAATATACAACAGGATCAGGGAAATGGCCGAGCCATATCCCAGCGCGGAAAACCACCACCCCGCCTTCCCCTTATGAACCAGCAACAGATTGGGGTAAATGCCAGGCTTCACCACCTCGGCCCTGAGGGAATTTTCCGTTCTTAGAAACAGCACATGCGTACCTGTTACCAAACCCAGAATGTAATTCCCCTTAAACGGCCTGACCTTTCCTTCCGGTAATTTCACGCCCAGACGCTCCAGTTCCCGGCAGGAATCCGCATAGGGAGGCTCATCTCCGGAACTTAATTCATACACTTCCACGTGGGAGGTAAAATGCTGATCCGCGCCACCCATATACAATAGGCCTGTCACGGCATATACCATGATCATCGGCAGAAAAAACAGGCTCAGGACCAAATGCAGGGAAAGGGAAGACAACGCTTTCATGATTTTCCAGCTGACAATCCTATTCTCCGTGCGGCAGATCCTCCAATATTTGCCCCAGCCGCCGTATCCAACCGGAGTGATGAGCCGCCGTCACCGTAATGCGCAACCGGGCCGTTCCACGGGGAACCGTGGGATAACGGATGGCGGGAGCCAGAAACCCCTGTTCCAGCAGAGCGTCCGCCGCAGCCAGGGCAGCCTCGTTCTCTCCCACAACAACAGGGAAAATGGAAGAAACAGGCCTTCCCGGCATCCCCAGGGCGGCGGACAAAACATTCGCCAGAACGGAAACACGGCGGCGCAATTCCTTTCCCTCCCCGCTGCGGATCACTTCCACCGCGGCCAGGGCGGCAGCGGCCAGAGCGGGAGGCGGAGCCGTGGAATAAATCAGGGACCGGGCGGAATTAACCATGGCATCCGCCCAGGCGCGGGAACAGGCCACATATCCGCCGCTTACTCCGGCAGCCTTGCTTAAAGTCCCCATTTGAAAATCTATCCGGGAGGAAACGCCCAGCTCTTCCGCCAGTCCTGCCCCGTGTTCTCCCAGCACGCCGAATCCGTGAGCTTCATCCACCAGCAGCAACGCGCCGAATTCATCCTTCAGACGCACGATTTCCCGGAGAGGGGCACGGTCGCCATCCATGCTGAAAACGGATTCGGTCACTATCAGAATCCCTCCGGAAGGATTCGCGTTCCGCAAATGTTGCAGTTTTTTCCTTAATGACTCCATATCATTATGCAGGAAGGTAGACAAACGCGCCCCGGACAAACGCGCCCCGTCAATCAGGCTGGCATGGGACAGCTTGTCCATCAGCACCGTATCCTCCCGGTCCGCAATAGAAGTAATCACTCCCAGGGAGGCAGCATAACCGGAAGAAAAGCTGACCGCCGCCTCAGTTCCCTTCAGAGCGGCCAGGGCCTCTTCCAGACGGGAATGCGCCCGCCGCGTCCCCGTCACCAGGCGGGACGCCATGGCCCCGGCCCCTTCATCCCGCACCGCACGGGAAAAAGCCTCCGCCAGAGACGGATGGTGGGCCAGCCCCAGATAATCGTTGCTCGCCAGATTGACCACTTCCCGGCCATCCGCCAGGCGGGCCATCCCTCCGGGCAGGCATTCCACATCCTGCAGGACGCGCAGCAACCCCGCAGACTGCAACTCTGACAAAAACTGTTCAGGATTCTTCATAAGCGTTCACTATTCAACAATATTCAGCCGTCCACGGCCAGACTCAGCACCACATTATGGCCGCCCATGGAAGCGGCGGATTTGACCAGCATCCGCCCCCCGGCCAACGGCAGTTCCTCCGCAGAACAGGCGCCGCCTTCCGGGAAGGTGACCCAGGAAGGATTGGGAGGCAATACCCCCTCTCTGGCAAAGGCCAACATCAGGGCCAGTTCCAGAATTCCGCTGCCTCCAATGGCATGCCCCGTCCACGGCTTCATCATCCTCAAATCCGGCAGCCCGTTTCTAAAAACCCTTTTCAGAGCAGCCCGTTCGGACACGCTATTCCCTGCCGTGCCGCTGGCATGGGGACAAACGGTCAGAGGGACCTCTCCATCCCAATTTTTCAAAGCAGCCTCCAGCAGGGCGGCAATGCTCTTTCCGTCCTCCGGCATGCCCAGCGGGCTATAGGCATCGGAATTCACCAGATAATCCTTCACATAAATACCGGGTTCCGAAGACAACTCCAGGGCTATGGCCGCCCCGCCCTCGGAAATGCACATGCCGTCGGCCAGGGGGCCGTAGGGATCATTCAAGCCATTGCGGGAAAGCATGCCGGAGGCCCAGTACGTTCCCAGCAGCTCCCGGCACAAGGGCAAATCCAGACCGATAGCCAACGCTCTCTTGACAATTCCCTGCCGCATCAGCATGGCGGCCATGCCTACGGCATCCAGGCCGGCGGCACAGCCGCTCGCCAGGACGTGATAAGGCCCGCAAATTCCCAATTCGATGCTGACGCAGGAAGCAAGCTCACTATGCAGGGAATTGGGAACGGCCAAAATTTTCATGGCCCGCCGTCCCGGCCACGGGCTCAGCCACCCGGAAGCGTTCCCGCGGGAACTGCCTACAATCAGGGCGGCGTCCCTCAATTCATCCGTTCCCCAGCCGGCTTCCTCCACGGCCTGTCGCGCCAACAGCAGCGCCAGCTGGGAGGCAGGGCCGTTCCTGCGGCTGCATAACAGCCCCCTGTCTGGAATCCATCCGCTTAATACATCGTCCCAGGGATTCCCCTCGCCCCACAACTCGCTCAACGGCTTCAACACTCTGCGTCCTTCCCTTACCCCGGCAAGATGGGCTTCCGCCCCCATGCCGAAGCCGGAAGCCAGGCCCAGGCCGCATACCCGCGGTTCCGGGCTTCCAGGACTCTTACCCCCCGTCATCATGACGGCGGCAAAACTACCGCCCTGCCCGGAAAAACTCAAGCTTCCGGTGCGTCAGGAACAACCTGAAAAGACCACCGCCGCAACCTTGCAACGGGAGCTCCTTTTATGGCAATCTGGCTTCATGACTATTCAGCCCGCCGTTTTCTTCTCTCTTCTGTTGGCAACACTTTCTCTTCCCTCCTTCTCCCTTTCCCCGCCCAGTGAAAAATTCCGGGCGGAAGACTGGGCGGTGCTTCATTCCTCCCGGAGCGACCAGCGGCATGTTTCCTCACGGGGCGTCGTCCAAACCATGCTGGAAAAACTGCGTCCGGCATGCGAATTTTCTCCGGATATGGCTCCAAAGGATTTCCCCGCCTGGCGGGAAAAACTCCGGGAAGCCATGAAACAACTGATGAAATTTCCCCTTCAGGCGGATATCCCCGCCCCCGTTCTGGTAAAAACCGCGCAAAGAGAACACTACCGGGTGGAAAAATGGGAAGCCTATCCCTTCCCGGGAGCCGCCGTACCGTTCCTGGCGCTCCTGCCGGACAACGCTTCAGACAAAAATCCGGTTCCCGTGCTGTTCTGCATTCCCGGTTCCGACCAGACCAAGGAAGAGCTGGCGGGGGAAACATCGCCGGATCTGGACCATCCACCCGTACAGCAGCCGGGCAACAACGCCATGGCGTTCCATTATGTCAGGCAGGGATGGGCGGCCATTGTGGTGGACAACGCCGGAACGGGAGAGGAAGGAGACGCGGAACGCGCCGCAGGCCGTTCTTCTCACGATTATGAAAACCTGGCCCGTTTCCTGCTGGAAATGGACTGGAGCTGGCTGGGCTACGCCTCCTATGCGGACCAATGTATTCTGGATTGGGTGAAAACACGCCCCTGGGCGCAAAAAAACCATATTATTCTCAGCGGCTTCTCCCTGGGAACGGAACCCTTGATGGTTCTGGGCATCCTGAATCCGGATATCTTTGCCTTTGTATATAACGACTTTCTGTGCCGCACGCTGGAACGCGCCAAAACCATGACCATGCCCAACGGCAGGGGCATGCGCTCCGCGCCCAACTCCATCCGCCACCTCATTCCGGGCTTCTGGAAACAATTCGACTTCCCGGATATTGTGGCGGCTCTCGCCCCGCGCCCCGTCATCTGCACGGAAGGCGGCCTGGACAGGGACTTCCGTCTCATCTCCGCAGCCTACCGTATGGCCGGAGCGCCGGATCATTTCCAATACCACCACCAGCCCCGGTTTGCGGACCCTGCCCAACGCAGGAACGGCAGCCACTTGCCCGCAGGACTGGACAGAGACGCTTTTTTCCGCCTCGTCAACGTGGACCCTCGCAACCACTTCTTCAAAAAAGACCTGGTTATTCCCTGGCTTAAATCCCTCCTGGACAAAAGCCATCATAACAACTAGCCCGGCTTCCGGGCAAAAACCGCCCGGAACCGCCGGAACAGAGCATTTCCACGTCCTCAGGAACGCGGATTTATCCGGCGGTACATCTGCCGGAACGCGTGCCCCAGCTTTCCGCAAAAGCCCGTTACTGACCGGGCGCCTCTTTCCACGTTTATCAACCTGAACAAATAACGCCTCACGGAGTCCACCAGGGCGCATCCAGCGTAAACCGCGGCGGCGGCAGCCAACACTTTCACAACCATCAGCGCTGTGGAAGGAGACGCAGTCCACTCAAAGACATCCCATAAAAACCACTTTCCTATCAAAGCATTGCAATGCAGCACATAAACGCTGAACGACGCTGCCGCCAACCATGAAACGCAGGAGACATATCTTCGGGATGAAAAATGCATCCGGGAAAAAATCAGCAGCAGAGCAACCGCCGTTCCTACAATAAAAGGAGAATTATAGTGAACAAACATTCCACCGCCCTTGACCTGCCCAATCAGGTATGGAGACACCACGTTAAGAACCATCCTGAAACCCCAGGCGAAACATACGCATCCGGCATAAAACATCCATAAAGAACGCGTTTTCATTCCCATCAGCAAACCATGCTTTTTAATATACATCCCCAGCATGTAAAGGCTGCCCAGCCACCAGATGGTATACCCTTCTTCCACCGAAAACACATCCCTGTGAAGCAGGGTGGGAATAACGGAAAACAGCACAAAAACGGTCACCAGAAGATATTGGAACTGTAATTTGGTCAGCCTGTTCCCCAGGGCGTTAAGAAACGGAATGAAGAAAAACAACCCCACATACGCCGTCACATACCAATATTGACCGGATAAAACGGGGAAAAGGGAATTCAGAATATGATTCAATTGAAGCGCGTGGGGGAACAACAACAGCGCGAGCAGCAAACTGCCCCATGTATAAAAAACAACCTGAAACCATAAGGAAACCACGCGTTCATACCTGAACGTTCCGTCGCAGCACACATATCCTGTAATGAGCGCATAACAATTCACCCCGCAATAAGCGGCAGTCTCCAGCAGCCACCCGACATTATAGGAAGAGGTCCCATGATTCTCCACAGACAAAACATCAATGGAGGCCAAAAGATGAAGAATTAAAACCATCACCATGGCAACAATGCGCAAAGCATCTATCCCATAATTCCGGGACGGGGAAATATATTCCGGACAACCACAGGAAAAACGCTTTCCTTTCTCTTCATCATCAGCCAGCGGCAAACTCATGGAGAAACATTTCTACGGATTTATTATCCGCGTTCAAGCCTTAATATTGAAGAAGAGTGATTTAAGAAAAAACTGACGGTTCAGGGATATCCGGTTTCCGCCGGAAACATGAAATTCCAGACACGGAAAGAGAATTTTCTCCATGTTTACATGCTTTCCAGAAGACCGGAAAACCCTTGTTCCTGGGGATTTCCTGTTTTCAGAATCATTGCAGGCGCCCCCTTTTATTTAAAAAAGGAATTTTTTGAAAATATTTTATTGGGAGAAATGAACGCGGATAATAAATCCGCTGTCCATTATTAAACAATTCTGCTGTCCAGATCGAACACCTGGCCGGAGGCTGCCGTAAGAACATCCTGTAAAAACAGGATAAACGCCGCAGCCTGCTCCGGCGTATTCAACCGGTTCAACACATGCCGGGACAAAGCCGCCTCTTTCACGCTCTCCCTCAGCACGGCCGTCATCTCCGTCAGCATGAACCCCGGCAACACCAGATTCACGCGAATCCCCTCCTTTCCCCATTCCCGCGCCAGGCTCTTCACCAGGCCTGACAGAGCAGCCTTGGAAGCGGCATAAGCCGCCTGGGACGGAGCCGGACGGAGCGCCGCATAAGAGCCGACCATCACCACCTGCCCCTGCCGTTTCTCCCGCACCATGGCGGCGGCGGCGCACCGGCCGCACCAGGCGGCTCCCGTCACATTCACGTTCATTACCTCGTCCCACTCCTCCTCCGTCTGTTTCAGGAACGGCCTGTCCCTGGTAATTCCGGCGGCGCAAACCGCCAAATCATACGCGGCATGGCAATCAAACCAGCGGCGTACAGCGGAACGGTCTCCCACATCCAGTACGGCATGGCCCGGAGCATCCGTCTCCCATCCTGCGGCGGAAAAACATTCCACGACGGCCCGCGCCAAACCGCCGTGACCGCCGCTGATAAACACTCTCCGCATCAGAAAAAGCCTCCCTCAACGTTAAAACCTCACTTGGAGTCCACCCACCGCCCATACTCCTTAATCAGGTCTACCAGCCGTTCCACAGCTTCCTCCTGGGGAATATTGAACTTCACAGGGGTGTGCTTCACATACAGGTTGATCTTGTTCGGCGCGCCGCCCACATAACCGAAATCCGCATCCGCCATTTCTCCGGGGCCATTCACAATACACCCCATCACGGCAATCTTCACCCCTTTCAAATGTTCCGTGGCTTTCCGGATGTGGGCCGTCGCCTCCTGGATATTGTACAGAGTGCGTCCGCAGGACGGGCAGGAAACGTAATCCGCCCGCGTCAGCCTCGTTCCCGTGGCCTGCAAAATATTGAATCCCAGGAAGGAAGCCAAACGAGGATCTGGCTCGCCCTGAATCAGCACGGCGTCTCCAATCCCGTCGCACAGCAAGGAGCCAATATTGCGGGCAGCCGTCAGCGGCACGTCTTCCCCGGAAACGGAACCGGGCGCCAGCGTATCTTTCAGCAGGATCAGGTGCCTGTCCTCAATACGGGCAGCCAGAAGGCGGAACGCATATACAGGCTCCATAGCCAGCCCGTTCTTTACAGTGACAATGGACGGTTCCGCCAGTTCCTTCAACGGCTCCAGATCGGCATCGCACCGGGGATCCACCTCAATGGCATCCAGCTGCCCCAGGGATAATTCAGGCATCATGTCCCCCATCGCCTCCCGTTCCGTCTGCAGGGCGTAAAACCCGGCGTCGGGGATCGCCACGCGCACAGGCTGCTCCCAGCCCAAGCGCACGCCATGACACATCGCCAGCCCCCCCTGCCTTTTGGAAAACTTCAGGGGGTCATAACTCAACTCCGGTTCAGAGAAGGAAACCGGGTCATCAGAACGCTCCGACGGCTGGAAAGGATTGGTCAGGCGGTAAGCCACGGGCACCTCCCGCACGGCGTCCTCCGTCAGGGAAACGCGCAGGGTATCCCCAATGCCGTCCGTCAGCAGGGAGCCGATGCCCACAGCGCTCTTGATGCGTCCGTCCTCTCCGCCCCCGGCTTCCGTCACCCCCAGATGAATGGGATAATTCCAATCCGGCCCCAGGGCGTTCATGCGCTCCACCAGCAACCGGTAGGCGGCCACCATCACCTTGACGTTGGAAGCCTTCATGGAAAACACCAGGGAATGGTAATCCAGGTCGCGGGCAATCTGGGCAAACTCAATCGCGCTCTCCACCATACCCTCCGGCGTATCGCCAAAGCGGTTCAGAATGCGGTCGGACAGGGAGCCATGGTTGGAACCGATGCGCATCGCGCGGCCATGCTCCCGGCAAAACAGGACCAGGGGCGTAAATTCCTCCCTCAGGCGGTCCAGCTCTTCGCGGTATTCGGCGTCGGAATACTCCCGCACTTCAAACTTCTTTTTATCAACGAAATTGCCCGGATTAATACGAATCTTCTCCACCCATTTGGCAGCCTCCATCGCGGCATCCGGCTTAAAATGAATATCGGCCACCAGAGGCACATGGCAGCCGGCAGCGCGCAATTCCCGGGAAATATTCTCCAAATTGGCGGCATACGCCCTGGTCTGCGCGGTCAGGCGGATAATCTCGCACCCAGCCTCCGCCAGCTCCAAAGCCTCCTTCACGCAGGCATCCGTATCCCGCGTATCGGACGTCAGCATGGACTGAATCCGGATGGGATTGGACCCGCCCACCCCCACATTCCCCACCATGACTTCACGGGTTGCGCGGCGCGTGTATCGATAAGGACTCGGACAATAGGAAGACTGCATGAAACCACTCTACCGCGCCAGATTCCCCTGTCAACCATCCTTCAAAACGGAAAGCCTTTTCCCGCCAATCCGGCAACCGGAAAAACGGGAAAAACAACGTATTGCGGAGCTGCCGAAAACCCATGTGTTGAAAATAACCATGGAAAAAGTCAACGGCCGTGAAAGAAACGGCCTCAGGCCGTCCGACGCCATAAACCTGGTCATGAACGCTTCCTTCGGGCCATTTCGCAGGCATAGGTTTTTCCCAGCTCCGCAGCGTGCTTTTCCGCCCATGCGGAAAGCCGGATAGAACCGGCAGGGGGAACCCCTTCAACATGGAGCCTGTCCTCCATCAACCCGCGGATCTCATCCCGGGTCAGCATCACGTCGCGATGAAAGATGCCCATGATACAGGCGGCGGCATAAGCTATCCATGGAGAAACAGACAATACCGGGCGCCTGCATCCCGTCACCCTTCCCAACATGGAAAACAATTCATAGAACGTATATGTTTCCGGCCCCACTGCTTCAACCACATTGTTTTTCCCGTCTTCCCGCAATGCTTCCCGTACAGCCAGGGCAGCCAAATCCCGCACATGAATCGGCTGGAGACGGTACTTCCCGTTTCCGGGAACGCCTACTACAGGAAGATGGCGCAATACCCAGGCCATGTTATTAATCAAAATATCCTCTCCCGGCTCCTCTCCAAACAATACTGCCGGACGCAATACCGAATACGGAACGCCCAGCCCTTCCAGCTCCTTTTCCAGAACGGCTTTTCCACGAAAATAACTCAAGCTGCTGCGGGCATCAGGGCAGGTAATGCTCACATGCACGATTCTCGTCACTCCAGCTCTCCGGGCCGCCTCAAACAGCACCTTCGTGCGCTCCACCGCCTGCGCATGCGAAAACCACCGCGTATTGAACCGTACCCAATACGTATTAATCAGGGAACGGCACCCGCGCAGGCTTTCCGCCAAAGAATCCGGATCATCCCAGCACAGAGGACACAACCGCCAGCCGTCCGGATTGGGTTTATCCGGAGAGTTGGTCAACCCCAGCACTCTGCCACTGAGCCTTTCTATTTCCCGAGCCATGTAACGGCCGCTGTAACCAAGAATGCCCGTCACGGCAAACACATCGGAACTCCCGCATTCATTCCGCCTTACTTCATTTTCTCTATTTTCCATAATTACAGAAATATCAGATTCGTAAATTGAATATCCGTTTTTTGCCAATCCTTCCGAAACCTTTTTACTTTCCCGCTATCCAGCCAAGAATTTTATCCCCCATTCTCAGTGCTTTCTTTATCAGGGAAGACGGCCATACCACCGCTTTATCCGCAAAAGCACAGCTCAACCGCAAAATCTCCTGCATGGACTCCAGACGTTTCACCTGAAACGGATTCCGCGCCCGGCGGGCCTTATCCAAACACTCCCCAACCGCTCTCAAGGCTCCGTCAGCCTCCCGCCTCTTACGCTCCTTCATGATGGCCCTGGCCATCTCCCATACGTCGGCCTGCACACGATAATAAGACTTCCTGTCCCCCACCTTGCTCTCCCGAAACACCAGTTCCCATCCCTCCAGTTCCTTTAGAGCGGTGGAAACATTGGAACGAGCCATGGACAAAGCTTCACACAAATCGTCGGCAGTCAAAGCCTCTTCACTTAAATACAAAAACGCGTGAACGGCCGCTACCGAACGGCTGACGCCCCACCGTGCGCCCATTTCCCCCCACTGTTCCACAAAGGCTTTCTGCACATCATCCAAAACCATACCTGTATTTTCTGTTATTTCAGAAAATACGCAAGCAGAAAAATAATAACAATTCAACCTCTCCACGAACGAAGTCTCCAGCCTTTTTCCCCGCCTTCCGGGGATTCCTTCACAACGCGGACTGCACGATAAACAACACGATTGACCCTATATAAACAGCCGCCAGCACCACGGCGGCGCAGCACTGAAACAGCCTGTATCCGCAGGCCAGGACAATCCTCCTGATCGTGGATTCCGGACACCGCCACGCCCACCATGCATACAGCAGGAAGACGGCGGCCGCTCCGGAGGAAACCAGCAGGGAACTTTTCAACAGAGGCGGATAATAATCAAACACCACCCGGTTTTGCCCTTCCAGAAGGCGCACCGCCATCAATTCCCCCACCTTTTCCACAGGCGCCTCCAGCCCGTTCCGCCGGGCCCTCCATCCCCGGTCATACACGAGCGGAACCATGAGAGCCTCCCCTTTTCCGGCAGTCAGCTCCACCTCCACATGGCCACCTCTTCCTTTCGCCTCCAGCCCGTACTTATCCTGCTCTTTCCCCAGAACCGGAACATCCTGCTCCGGCGTACGCGCCGCAGCCGCCAGAAGAGGAGCCTCCACAACCCGCAGCATTCTTCCCTCCACCACGGTTTCCCCGGCAACGGCCGCACGCTTCAACTCCAATACCCCGTTATAGGTGCGGCTCGTTCCTCCGGATGTCTTCTGCGCCTCCGCCATGACGGACACCGCACAGCCATTGACGCGGAGTTCCGCCGTATCCGTCTGCGGGAACCCGTACACCGCGCCGGGATATTCCGGAATGCCCGCCCGGTAAAAGGGGCCGCTCATCTCCGTCCTCATTGTTACGGTCGCGTAAAGGGGGCCTTCCGCTGATGGGCAGAGCGCGGCATGCAGGGCATTAAGATTGCTGAACACATCAGCGTTTTCATCCAGACGCAGCCCCAGCGCGCCCTGGGGAACCACCAGCCCCCAGCGGGCGCCCGGAAGCCTGTATAAATACATGCCTTCCCGGGAAAGCACGCACTCCATTCCCTCCATGGGGCGGGACGCCAGCACAAAACCATGGCCCAGCAGCAAATCGGAAAACAGAGTGCCTCCCTGGCCGTACGTGCGCGTGAATTCATCCCGGTACCCCAGGTTTTTCAGAAAACGGAAATGATCGATGCTCGTCGTATGCCGGAAATTGCCAATACCCGGGACAGGCCCCAGGCAATCCGCGTTTTCCACCATCAGGCGATCCCTGTCCTTTACACGCAGCAAATCTGAATACCCCCTCATGCCGCGCGCCAGCCATTCCGCATTGAGCGCCTGGACGGAGGCTTTCTCCTCCTCCCCCTGCTTCCAGAACGCGGCAGCCCCTATGGGCAGCCCCAGCATCATCACGGCGGCAATGGACCACGCCAGCCTTTTGCCTTCCACATGCCTCCAGCACAGCCATGCGCATGCAAAAAACAGCAACGGCAGAAGACGCGCCGCAAGATCCGCAGCCGTCATCTGCAGGACAAACAGGGAAACGGAAAAAGCCGCTATGGGAAGCCCCAGGCTCCATCCCCACCCCCACGGCCGTCCTGCCGGCCCCGGCAGCCTGCCGCCGGACAAAATCCAGGCGCAGAACGACATTACCGCCAGATTGGGAATAAAACCGAACCGGACTGGAAAATCCACGTAGCTCCACAAATGGGCGGCGCGGTGGATGGGCTCGACAAACGCGGGCAAAACGGCCGCCGCCAGAAGAAGAATAAACAGGCTTCTCCCTCTGTCCGGCGCAGGGGACGCCTTCTTCCCGCAAGCCAGATAAACCGCCGCCAGAGCGGCGAATGACATCCCCGGCAGGCAGGCGTAAAGGCGTTCCAGGAATTTGGGAGGGTCAAACGGCCATGACAACTCAAAAAACGTGGGCGGCGTCATAAACAGGGAGCGCATGGAATCCCGGCTCATTTCCGCCATCGGCAGCCAGTAATAACAGGTGGCCAGCGTCACCGCCGCCGTGTACCAGAACACGCGGGCCAGGCGCACGCGGCGTTCCCGCGTCCCTTTCAGGGGCAGCGTAAAGGCCCACGCGAACAGCCAGCCGGTGACGACGGACATGAACGCGCTGTACAGGGAGGTAGCCAGCAGGAAGAGGCCGGCGGCATACAGCCAGCCCCTCCCCCCGTTCACCAGACGGTAAAGGCCCAGCGCAAACAGGGGGAACATGGCGGCATGGTCCAGGAACTGCATGAACCCGTACTTGGTCTGGAAAAAGCCCCCCACGGCATAACCCGCCGTCAGCAGCACGGTCCAGCATACGGGCAGGGAGGGAAACACGCGTCTCAGGAACCAGGAAGCCGTCACGCAGATGCAGGCCACATCCGCCAGCATCACCCAGACCATGTCCTTCAACAGGAAGGAATCCCCCATCGCCACGGCAATCCAGGTGGAGGGGATCAGCAACTGATGCGGCAGCGTAGGGCTCACCCGGATTCCCGCGCCGCCATTGACATCATAAAAAAAAGCTCCGTCAAACGCTCCGGACATCAGGGCGGAGGCATAATACTTCAAGGTAGGATAAACCAGCTGCCCGTTATCCATATACTCCAGGAAGCGGCCGCCGAAAGGCCAGATCCCCCGTACCGCCAGAAAAAGGAACACCACCGCCAGGGAAAACGCGATGGACGCCAGGGACGTCAATACCGGACGGGAAGAAGCGGATTCCATGGCTCAATCAGCGGACAAACGGTTCAGCGGCCCGGATCAGCCGGAGAGCGCGGGCGCATTCCGCCACGTCATGGACACGGTGAATCTGCGCGCCGTGCAAATGCCCCCACACCGTCATCACGGCGGTGCTCAGCGGCGCGCGGCCCTGCTCCGCATCCCCCAGGACGGCGCCCAGCATGCGCTTGCGGGAAAGGCCCAGCAGCACCGGGCGTCCTGCCACCTGAAGCTTGTCCATGTTGGACAGCAGGGCCAGATTGTGTTCCGCCGTTTTGCCAAAGCCGATGCCGGGATCCCAGCAAATCTGTTCCGGTTCCAGGCCCCGCGCCAGCAGAAAATCATAACGTTCCTCAAAATAGCCGCGCACTTCCCGCACCACATCCCCATAAGAAGGGGCGTCCTGCATGGTTTCAGGCTGTCCCTGCATGTGCATCGCCACCACGCCGCAGCGCGCCTCAGCGCACAATTCCGCCATCCCCTCCTCCCGCAATCCGGAAATATCATTAATGACGTCCGCACCCGCTTCCAGCACAGCCGCCGCTACGGCGGCATGGCGCGTGTCCACGGAAATCACGGCATCCGTGCACGAACGGAGTTCCCGCACCACGGGCAGCACCCTGCCCAATTCTTCCTCCGCGGAAACCTCCGCGGCCCCCGGCCTGGTGGACTCCCCCCCTATGTCCAGAATCAGGGCCCCCTGCCGTTCAAGCTCTTTTGCATGGGAGACAGCGCGTTCCGTCGCATAAAAACGCCCTCCGTCGGAAAAGGAATCCGGAGTAACGTTCACAATTCCCATCAACACGCCTCCGCGCGCCACATCCAATACGTCTCTCCTTACAAGCCAGTTCATCTAATTACGTTCTTGTCAAAGCCACTATACATCACTTTAATAAGTCAGAAACTCTTTTTTCACCATGAAAACAACGCCCCTGCTTCTCTTCATCCCCATGCTCATGACGTCCGGAGCCCTGGCCGCCGGCCAGGACGATTTCCATGTTCAGACTGCTTCTTCCCGCATGGTCAAGCATGAAGACGGTTCCCGCAGCTACTTTGAAAAAACAGGGGACGGCAAGGGGATGAAAAAAACCACTTACAACGTCCGCAATGTTCTTGTTTCCGTAACCCTGTACAAAAGAGGGCCTTTTGGAGAATTGCGCTCCTGCCTGATCTTTGACGGACAGAAAAACGAACTCTTTTTCGTGCGTTACGGCTACGACGGCAACGCCAACCTGAGAGAAGAGCAAATGTTCGATTCCCGCACCAAGGAACTCGTGCGCCGCTTCCTTTACACTTATGACGCCATGGGCAACCGCAGCAAGCCCGTATGCATCACGCTGGTCAAGAGCACCAAGGACATTGAAACGCACGCCGTGCCCACTGCCCCGGAAAAAGACCCCTTTGCGGATGACTTTAAAAAGAAAAACAAGTAAGCTCCGGTCCTTAGGGGCTATTCCGCCCCTCCCTTAAAAAAACGGACTCAGGGGCACGGCCGGTTTCAATCCGTCGCAGCGTAGTCTGTTCAAAGAAAAGGAAGGAACAGTTTTCTACAGGCTTTCTTATTCTCCATCACGGGCTTCCAGCCTGTTCCGCCAGCGGCGGGCCACCCAGGGCCGCACCAGCCCGTAAAGCAGATAAATGGAAAAAATGACTGCGGGCATCACCCACGGGAATTTGAAAATGCAGATGACCGCCAGCACGATGAACACAATCGCGTACATCGTCCCCCGCGTGCGCATGTTGATATGCTTGAAGCTGGGATAAATCACCCGGCTCATCATCAGAATAGAGACTCCCGCCATTGCCAGCGCAATCACGTACTTGAAGACGCCCAGGTCCATGGCCCCGTCCGGCGCCCTGCCGGCCAGATACATCACCAGGTACATGGTGGAGACCACGGCTCCCGCCGCCATCGGAACAGGCAGCCCCACAAAATCGCTGCTCTGGCCTTCCTTCCGGGGAGCGGCCGCCATGCAGTTAAACCGCGCCAGGCGCAACGCGGCGCACAGCAGGTACAGGATGCCGATGCCCCATCCCACCTCCGGCGGGGACAGCTGGAACAGAACGGCCTTGGCCACCAGCAACGCCGGAGCGATGCCGAAGGAGACAATATCCGCCAGTGAATCGAATTCCCGCCCGAACGGGCCGTCCTGCCCGCGCATGCGGGCAATGCGGCCGTCAAACAAGTCAAACAAACACGCCGCGAAGATCAGAAAAGTGGCATTCTGATAACAGGAAAAAGCGGCCACAGCGTCGCTGTCCGCCTGGTTGATTCCCTCAAAAATAGTCAGAATGGCGAAAAAACCGCACACCAGGTTCCCTGCCGTAAACAAATTAGGCAAAATGGGAATCTCAGGTTCGTCCGGAAAAATCTTCTTGTCCATGCTTGGTGTCCGATAGGGCCCGGTTAAGGGGCTTATCCGTTAATAATATTGCGGGCGGCGGCAGCCAGGGCCTGTGGATCGGCATCCTGCGGAGCGGAACCGCGGGCCTGGTCCGCACGGCCGCCTCCCTTGCCTCCGGCAAGAGCGGCCACCTCGCGGATCATGTCTCCGGCGGACAAACCGTCCGCAATGGCATCTTTGCCACAATAAGCGCCCAGGAGCAAGGAAGAACTGTCCACGCACAGCAGGAAGGCGGCACCCGCATACTGGCGCTTTTTCAGTCCGTTCAGCAGCTCCTGAAGCAATTCCCCGGCGCCCTCCGCCACCTGGATCAGGGAAGAGGGGGCATCGGAAAGCCACTCATTCAGCAGGGCGTCCGCCTTGGCGGCGGACTGCCCGGCGCGGGCTTTTTTAAGCTTCTTCTCCGCATCCAGCGCCGTCTGTTTGAAATGCTCCACGGAGGCGTCGAAACGCGCCAGGGAGTCATTTACCGTCCGGATATCGGAAGCCCCCAGGGCCGTCAGCCCCGGCTTGCCTTCAATCGTGGGGACGGTCACCTGTTCCAGCCCCATGTCCGCCAACTCGTAATTGACTTCCTTGATCTTCTCTACCGCCTTGGCGATTTCCAGGCTCTTGGCGACAACATGCTGCCGTATCATCTCCAGAGCTGCGTCCCCCGTCATCGCCTCAATGCGGCGCACGCCGGAAGCGATAGCCCCCTCGCTCTTAATCTTGAACAGACCGATATTCTTCGTATTGGAAATATGGGTTCCGCCGCAGAATTCCATGGAAACGCCGTCCAGCCCATCCCTGCATCCGCCCACCTGGACCACGCGCACCACATCCCCGTACTTGTCGCCGAAGAACTGGGCAATCGCGGCATTGCCCTTCACGTCCGCATAAGCGCGTTCCGTGCAATGCACGGGAAGAGACTCCTCAACCCAGCCGTTCACCTTCTCTTCAATCAGGCGGAGCTGGTCCGAAGAAACGGCGCTGCTGTTAAAGTCAAAGCGCAGCCGGTCTTCCGAGACAAAAGACCCCTGCTGGGCCGCATCCGGGCTGACCACCTGATGCAGGGCGCAGTGAAGAAGATGGGTGGCGGTGTGATGCGCCTCAATGCGGCGGCGGCGTTCCGCGTCAATGCTCAAATGCACGCGGTCGCCGGGCTTCACGTCCAGCCCGGGGCGCGCCTCCACCACATGGGCGCGGGCATTCCCAATCTGCTGGACGGCCATCACATGGTAACTGTCTCCGCCGATTTCAATCAACCCGGCATCGGACACCTGCCCGCCCATTTCCGCGTAAAACGGAGTCTTGTCCGTGATGATGAACAGGGAATCCCCCTGGCGGCTTACTTCCAGCACCGTAGCGGAGCATTCGTCCACATCGTACCCCGTAAACGCCGTCACGGCGTCCGTCTTCAAATCCAGGGCGCGCACCACCTCGCTCTTGCGGGCGGCCCGGGCGCGTTCCCGCTGTTCCTCCATCAGCCTGTTAAACCTCTCCATATCAATATCCAGGCCGCGTTCCTCCGCCAGCAGGGCGGTCAGGTCAATGGGGAACCCGTACGTATCATACAGCTTGAAGGCGAACTCGCCGCTCACCTTTCCGGCGGAAGCCGTTTCCGCGTCAAACAATTCCAGGCCGCGGTCCAGCGTTTCATTAAAACTGGCTTCTTCACGGTTCAACACCTCCTTCACGGTAGCGGCGCGGGCGGCCAGTTCCGGGAACACCTGCCCGAAGGACTCCACCAGCGTATCCACCAGTTCCGCCAAAAACGGCTGGGTAAAGCCCAGGCGGCGCCCATAGCGCACGGCACGGCGCAGAATGCGGCGCAGCACGTAATTACGTCCATTGTTGCCCGGCAGAATGCCATCCGCAATGGAAAAACTGAGCGTGCGCAGATGATCGGCAATCACGCGGAAGGCAATCGCCTCCTGAAGGGTCCCGTCCTCCGCATCCACCTTCTTGGAACCGGGCGCCGGATACACGTCCGCGTACTTCCGCCCGCTCAAAACTTCCAGGCGGTCAAACAGGGGGCGGAATACATCCGTGGCGTAATTGGACGGTTTGCGGGAAAAATCCTTGAACCCGTTCGTGCACTGCATGATAGAGCACGCGCGTTCAAAACCCATGCCGGTATCCACATGGCACGCCGGGAGGTTGCGCATGGAGCCGTCGCTCTCCGCATTGTACTGGATAAACACCAGATTCCAGATTTCTATGCACTGGTCGGAATCCTTGTTTACCAGGCTTCCCTTCGTATTCCCCTCCGGAGTCAGGTCCACGTGCAGCTCGGAACAGGGGCCGCAGGGGCCGGTTTCCCCCATCATCCAGAAATTATCCTTCACATTCCCGTGTACGATATGCACGTCCGGGTCCAGCCCGCGGGAACGGAACAGCTCAGCCCAGAAATCCCAGGCTTCCCGGTCAAACTCTCCGGGGTCGCCCTTGCTCTTGTCCGGCGCGTACACGGTGGCGTACAGGCGTTCCGCCGGAAATCCCCACCGCTCCACGACCAGCTCCCAGGCCCACCGGATAGCTTCCTTCTTGAAATAATCCCCGAAAGACCAGTTCCCCAGCATTTCAAAAAACGTGTGGTGGTAGGAGTCATAACCCACATCCTCCAAGTCATTGTGCTTTCCGCCGGCGCGGATGCACTTCTGGGTATCCGTAGCGCGGGCGGGCGTCCACGGGGGAGTCCATACGCCCAGGAAATACGGAACAAACTGATTCATGCCGGCATTTGTGAACAACAAACCGGGGCTCTGAGGCATCAAAGAAGCGGAGGGCACGACCGTGTGCTGTTTTTCGCGGAAAAAGTCCAGAAAGCTTTGGCGTATTTCGGTGGCGGTCATCATAACGAATAATGGGAAAAGTAAAAGACGCCGGATTATGCCTGTTCTCCCCCCGTTAGTAAATCGCTAATTCCTTCCCCGTCATGCGAACTTCTTTTTTGCTTGCGGCGGATTTATACACACGTATAAATAAAATCATGAAAAAGCTGGTTCTCCTCCTGGTTCTTCTTGCGGCGGCAGGAACGGCCGCCTGGTTCATCTGCCGGGAAACTCCGTCCGGGCCTGAAGACAAAGCCGTTCTTTACGGCAATGTGGACCTGCGCCAGGTGGATCTGGCTTTCCTCATCTCCGAACGTATTGATTCCGTGCTGGCGGACGAAGGAGACACGGTTGTTCCCGGCCAGAAACTCGCCACGCTGGAAACGGTGCGGCTCCGGCAGGCAGTGGATGAAGCCCGGCAGATAGCGGAAGCCGCCCGCCAAAACTACCTGCGCGTTAAAAACGGCCCGCGCGCGGAAGAAATAGCCCAGGCAAGGGCGAACGTGCAGGCCGCGGAAGCTACGCTGAACAACGCCGGAATGCGCAGCAAAAGGCTGGAAGCGCTGGCAGAAACCAAATCCATCTCCCGCCAGGAGGCGGACGACGCCATCGCCTCCCGGCAAGTGGCCGCCGCCAATCTGGATGTAGCCAGAAAACAGCTGGAACTGCTGCTGGCCGGGTCCCGTGAGGAAGACGTCGCCCAGGCTCTGGCCCAGTACAACCAGGCCAGGGCCAGCCTGACCATCAGGAAGCAGAACCTGAAAGACGCCGTGCTCTACGCCCCCGGCAATGGCGTGGTGCGCAACCGCATTCTGGAAAAGGGGGACATGGCCTCCCCCCAGAAACCCGTTTACAACATCTCCCTGAACCATACCAAATGGGTGCGGGCCTACCTCACGGAATCCCAGCTCGGCAAAGTAAAGCCAGGCTTTTCCGCCACCGTGCGCAATGACAGCTTCCCGGACACCAGCTTCAAAGGGACGGTGGGGTTTATCTCCTCCGTAGCGGAATTCACTCCTAAAAACGTGGAAACGCCGGACCTCAGAACGGCTCTGGTCTATGAAGTGCGCATCATTGTGGACGATCCGGACAACCGGCTGCGCCTGGGAGCCCCCGCCACCGTCACCATCCCCCTGGATCAGAACGCCGGAACGCAGCCCCCGGAACAGCCCAGGCCATGACCACGGAATCCCAGCCCCTGATTGACTGCCGGAACGTCCGGAAAATATTTCCGGACTCCGCCGGCATTCCCTTTGCGGCGGTGGACGATGTTTCCTTCCGTCTGTCCGCCGGGGAAATCGTAGGGCTGCTGGGTCCGGACGGCGCGGGAAAAACCACCCTGATCCGCCTCATCACGGGATTGATGAAACCGCATGGCGGCTCCATCTCCGTTCTGAATCTGGACTCCGTGAAAAAAAGCAGGGACATCCAGGCCTCCATAGGCTACATGCCGCAGAAATTCGGACTTTATGAAGACCTTACCGTCCGGGAAAACATGGAGCTTTACGCCCGCATGCACGGCGTTTACGGACAGGACAGGGAAAAACGCCTCCGCAGCCTGCTCTCCATGACCAGCCTGGAACGCTTCACCACGCGGCTTGCGGGAAAGCTCTCCGGCGGCATGAAACAAAAACTGGGCCTGTGCTGTGCCCTGGTCTCCTCCCCGCCCCTTATCCTGCTGGACGAACCCACCGTGGGCGTGGATCCGCTTTCCCGGCGGGAACTGTGGAGCATCCTGAAGCAATTCTCAGGAGAGGAAGGCGTGGGTGTGCTGGTCAGCACCTCCTACATGGACGAATCCGCCTACTGCAACAGAACCCTCATCATGTATGAAGGGCGCCTGCTCATGGACGCTCCGCCCTCCGACGTCATCGCCCGTGCGGAAGGCATGTGCGTCACGGTGCGCACGCCGGAAGGGCTGCATGCGCGCCAGTTCCAGAGCAGGCTGGCCGCCGTGCCCGGCATCATCAACGCCACCCCGCAGGGGAACACCGTCCGCATCATCGTTCCCCCCGGCCACCCCGCCCGGGAAAAGCTGGAGGAATACCACCCCGCCCCCGCGCGGCCGGACTTCTCCGACGGATTCATGACCCTGCTTGCCGGCCAAGTGGACCTCTCCCCGCAGGACATCCCCGTCCCCGCCGGACCGCCGGAACCGGAACAGGCGGAAAACAACGGCGCCGTCATCCGGGTAACGGACCTGGTGAGGAAATTCGGCAATTTTATTGCCGTCAACCACATCAGCTTCTCCGTCCGCAGAGGGCAGGTCTTCGGCCTTCTGGGCCCCAACGGAGCGGGGAAAAGCACCACCTTCCGCATGCTCTGCGGGCTGTTGCCCGCCAGCGGCGGCACGCTCAATGTGGCCGGGGCGGATCTGCGGACCGCCGCCGCCAGGGCGCGCAGGAAAGTGGGATACGTGGCCCAGAAATTCTCCATGTACGGCATGCTCACTACGCGGCAGAATCTGGAATTCTTCGCCGGGGCCTACGGCATGTCCGGAAAGGAGCGGCAGGAAGCCATCCGTTCCATGGAAGAAGAATTCCGCCTGACCCCGTATATGAACGCCCCCGCCGCGCACCTGCCCGGCGGCTACAGGCAGCGCCTCAGCATGGCGTGCGCCCTGCTCCACTCCCCGGACATCCTTTTTCTGGATGAACCCACTTCCGGCGCGGATCCCCTGGCCCGGCGGGACTTCTGGCTGCGCATCAACGCCCTGGCGGAAAAAGGCGTCACCGTCATCATCACCACGCACTTCCTGGGAGAAGCGGAATTCTGCGATAACATGCTCATCATGATGGACGGGACCACGCTGGCGGAAGGCTCCCCGGACGACATCCGAAAACACGCTCCCCCGCGCGAAGACGGAGCCCCAGCCTCGCTGGAAGACGCCTTCCTGGCCATCACGGAAGAACACATGAAGAAAGGAGGAGGAGAAACATGACCGCCTCCCTCAAAAGAATAGGAGCCCTCATCGTCAAGGAACTCCACCAGGTAGTCCGGGACCCCGGCAATATAGGCATCGCGGTCATCCTGCCGGCCGTGCTCCTGATCCTCTTCGGCTACGGCATGAGCATGGACATCAAAAACGTGCGCATCGCGTACCTGGCCGTCCCCGCCTCCAGCCAGTCCACGGACCTGGAAACGCGGCTCACCCTTTCCAGATACTTCCAGACCTCACGCGTCTTTTCCACCCGGGAGGCGGAAGAAAAGCTGCGCACCCATGAGGCGGACGCCTTCATCGCCCTGCAAAGCGACGCGCCGGACACGCTTCACAATGGAATCACGAAAGTCCAGATTGTAGTCAACGGCGTCAACGCCAATCAGGCAACCCTCATCCGCAACTACCTTCAGGCCGTCGTGGCGTCCTGGGCAGCCTCCCTGAACGGTCAGGCCGCCCCCGTGCTGAACGTGCAGACGCGCGCCCGCTTCAATGAAGCCAACGACAGCCACTACTACCTGGTCCCCGGCGTCATCGTCACCATCATGACCATGATCGGGGCGCTCCTCACCTCCCTGGTCATGGCACGGGAATATGAACGGGGCACGCTGGAAAGCCTCTTCGTCACGCCCGTGGGCAGCGGGGAAATCCTGGCGGCCAAGGCCGCCACCAACTTCCTGCTGGGCATGGTCAGCCTGGCCATCTCCATGATTTTCGCCGCCTTCGTCTTCGGCATCCCCATCCGCGGCTCCCTCACGCTGCTGCTGACGGTCTCCGCATTATTCCTGATTGTGGCTCTGGGGCTGGGGCTGGTCATCTCCACCGCCGCCAAAAACCAGTTCCTGGCCTGCCAGTTCGCCATCATGGGCACCTTCATGCCGGCGCTCATGCTCTCCGGCTTCCTGTACGACATTCTCAACATGCCCCCCGCCGTCCGGGCCATCACCTACCTCATTCCGGCCCGCTATTACGTCACCCTGCTCCAGACCCTCTTCCTGGCCGGGGATATCCCCTCCGTCATCATTCCCTGCTGCATCACGCTGGGCGTCTTTGCCGTGGCGCTCATGGGCATCGCCCGGCTGAAAGCCCCCAAATCCCTCGAATAACGCCATGGACTTTCTCGTCAGAATAGCCTCCCTCGTCAGAAAAGAACTGCTGGCCGTGCTCAGGGACAAAAAAAGCCGGCTGGCCCTTATCATCCCGCCCATCCTCCAGATAGCCATCTTCGGCTATGCCGCCACCATGAACGTCACCCGCGTGCCGTACGCCGTGCTGGACAAGGACGGCGGAGAAGCGGCCTCTCAGTACATCGCGGACCTGGAAGGCACGGGCATCTTCCAGAGGCAGGCTACGGCGGCCACGGAAAAGGATATCGACCGCATGATCGACAACCGGGAAATCGTCGTGGGGCTCACCATCCCCCCGGACTTCTCCCGCAACATTCAGACGGGGAGGCCCGCCTTCCTCCAGCTCATTGCGGACGGACGCAACACGAATACGGCGGCCATCGCCCTCAGCTACGGCCAGCAAATCGCTTCCGCCTACGGGGAGGATCTGCTCTCCCAAAACGGCGGGGCCTCCCCGGTGGAAATAGAATCCCGCGCCTGGTTCAACCCCAACCTCATCACCCGCTGGTTCATCGTCCCCGGCCTCATTGCCGTGCTCGTGCTCATCAACTCCATCCTCTCCGGAGCTCTCTCCATCGCCCGCGAACGGGAAGAAGGCACCTTCGACCAGCTTCTCGTCGCCCCGTACACTCCCGGAGAAATCCTGCTCGGCAAGGGGACAGCCTCCGTCATCACCGGAATCATGCAGGCCGTCTTCGTAGTGCTGGTAGCCATGTTCTGGTTCCGCATCCCCTTCCAGGGCTCCATCTGGCTGCTCTCCGCCGCCCTTTTGCTCTTCATCGTCACGGCGGCGGCCATCGGGCTGTGCATCTCCTCCTTTGCCCAATCCCTCCAACAGGCCATTGTGGGAACCTTCCTGCTGCTGGTGCCCATGGTCATGCTCTCCGGCTTCGCCACGCCCATCTCCAGCATGCCGGAAATCTTTCAGGACCTCACGCTGCTCAACCCCATGAGATACGGTCTGGAACTCATCCAGCGCATCTTTCTGGAAGGAGCCGGCTTCCTGGATCTCTGGCCCCTCTTCGCGGCCATTATGGCCGTTACCGTGGTAGCCGCCCTGGCTGCCGTCTTCTCTTTCCATCGCAAAATTTCCTGACGCCCCTTCCTTTTCCCCGGAATACCCGGAAGCATCTCTTCCTTTAACCTCCCGGCTTTAACATTTTCCTCAGTCCAATCCCGTCACCGGCATAAAAATACTTGCATCCTGCCCGTTTTTTCTATTCTATTTCTCTCGTTCCTTGGGAACATGGGCTCGTCGTTCAATGGATAGGACATCGGTTTCCGGTACCGACGATGTAGGTTCGATTCCTACCGGGCCTACCACTTCTCTTGAAAAGAAGCGGTTATTCTCGGCAATATCAGGAGCCCTTTTCTTTCCCGCAGGTTTGTAGAACAGCAGCAGGAGCTAATCCCGTTCCGGCATCCTCCGGGGGAAAACAGACCCATGCGTGTGCATTCTCCCGGCTTCCCTCTCCCGTTCTGCCCGGACATCTTCCGGAAAGATGCCGCCCTTCCGTTAAATAATAAAAAACTCCCTTCCGTTAACCGCGGAAGGGAGCTGCATGGAAACAGAAATCCAAGTTTGCCGTTACTTGCGGCGGCGGCGCATCGCCAGGCCAACCAGGCCCAGCAGACTCAGGGAAGCCGCTGCGGGTTCGGGAACCACATAGGAAACGCTGTACCCGTCCCCATTCTTGGTAACCATATAAGAACCAACTTCGGCATTAGTCAAATCGTCCACCGCAGTGAGGGTATCAACGCCTGCAATGCCGCTGAGCATTTCCAGGGAAGTGTTCGTGCCGTCAAAAGACATATTATCCCCCAGGGAAACCAGATTCCGGGTCAGGATTTGATGTCCGTCGGCGGTTACTCCGCTGGCGGTGCCTCCGTCAAGAGTCAGCGTAGCAGTCAGGCTTGCTATCTTGGCATTGTATGAATTACCGTTGGAAGAAGTAAGGTTCATCACGCCCGTGGCTCCCAAATTGACGTTAAAGCCTTCACCTCCCTGGCTCTTGGAATAAGCCAGGTTAAAGGTGCCGTAGTTGTTCAACGTCGTGATCCCGCCGTCGTTGCCGCCGCTAAAACCATTGATGGTCAGCGCAGATGACTGATCAATGTCAATAGTGCAGCCCCCTTGGAATTTCTTGACGTTCCCTACGGTCAAATCCGCGCCGTTGCTGAGGGCAAGCTTCAATGTCCAGCCTTCCAGCTGGTTGATGGAACCGCTCGCATTGGAAACGGAAATAAGAGACCAGGCATTGGAGTCGGGCGTGCCGGGGCCGGTTCCGGCTGCCGGCCAGGAATCTGACTCGCTGATAATCCAGCTGGATTCTGTCTGCCAAAGCTGCTGGGTAATGTCACTGCCGCCATTCCATGTGAAATCGGCATGAGCTATTCCCGCCAGAGCAATGAGCGTAATGAGTGTCTTCTTCATTATCAGAGGAATATAATAATAGGAGTAATGATTGATTCATCTAACGAAACGATGACTAGCCTGCTTCACCCGAAGAGGCTTTGAACCCAATAACGAATTCTCAATCCGGTCCATGAACCGGCTTAGAGGGAAAATTCCATGTACAATATATCCTGCGGCATCAAACCACCATTTCGATATTTATTATAATTTGTTTATATTAAAAAGATTGTATTTCTATCAACAAGGTGTCGAGAAAATCAGCCTGTCTAAAAAACAATAGAGGATGCCTGGCACGGAAGTATTTCCTTTGGAGGAGAAATCATCCTGAAAACAGCTTCCCGATGATACTTAAATTGTTTTCCCACAATATTTAGTATTGATTTCGGATTGAGAATCCGAATGTCGGCGCCACGTCGGAAACCGCCGTCAAATAAAAAAATATTCCAGAAATAATCTGTCACCGGGAGGGAAAAACATCTGTTTCCCCCCTGCCGCTTCCGCCGCATTAAGGGCATCACGCCAGCCTTGACCTGAAAAAAGATTCCGCAACCGCAGGCCGTATCCGGACAAGACGGAGAATTCCCCGTCACGGGGATTATTCCTTTCCCTGAACTCCGGCCATCTTCCGGAATCTGTGCGCAAGCAGGAAGCCGGTGGCCGCCCAAAGCAGGGAAATGGCGGCTCCGGTCAGCATGGCCCACGGGGAATGGGAGCCCAACACGTTAAAGAAGCTTTTCAGCCATGCGCTGACGGCGTCGCCGCCACGGTAAAGGACCGTATCAATAAAGCTCTTGGCCTTGTATTTTTCTTCAGGGGACAATACGGAATTCAGCATTTCACGGCCGGGACGCACCATTCCGTATTCCCCGATGCGGCGTACCGCCATCACTATGGCCACGACGGCAAATACCGGGGCGAAAGCCATCCAGACAAAACCCAGGGAAATAAGAACGGGGACAGCCGCCAGCAATGCCGCCAATCCGAATTTCCGAACAATACGCCCCGCCAGAAATACCTGAAGCAGCATGGTACACCCCTGAACAACGGCGTCCAGTACTCCGAATACCTGCGTCTGGCGCACCGGATCAGGAAAGGAAGACGCTACAACGCTCATCAGCTCAAAATACAGGAACGTGTTGGTCCCGGCCAGCAGGATAATGAACAGCCCGATGCCCATCAGGAAGGGAGACCGGAACACGGCAGACGCCCCGGCAAAAGGATTCCCTCCCAGAGGGCGTTCCCGGCAGTCGGCCGGAAGAGGAATCCCCACACCCGCTCCTTCCGGGGAAGTCCTGTCACGCCAGCGGTGCAAATACATTCCCGCCAGCATCGCCAGCGCCAGAAAAACAGCGGCGGCAAGAAACAGCCACAGATGGCCGGCCACGCCGGCAAGGGCGGCCGTCACCGCCGGCCCCACAATGGCCCCAAGGCTGCTTCCGCTGGCAATCAGGGCAAACAGGCGTTTCATCTGCCCCGGCTTCATGACGTCCGACAGCACGCTCCACGCCACGGAAACGGTAAGCAGGTTAAATACGGACAGCCACACATAAAACGAACGGGCCGTCCAGATATTTCCCGGGCATGCCAGCACAAGCGCCGCAAAAACCACCAGGTTAAGAATGAAAAAACCGTACGTCCACGGAAGAATGGCCTTTCTCCGCACTTTTGAGGATGCCCACCCAAATAAAAACTGGATCCCTATGGAAGCGGCAAAAGTAGCCGTAAAAAGCCACTGCAAATTCTGAACGCCTCCGGCAATGCCCATCGTCTCCCGGACCGGCCTTAACATGGAATAGGCCAGGAACAGCAGGAAAAACAGAACAATTCCCCCCGCTGCGGCAGGCAATTCACGGGGTTCCACATGCAGCGCCTTTTCCAGACCCCGGCACAGGCGTTCCTTCATTCCTCTGGGCATGCCCGGAATGTACCATAGCCGGAAGATTTTTTCACTTAAATCTCCCGTTCCCAAAAAAATCCGCCTTTTTTCGCCTCCCTGCCGGAGCTTCTCCTTCCAACTGGACTTGCTGGATAAGCCGGATTATGATGGGGCATCCCATTTCCTCATGTTTTCCGCCCCGTCAGGAATCATGAAACGCTCCCATGAACCAGAGAAAAATCATCCATGTGGATATGGATGCCTTTTACGCGTCCATCGAACAGCGGGACCATCCCGAATACCGCGGCAAACCTATCGCCGTAGGCCGGCCGGAAATGCGCGGCGTGGTGGCGGCGGCCAGCTATGAAGCGCGCCGCTTCGGCGTGCGTTCCGCCATGCCCTCCATGAAGGCGCTCAAGCTTTGCCCCCAGTTGATTTTCACCCGCAACCGCATGGAAGTGTACAAGACCGTCTCCGCGCAGATACACGCCATCTTTCACCGTTATACGGACCTGGTGGAACCACTCTCCCTGGATGAAGCCTTTCTGGACGTCACGGAAAACAAGCCGGGCATTCCGCTGGCCGTCGACATTGCGAGGAGGATTAAAAAGGAAATCCGCCAGGAACTTCGCCTGACGGCTTCCGCCGGCGTTTCCTACAACAAATTCCTGGCAAAAATCGCCTCTGATTACCGCAAGCCGGACGGCCTGTTCACAATCCATCCATCCCGGGCGGAGAAATTCATCGCGGCCCTTCCCATTGAGGCTTTCTGGGGAGTCGGCCGCGCCACCGCCGAACGCATGCGCGCTCTTTCCATCACCAATGGGGCGCAGCTCCGGGCACGGGACAAGGACTTCCTGGTGCGGCATTTCGGCAAGATAGGAGCCCTCTTCTATAACTTCGCCCGCGGTGTGGACGACCGCCCCGTGGAACCTTCCCGCATCCGCAAATCCGTAGGTTGTGAAGAAACCTACCGGGAAAACGTCACCAGGGAGGAAGCGCAGGAACAGCACCTCCCCCTGCTGGCGGAAGAACTCGCAAGGCGCCTGGCGCGCGCCGGCTTCCGGGGAAACACCCTTACCCTGAAGGTTAAATTCCCGGACTTTGTCCAAAAGACCCGCTGCACGACCGTTCCGGAAACGCTGACGGAAAAGGAGGACATCCTCCCCCTGGCGCGGACCCTGATGGAAGAACTGGATTCCGGAGACCGTACATTCCGCCTTCTGGGGCTGTCCGTCTCCCATCCCCAGGAAGAACAGCGGCAGGGCATCTGGGAACAGCTCTGGCTGGAGCTGGAGTATTAACCCTTCCATAGACTCCCGCATTTCCAGCCCCCCCAAAAAACGGCGATATCCGCAAGATATTGATTCATGAATGAGCAAAATCCGCCCCAACCCGGTCATAAGCACATATGAATCAGGAAGAGCGGAGACACTGGGCATCATGGATAGGAGTGATTGCGGAAGGCGTGGCTGGAGTCATGGCCGTGAATGGGGGAATTCCCGCCTCCCGGGACGTGCCCGACCCCGGCCCTTCCCGAACGCGCCGCCCTCTCACGGAAACGGAAAAACGCATTATCGAACACCAGGGAACGGAACCGCCCTTCTCCGGGGAATTCGTCAGTTTCTTTGAGCCGGGCATCTATTCCTGCCGCAAATGCGGTGCGCCCCTGTTCCGGTCGGAAGACAAATTCGATGCCGGATGCGGCTGGCCCTGTTTTGATGATTCCCTGCCGGACGCCGTCACAAGCGTCCATGCGGGCTACGGGCGGCGCACGGAGATTACATGCGCCCGCTGCGGAGGCCATCTGGGGCATATTTTCAATGGCGAACGCCTGACGCCGAAGAATGCGCGCTACTGCGTCAACTCCCTTTCCCTGGAATTCCGGGCCGCACCTCTTCCGATGTTGGCGGATGTCCCCCGTTAAAAGGGCTCGGCGGAAGAAATATCCGTCCGCCGTCCCCGGAAGCAGGCCTCCGTCCCACGCCCGGCCGGACACGGCCGCCGCGGCGGAATTTACCCTGAAATCCTCTCACGGCCCCGGAGCCGCGGCAGGCAACAGGGAATACCCTTACCCGCAAATCCCTTGCCGGCAACAGGATACGGCATTTATCCCATCCTGTTTCCACCGCACCGGGAAAGAGGGGGGATTAGCTTGACTTTCCTGCAATGTCGCCTATTCTGGTTTAAGCATTATTTGCAACCACGCACACTTATTATGACCGACCGCAGAATTGTTATCACCGGCATCGGAGTGATCAGCCCCCTGGGCAATGATCTCGCATCCACCTGGGAAGCCATGAAGGCTGGCCGCAGCGGCATTGACACCATCAAGTCCATGGATGTTACCGGCTACTCCACGAAAATCGCCGGTGAAGTCAAGGATTTCGATCCCGCTCCGTACTTCAAGACGCCCAAGGACGCCCGCCGCGTGGACCGCTTCACGCACTTTGCCATGGGCGCCGCCGGAATGGCCCTCAAGGACTCCGGGCTGGATCTGGACGCGGAGGACAAAACCCGCATCGGCGTCATGGTGGGCAGCGGCATCGGCGGTCTCGGCACGCTGGAAAGCCAGCATGCCACGCTTCTTTCCAAGGGACCGGCCCGCGTGTCCCCCTTCATGATTCCGTACATGATCAGCAACATTGCCTCCGGCCTCATCTCCATGGAATACGGCCTCGGCGGTCCGAACATGTCTATCGTCACGGCCTGCGCCACCTCCAACCACAACATCGGGGAAGCCTGGCGCATCATGAAGTTCGGCGACGCCGACGTCATGGTCTGCGGCGGGGCGGAAGCTACCATCCTGCCCACGGGCGTGGCCGGGTTCAGCAACATGAAAGCCCTCAGCTCACGCAATGACGAACCCCAGCGGGCCTCCCGCCCGTACGACGTGGACCGCGACGGCTTCGTCATGGGAGAAGGCGCCGGCGTTGTCATTCTGGAAACGCTGGAACACGCCCAGAAGCGCGGCGCGAAAATTTACGGGGAGCTCGTCGGCTACGGCATCTCTGCGGACGCCTACCACCTTACCGCCCCGGATCCGGAAGGCCGCGGCGCCGCCCGCTGCATGAAAATGGCTCTGGAACACGCGGGAATGAAGCCGGAAGAAATCGACTACGTCAACACGCACGGCACCTCCACCCCGCTGGGCGATATCTGCGAAATCAAGGCCCTCAAGGCCGTCTTCGGCGACCACGCCAAAAACGGGCTGCTGATCAGCTCCACCAAATCCATGACCGGCCACCTTCTGGGCGCCGCCGGCGGCGTGGAACTGGCCGTCTGCCTGATGGCCATGCAGGACAACATCGTCCCGCCCACCATCAACGTGGACAACCAGGATCCGGAATGCGACCTGGACTGCGTGCCCAACAAGGCCCGTGAAACCAGGGTGGATGCCGTCCTGAGCAACTCCTTCGGCTTCGGGGGGCATAACTCCTCCGTCATCGTGAAACGGTTCGCCTGACCCTTCCGGGCCTCTCCTTTCTCCGGCGGAAGCGCTGATGTTTGCGGCCACCGCAGCCATCGCGCTTCCGCTTTTTTCATTTAAAGCCATGCCCGCCAAAACGCACCAGGACATTCTGCTCATGCGCTGGGCCCTGTTCTCCGTAGCCGGGCTTATCCTGATCGTGGCGCTCTACTCCCTGGGCATTACTCCCGTCTGGGCCCGGGGCCTGAAGGAAGCCATGGCCTCCGCCCCGTTTCTGCTTCCCGCGGACGCCCCCTCCCTTTCTCCTGGCACGGGATTCCTGCTGTGCATGGCGTTGACGCTGGCTCTCGTTTACGATTTGCTGCTCATCCGCGGAACACTCCGCAAAACGGCCGTTCTGGCCGCTTTCCTCCTGCTTCTGGCCTGCTTTACCCCGGCGCTGGGGCTGTGGGGCTTTTTCTTCAATGCCGTCCCATGCCTGCTTTCCGCAGGGGGCGCGGGCGCGCTCGCCATCCTCTGGCCACCCTCTCCCCCCCGGCATCATTCCGAACCTCCTCCCGCTCATGAATAATCTGGACTATCCCATTCCCGTGCTTGAACTGGTCACCGCCCTGAAACAGCTTCCGGGCATCGGCATCCGCGGCGCGGAACGCTTGGCCCTGTGGATGCTCCAGGGGCACATGGGGGAAGCGGAGGCGATTGCCCTCACCATCGGCCAGGCGGCGGAACACGTCACGCCCTGCCCCGTCTGCGGATTCTTCAGCACGGCAGGGGAACCCTGCGCCGCCTGCCGGGACGAAGAACGGGACAGCCGCCTCATCTGCGTGGTGGAACAAGCCACGGACGTCATCCCCATTGAACGCAGCAGCGCCTACCGCGGATTGTACCACTGCCTGGGCGGCAAACTTTCCCCACTGGATGATGTGGAGCCGGAAGACCTCAACATTCAATCCCTGGTGGAACGCGTCTCCCGGCAGCCTGACTGCGAAGTCATTCTGGCAACAGGCTCCGATGTGGAAGGGGAGGCAACAGCCACCTACCTCCACCATCTGCTCAAAGAAATGGATTGCAGGATTTCCCGCCCTGCCCAGGGGCTGCCTGCTGGTTCCGGCCTCAGCCACGCGGACACGCTGACGCTGATGAAAGCTCTGGAAGGACGCACCCGGCTGTAAAGGAACGTCCTTTCCGCATCAATCCCGGCACGGGACCATTCCGTCTTTACAGCGGTTCTGCCTGCACCGTGCGCGACGCCTCTTTCCCCCAATAATGAGGGGAAAAACGTACCGCCTCATTCCGCCAGCCCGTCCACTCGGGCGCGGTCAAAATCCGCCGGGCAAATCGTCACGTTCACCCGGTCGCCCGGCTTGAGCAGCTCCCTCAGGGAAGCGTTCTTTTTTTCTACAAAAGCCACGGCGGTCTTGCCATTCGGCAGGGTGGCGCGGAAAGCCGTATCCGCGATACGCTCCACGATAACGGCGACCGCCTGCACCATTTGGCAGGGATAAGGTTTCATCTGAAAAAAGGGTTACCAATTCATTAATTCGTTCATCAGGTCACTTCCTGTTTTAAGCCCCTTTTCCGCAGCGTCCTGCAACTGCGGCACAACCGGGGCGGGAACTTCGTCCGCGGCGGGAATCCCGAACTTGCGGCCAGGATGTTCCTTACCATCCCCTGCCCCGTTTTTCCCGGTTCCCCTGTTCAGCAGCCGCGACGCGACGTCCGCCACTTCAGCCGCCTTGCCCATTCCTATTTCCGTCAGGCGGTTTCCCGCCGCCTTGATGAGCCGCGCGGACAAGTCCTCCGACGGGTTGTCCAACGTCCCGCCGATATTCACATTGGCCCACGCCAGATTGCCTCCCGCTCCCTGGCGGGAAACGGAAAACACATCGGAAAATCCCGGAAGAGCTTTCCACAGGCCGTCGGCCCGCAGCCCCACCTGCAGCCTTCCGGTCAGCGCCCCTCCTTTCCCGATTTCCAGCCAGCCTTCCACCCTGACCAGGTTTTCGCTTTCCACCAGAATATTGGAAATATGCCAGGCAGATTCCTGATAGACGAACTGGGCGGACGCCTCGTGCAGGGGAAGATTCCGGAATCTGGAAGAACCGCAGAACAGGGCCAGCCTGTCCAGGACGGGAAGGCCGGTCAGCATGCCGCCCTGCAATCTGGCGAGCCCGGCCACATGGGTGACGCCGTCCTGTCCGCCGCGCAGGTCTATCCCGCCGCTCACGCTGCCCTGCACATGCTTTTTCCAATGATCTTCCAGGAAGGAAGAGACAGGGACGCCGTTCACCACCATATTCGCCGTCCAGAAGGAGGAAGAGCCGTCCCAGTCCCCCTTGATGTCCAGATAACCGCCGGCGTCCGTAGTCAGGCGGCAGGACGGGACGTTCACCCTCCTGCCGGCATGGTTAAACTGCGCCGTGCCGGACATCAGGGAAAATTCGGGACATCCCCTGAAGGGAAGGAGCAGCTTTCCCCCCCGCACTTCAAACCTGTACTGGCTGGAACCGGCGTCATAGACGCTCTCCACGCGGGCCCCGTCCAGAATATACAGCCGGCCGGCCTCCCCATAGGAAACGGACAGGGAATCAATGCTCCCTTTTTCCAGACGGAACGTATCCGGCAGAATATTCTCTTCCGCCCAGCTTCTGGGCCCTTCCGGCTTTTCCCTGAAACGGAAAGACGCGGGGGCGAGCTGAAGCTTCAGCTCCGCGATATTGACGGAGGTCATGACGAAAGCGCGCTTCAGCAAATCCCAGCGGCTGAATTCCGTCTCAATGTCCCTGGCCTGAAGGGAAGTCAACAACTCATGCCCCTCCATCATTACGCCGCCGCACCGGATGCCGGAACCGTCCCAGTCAAGAGGGGCTATCCTGGCTGTCTCCACATTCATATCATCAATGGCGGACTGTTCCAGCATGGCTAAAAAACCATCGCTCTTCAAGTAGGCCCTGACATACAGATAAGACCCCGCCACCGCAGCGGCAGCCAGAACAAGCATCCCCAGCACGCCCCACAGCAGCAGCTTTTTCCAGACGCTGCCTGCACGGGGCTTTTTCCTGCGTATCCTCCTTGTTCTGGACATGGTTCCAGCCTATATCAAATCCGGCTCCGGTCAAGCCTCCGGATTGCCTCACAACCTGCCTCAGACTGCGGGAAACGGGCAGCCGCGCAGGCCTTTCCGCGCCTATCGCGGGCCGTGGTACACCTTATGCCTTCCGGACGCCATGGTGATGAAAATCAGGAACAGGGCATAAGCCGCCAGAAACCCCATGGGAATGACCGCCCCATGCTCTCCCCGCCCCAGCGCTTCAATGGGCGCGGCCTGCTTCACCCAGATATTCTGCGCCAGCCAGGCCAGGAAAATCGCCAGCAGCAGCGTGGGCGTCACAAACTTCATGATGAAACGGTAAATTCTGGGTATGCGGATAACGGAACTGTCCTCCAAATCCTTCAGCCCCCGGTCCACCCCCAGCTTCCAGGAAAAAAGAATCATCATCACCATGGCGCTCACAAAGAAACACAGCGTGCCCAGAAAGAAGTCATAAGTATCCATCGCCAGCAGGTTGCCGCTGTACCAGGCAACGATGAACGTGCCCGTAGCCGTAAAAAAGCCCTGCACCACCACAGCCATCTTGCGTTTCAACCCCATGAATTCCTCAATAAAGGACAAGCCCACCTGCATCATGGAAATGGAGCTGGTCACCGCCGCCACCGTCAGAAGCAGGAAAAACAGGCTGCCGAACACCACGCTGGCCCCCATCTTGGCAAAAGCCTGCGGAAGCACCATGAAGCCCAGCGCAAAAGTCCCCTGCCCGGCGGCTCCGGCCACTCCCAGGAACGCCACGGCGGCAGGCACCGTCATCATGCCGGCAATGCCCACCTCGCACACTTCATTGGAAGCGGCTGCCGAAAAGCCGCTCAACGCGATATCCTCCTTCTTTTTGACATAGCTGGCATACGTCAGAATCAGCCCCGTCCCTACGGAAAGACTCAGGAAAACCTGCCCGGCGGCCGCGATCCAAAGCTCAATATTTTTCAGGCCGTCCCACAAGGACACCTCAGTCAGCCTCCGGGTTCCGCCGGACATCTCCACCTGCCGCACGGCTTCATCCAAGGCTCCCACCTGGGAGGCTGAAACCATGGAAACCGTCTTCCAGTCCCCGCTGTCCCGGTCCAGTTCCTCCACCAGCACCTTGCTGGGATTCCACATATACCCCAGTCCCTGCTCGATGCTGCGGTCCGGATAAGAAGGGTCCGGCGTGCCGATGCACAAAATGCGCACCAGCAGCACCAGAGAAATCAACAGCAGCAACGGCATGAACCAGCGCGAAAACATTTCGATGCCCTTGCTGATGCCACGGTAAATAATTACCAGGTTCAGCAAAATGACCCCGACGACGATCCACAGCAGCCCGTTGTCCGACAACAGGGCGTTCCCGTCACCGTACATGCCCGTGAAACTGAAAAAAGTCTGCGCCGTCCCCTCCGCCGTGGCAAAAACCTCCGGACGGGTGAGCATCTTCCAGAAATAGCCGCAACACCACGCTTCCACCACCATGTAGTAAAAAGCCACGGATGAAGGCCCCAGAACCGCCAGCACGCCCAGAAACTTCCACAGCCTGGACCCTTTGGTCAGGTACCAGAACACGCCGGGGGCGCAATGGGCGCCCATCTGGCCGCCGCGCCGCCCGATGGACCACTCCGCCCATGCCACGGGCACGCCCACCAGAACCAGCATGAGCCCGTAAGCCACCATGAAGGCGCCCCCTCCATATTGAGAGGCCAGCCCCGGAAAGCGCAAAAAGTTTCCCAGCCCGACGGCACTGCCGGCCACAGCGAGAATCACGCCGATTTTTCCGGACCACTCATCTTGTTGCGCCTTTGAGGATGACATGGAGGGAATACTGACAAAAAAAGCTTCATTTTCAAGAGAAAACAGGCTCATTTGGAACGAATGCGGCATCATTGCCGCTTGACTTTCGTCCGTTTTTTGGAATCATTCTTTTAGAACCAAACCAAAAAACAATCATGCTTCTCATAGGAAAACCGGCACCTCATTTCAGCGCAAACGCAGTTGTAAACGGTACCATCGTACCGGATTTCAGCCTTGACCAGTTCAAGGGCAAAAAATACGTAATCCTGTTCTTCTACCCGAAGGATTTCACCTTCGTGTGCCCTACCGAGCTGATCGGCTTCCAGGAAGCCCTGGGCGAATTCGACAAGCGTGACGTAGCCGTCGTCGGCTGCTCCACGGACAGCGAATTCTCCCACTGGGCCTGGATCAACACCCCCCGCAGCCAGGGCGGCATCCAGGGCGTGACCTACCCCATCGTCTCCGACATCAACAAGACCATTTCCGCCGACTACGGCGTGCTGGCCGGCGATGAGGAAATTGACGAAGACGGCAATGTGGAAGTCAACGGGGAACTGATCGCCTACCGCGGCCTCTTCCTGATTGACAAGGACGGCATCGTCCGCCACCAGCTCATCAACGACTTCCCGCTGGGACGCTCCATTGATGAAGCCATCCGCGTAGTTGACGCCCTCCAGCACTTCGAACTGTACGGGGAAGTCTGCCCCCTCGGCTGGCACAAGGGAGACGCGGCCATGACCCCTTCCCACGAAGGCGTGGCCTCCTACCTCAGCAAGTAAAACAGCCCCGGCAATATTTCAAGGCCGCTTCCCCTCTCCGGGGAACGGCCTTTTTTCATCCCCGCCTTTCCCTTTTTCCCAATCAGGCGCCATATCCGGCCATGCGGCAGCCGCCCTTCCCGCGGGATGAATTTCTGCGGCCGCCGCGCCTGGAAAACCCGCCCTTCCCACTGCCGGAGGAACTGTCATAAACCGGGAAGAATACGCGCGCGCCCCTTGAGCCGGGCAGGAGCGTTTGCTACATCCTTCATATGAATATCATGGCAGACGCATCCCCCAGAGAAGACATCTGGACAAAAACCATGGACTTCCTGAACATGCCGGACTGGCTCAAGCTGGAAATGGTGCAGTCCGCGGGAGTCAAAATCCTGCACGTGGCGGTATGGCTGGTAATCAGCTGGATACTCCTGAAACTGCTCTGCCAGGTGCTCAAAAAAATCACTATTTTGAAAATGTCGCCCCAGGCCTCCCGCCTGACGGTGAAAATCGTCAAAAACGTCGGCTATATCATTATAGGCGTGGAAGCCTTTGCCCTGATGGGGTTCGATATCCTGACCCTGCTGGGCGCGGCCAGCATCATCGGCGTCGCCGTAGGCTTCGCCTCCCAGACCTCCCTGTCCAACATCATCAGCGGCCTCTTCCTGGTAGGGGAAAAGCAGATTAACCTGGGGGATATGATTGAAGTGAATGGAATTACCGGAAACGTGGACTCCATCAACCTGATGTCCGTCCAGCTCCGGCTGCCGAACAATACCATGGTGCGCATCCCCAATGAAATAATCATCAAAAATCCGGTCAGCAATATCACCCGTTTTTCCACGCGCCGGTGCGACCTGAGTCTGGGCGTGGACTATAACTGCGACATTGAGCATGTCGTGAACGTTCTCCGGGAAATAGTCAAACAAAACAAATTCTGCCTGGACGACCCCGCGCCCCTCATCTCGTTTTCAGGGTTCCAGGACTCTTCCCTGGGCTTTACCGTAGGCGCTTGGTGCCAGAAAGAAAATTTCCTGGACTGCAAGAAAACGCTTGCCCATGACATCAAGCGCCGCTTTGAGGAAGAGGGCATTTCCTTCCCCTTCCCTACCTGCAGCCTGGAGAGCAGAAGCCCCATCAAGGTGGAAATTTCCGGACCTCCGGAGAAAAATCAATAAGGAAGCTCTTTTTGCTTTCTTTTTGCCCCGTGAAATTTCAATCTTGTCTGCGTAAAATCCGCATCTATGTCTGATACATCCGCACCCGCCTATCGAAGAATCCTCCTGAAACTCAGCGGGGAAGCCTTGCGCAGCCCCGGCAGCATGGACAACATTTCCCCGGAAATCGTCGCCCGCATTGCTGAAGAAATCGCCCAGGCGCACCGCTCCGGCATCCAAATAGGCCTGGTCGTGGGCGGCGGCAATTTCTGGCGCGGGGCGAAAGCCAGCGTGCGCGGCATGGACCGCGCCACGGCGGATTACGTGGGCATGCTCGCCACCGTGATGAACGCCCTGGCCCTTCAAAGCGCGCTGGAACGGGCGGGAGTCCCCTGCGTGGTGCAGTCCGCCATTGAGATGAAAAACGTCGCGGAATCCTTCATCCGCCTGAGGGCCCGCTCGTATCTGGACAACAATAAAATCGTCATCTTCGCCGCCGGCACCGGCAACCCGTTCTTCTCCACGGACACCACGGCCGCCCTGCGCGCCAGCGAAATCAATGCGGAAGTGGTCATGAAGGCCACCTCCGTGGACGGAGTGTATGATGCGGACCCCAAAAAAGTCTCCGGAGCCAAGCGATTTGACACCATCTCGTATCAGGAATGCCTGGAACGCCAGCTCAAAGTGATGGACTCCACGGCCTTCACCCTGTGCATGGACAACAAAAAACCCATCATCGTATTCGACATGCACACGCCGGGCAACATCACGCGCGCCCTTCTCGGGGAACCGATCGGCACCATCATCAGCTGAGCCCCGCATTCCCTTTCAACCCACTAAAAACACTTAGCACCTACCATCACCATGGACGCAGAAACATTATTATTGGAAACGGAGGAATCCATGCTCAAGGCCGTGGACTTCGCCAAACAGGAATTCTCCGGCGTACGCACGGGCAAAGCCTCCCCCGGCCTCGTGGAAAACCTGGACGTGCATGTCTCCAGCTACGGCTCCGTCATGAAGCTGAAGGGCCTGGCCGTCATCAGCACGCCGGAACCCCGCCTCATTCTCATCCAGCCCTTTGACCCGAGCACCGTTCACGACATCGGCCGCGCCATCAATGAAAGCAAGCTGAACCTCAATCCCCTGGTGGAAGGCCGCTCCATCCGCCTGCCCATTCCCGCCCTCACGGAAGAACGCCGCAAAGACCTTGTGAAGCTTGTCAAATCCCAGGCGGAAGAAGCCCGCGTACGCGTGCGCGGCGCCCGGAAGGCCGCCATGGATTCCGCCAAAAAGCTCAAGGCGGAAAACATCGTCACGGAAGACGGCCAGCGCGACCTGGAAACGCAAATCCAGAAGCTGACGGACAAATACGTGAAGGAGATTGACGAGCTGGTAGCCGTCAAGGAAAAGGATATCATGACCATCTAAACCGGAAACACCCATCCCCAACCATTTGACGACAATGACAGACAACGTAACCAACTTCCTCGCCTCCGGCATCGAAATCAAGGGAACCATCCGTTTCCAGAATGACATGCACATCGACGGCAAAATCGAAGGCGAAATCATCTCCGACAAGGGAAAAGTCACCATCGGGGAAACCGCCCAAATCAAGGGTGACATCACTGCCGGAGACGTCCGCATCTATGGCAACGTGGAAGGCAAGGTCACCTCTGACCGCTGCGAACTCAAGCAGCAGGCCCGCGTCGTCGGAGACATGAAAACGCGCAGCCTCGCCATGGAGGAAGGCGCCCACCTGCTGGGCCGCACGGAAATCGGCTAAAAAACAGCCGTCCTGTTCTTCCCTGGCGTGCCTTGATACGGCCGCTTCTCCAAAAGCACGAAAGCGCGCCGGGGGTTCAGGAGGCGGAAAAATGCCGTTTGGCACAAAGCCCCTCCGGCAAAAAAAACGCTCCTTCCTTCTGTCAGAACTATCGCCGGATACCGCGCAGGCGCATCGCCGCCTGCGTTTTTTATTGAGTTCCTGCGCCCCTCCCCGCCTCTGGAAAAACATCCTTAACCGGAGCAGGCGGAACTTGCCCTGATGCTGAAAAGCCTCACTGGGCAAACTCTCTAATTCCCGTAAAAACAGGGAATCGCTTCCCAGGCGGCCACAGGCGCCTGTTTTCCAAGCCATACGGCAAAAAAACTCTTCTGCCGCGAAACAGCAGATACGGGAACAAAAAAGAAAAACGCCCCGGATTCTTGAACATCCGGCAGCCATGACCTCCCGGCGCCGTTTCCGGAAAATTTGCCAGGCCACGCAAAAAAGCCGTCCCTATCCCCCGCCTCTTTATCTGGGGCTTTATATTTAGGGCTTTACAAAAAACGCGTGAAGAGCTACATTCTTTTTGTCAAATATCAGACTATCAAATATTGTACCTTTTTTTTCATCTCCGCCTATGAGCAAAGAGCGCGTCAATATCCACGTAAACAACTACTGCCGGCTACGGGACAAACAATATGCCGTCTATACGGAATACGCCAGAAAACACGGGTTAACCACCAAAGAGCTGTTTATTCTGGATATCATCTATTTCGCTCAGGGCGGCTGCACGCAGGCGGGGATTTGCGAACGCCTCTCCGCCACGAAGCAAACCGTCAGCGCCGCCATCAAAAAATTCTGGAAGCTGGGGTACCTTTCTTTTGAAGAATCCAAAACCGACCGGAGAATCAGGCTGGTACGCTTCACCGCAGCCGGAAAGGAATACGTGGAACGCATCATCCCTCCTGCCGCGCAGGCGGAAAACGACGCCATGGCGGAATTAAGCGGAGAACAACAAGCGGAACTGGTCCGTTTAACCGACCTTTTTTCGGAACAAATGCGTCTGAAATTTCAATCCATCAACAAAAACACGCTATGATTATCAATACAGGAGGACGGACGGACACCGTCCAGTATTACACCCGCTGGCTGCTGAAGAGGTTTGAAGAAGGCTATGTCCTTTCCCGCAATCCCCTGTTCCAACATAAGGTGACCCGTTATGAACTGACGCCGGACCAGGTGGACTGTGTTGTGTTCTGCTCTAAAAATTATGCTCCCATTCTTCCGCATATCAGCAGCATCGCCGAGCGTTTCCATACCTATTTCCACTATACGATTACAGCCTACGGAAAAGAAATTGAACCGGGTGTTCCCGGCATTGACGAAAGCATGGCCACTCTGGTCAAACTTTCGGAAATTGTCGGAGCAAACCGCATCGCATGGCGGTATGACCCGGTATTGCTGACAAATGAATATACCGTCAGAAGGCATCTGGAAACCTTTGAACGCATGGCGGCCTTCTTATCCGGCCATATCGACCGCTGCATTTTCAGCTTTGTGGAAATGTACAGGAAGCTGCAAACCAACATGCCGGAACTAATCCCCCTCACGGAAGAAGACAAGGAGGAGCTGGCGGCAGGGCTGGGAGCCATCGCGGCCGAATACAACATCCCTATTCAAACCTGCGGAACCAATGGCGATTACACGCGTTACGGCATTTCATCCTCCGGCTGCATGACCCTGAACATTCTGGGACAGGCCAACGGCGTTCAATTCCGCAACCTGAAACATCAAGGAATGCGGCAGGGCTGCCATTGCATTGAGAGCCGGGACATAGGAGCGTATGACACCTGCCTTAACGGCTGCAAATACTGCTATGCAAATACGAACCGGCAAAAGGCCCGTGAAAATTACAAACTCCATGACCCGGACTCTCCGCTGCTGCTGGGGCATCTGCTCCCTTCCGATACCGTGCAGCAGGGAATGCAAAGGAGCTTTTTAAAACCATGAACGCTGATGAAATCAAAGTAAGGAAAATTCAGGTAAAGAGCATCCTGTCAACGTCAAATCTGCCTGTGGCCGATTACTCGGTCAATCCTTACGTGGGCTGCCCCCACGCCTGTAAATACTGTTACGCCTCCTTCATGAAGCGGTTCACCGGGCATCCGGAACCATGGGGAACCTTTCTGGACGTCAAATACTGGCCGGAAATACGCAACCCCGGGAAATACGCGGGAAAACAGCTGTTTATTGGTTCCGTGACCGACCCTTACGGCCCTCAGGAAAAAATCTACAAGAGGACAAGGGCGCTTCTGGAACAGCTTCAAAACAGCGGCGCGGAAATCAGCATAGCTACAAAATCCGATTTGGTGCTGCGGGACCTGGATTTGATAAAAACATTTCCCCATGCCCGCGTTTCCTGGTCCGTCAACACGCTTGACGAGCGTTTTCAGGCAGATATGGACATGGCGGTTAGCATCTCGCGGAGGTTGGCCGCCATGAAGGCCTTCCACGAGGCAGGAATCCGCACCACCTGCTTCATCTCCCCCATTTTTCCGGGCATTACGGATATTCCGGCGATTGTGGAGCAGGTCGAAGACAAGTGCAACCTGATTTGGCTGGAAAACCTGAATCTGCGGGGCAGCTACAAATCCGTAATTCTGGAGTACATCAGAAAACGCTACCCCCGCCTGGCTCCCCTCTATCAGGAAATTTACCAGAAAGGCAGCCGCGGATACTGGGAAGAACTGGACGCCGCAATACGGCAGATGGCGGAAAAACGGGGGTTACCGTATCTGCGCAATGACGATTCCATGCACCGGCCGTTCAACGAACCGCCGGTTATCGTGAATTACTTTTACCATGAGCAGATCAAACGTTCCGCCATGAAGAAAAAGGAATACGCCTGAACCCGCTTCCTCCCGCGGCGGCCTTCATCCGTTGATGTCAAAAACGCCTGATCACCCTGCATGGATTCCCAACAGCAACACAGCCGGCCGGTATGGAATGAGTAACGACGCTTCCCGCTCCAATAACGGAGCCTTTTCCTATCGTCACGCCCGGCAGCAGAACGCTGCCGCCTCCAATCCATACCTGATCCTCAATTTCTACCGGCAGTGCATAAGTTCGGAAAAACGTTCCCTTACCTTCTTCCCATTTCGTCACAAGGCGTTCCTGAGGCAAGACCGGATGCGAAGCCGTATAAATCTGAACATTGGACGCAATCAACACCTGGCTGCCCATGTGAATGGGCGCATTATCCACCAACGTGCAGTTCATGCCGATGATCACGTTGCTCCCTAAAAAAATGTTCTTCCCGTAGTCGCAATGAAAGGGAGTATCTATCGTCACGTTATCCCCAATCCCTCCCAGCAATTCCTGAAGAATTTCACGTCTTCTCCGCGTATCGCCATACGCGGAAAAATAATATTCCCTTGTCAATTCCCTCGCCCGGGCAATTTTCCTTAACGCATCAGGACTTGCCGTTTCCAAAAAATCTTTTGCTTCATAACGCATGGCTTTCCTCCTGACGAAAACTGTTTTCAACGGCTCCCGGCAACAGATCATAAATGGAACAGTCTGTTTTCTTTTCAAAGAACGCCTTGAGCTGAAGAATTTTTTTCCACCGGTCCACCGTAAACGGATGCACTCCATAACGGATTGTCACATCTACAAAACGTTTTTCCAAAAGGCAGAAGCCTGTAGGCAAGGCCAAAGCATCACATAACTGGACCAGACGGTCATAGTCGTCATAGACTGCGTTCTCTACAAAATTTTTCATGAACAGGTAATCTTCTTCACTCACGTCAAACGTGCCGATAGAAGTATTGATATCCTGTATCATAAACGCATGAGAAATGCAAATCTGCGCAGCCTTGTTCCAGCCTCTTACCGAACAATAGCGGTACCCGTCTATTAAATGCTTTTCGGAACTTACTCCGGCATGCCGTCCAATATCATGCAACAACCCCAGAACATAAGCCTTTTCGCCGGACATCCCTTTACAATGTGACGCTATATTTTCACAGGCCTGCGCTACATGGCGGGAATGTTCCGCCCAGCCTCCCGGGTTGGATTCATATGCTTCCCTGATTGCCCGTTCCGCGGTTTTTCTGTCCGGCTCCATCTCAGTCATGGCTATCACTATAGCGCATTCCCACGGAAATAAATATCATTTACCTGCCATTAAATATCACGATTCCGCCATTTTCTCCGGTATTCGGTTGGGGTGCAATAAAAATATTCCCGGAAAATCTTTCCAAAATAACTGCTGCTGCCCAATCCGCAGGAATAACCTACGTCCGTAATGGGAATCCTGACGTCAGCCAGCATCCGGCAAGCTATTTGCAAACGATAGCTTCTGATATATTCCACCGGCGTCATATGCAGGCAATCACGAAATGTTCTGAAGCATTCCCTTTCACTTAAAAAAGCCGCCGCCGCGAGTTCCTGAACAGCAATTTTCCCGGAATAATGTTCATGGACATAGGCCATCATCTGCTTTATTTTATCATCCCTTTTATTGCATTCTTTCCTTTGAGCGGAAAAAGGGAATTGGTCAAACATCCTCATCCAGATTTCCGACAGGGCATTCCTCAACTTCATTTCATACCCAAATTCACGATCTGAAAGTTGAAAAGAATCCCGTATCAGTTCCAGAATTTTTTCATCCCGGGGATTTGCAGGGGAGAAGGAGATCAATTCCACCTCCGGATCTGAAACAACTGGAGAAATATATTTTTGTCCTATCCGGCTCCCCTTCCCTCCATCAAGCAGGGATACATCAAAAATATGAAGCAACTGGACGTTTTTTTCCGTATGCACTGCTGTCTTTGTCCGATGCAATACATTGGAATTCACCATACCGCCGGATCCTGACGGGAAACAAGCTGTTCCCTTTGGGGTATAATATTCAAGAGAACCGCTCTCTATAAAAAATAACTCCACCGCCTGATGCCAATGCCAGGGAACAGACTGCCCCGGATACTTGTCAAGTTCCGCCCGTGAAGCTATGTATGGGAAATCGGGTGAAAAGCCCGGAAGAGCTTCTTCTCTGCTTCCCATCTGGAATTCAATATTTTGTCTATTTTTCACATCCCGGCGTTCTCTCTAATTCACGCTCATCCGTATATATTCTTTCCCGTGATCCTTCCATCACAAAACCTTTTTCTGCCGGGCATTTGGAAAAAGCCGGGAAAACAGGCAATCGGGCAAGGAGGGAAAGCATTCCCTCCTTCCCAAACAGCGCCCATAAAACCGGGCAGGATAAATCATTCAGCCCCGCCATGCATCGCCCCCCATGAAAACGGGAATGATTCTCCGGGAAATTATTCCCCGGCAGGCGGGCGCACGACGGACCAGGAACGCGGCTGGGCGGGATCCAGAGCCTTCCTGATAAAGGCGTTCATCCGTGCCAGATCCATCTTCCTGATAGCGTTCGTCTGCTGTTCAAACGCTTCCAAAGGCAGACCGAACAGGATATCCAGCGCCAGCATCTGGCACAACGTTCCATTGGACTGCATGGCCAGCAGACGGGAAGACAGGGCGGCCGCCCTGGTGCGTTCCAGCTCCTCCTCCGTCATGCCCTGTTCATAAATCATCTCCAGGGTTTCTTCCAGCCTCCGCCCGGCTTCCTCCAATTGTTCCGGGGAGGTCCCCAGATAGAAGCAGATGCCTCCGGCATCCATGCCAATGAACAGGGAAGAACTGGCATAATAGGCCAGTCCGGCTTCCTCCCGGATATTGGTGAAAACGGGACCGGCCATATCACTGCACCAGGACTGGAACAACAGAGCCTGGGCCATCTCCGGCGAAGCCACGTCCACGCCCGGCACCCCCACTACCAGCACGGCCTGCTGTTTGTCCAGGACGGCCACTTCCCGGCCGGCCCGCAGCGCGGGCGTGGGAGTCAGGGCCGGAGGCGTTCCCGCCCTCATGCCTCCCAGATGTTTTTCCAGAAGAGGCAGCACCTCTTCCTTCCTGACATCTCCGGAAATGCAAATCACGGCGTTGGAAGCGCAGATAATGCGTTCATATTGCCTTTTGATGTCCTGAACCGTCAGTGAAGACAGGCTTTCCGGCGTGCCGGAAGGGGAATTCCCATAGGAGACATGCCCGTAAGCCACCTTCCGCTCCTGCCGGAACGCCACGGAAAGAGGGTCTTCCATATCCTCCTCCGCATCCGCCACAAAAGACTCCTGTTCCCTCAGAAAGGCGTCTTCCGGGAAAGACGGATTCATGACTACGTCCGCCATCAGCTCCAGCCCGGCGTCCAGGTCTTCCGCCAGGACCTGACACCCCACGCTCAGGGAATTATTACCGGCGGATGTGTTGACGGCTCCCCCGATGTCTTCCAGAAAACGGGCTATATCCGCGGCAGAACGGGTGGAGGTTCCTTTCAGCAGGCATTCGGCCATCAAGTCCGTCACTCCGGCGTCATGCTCATTTTCCGCACGGCATCCGGCTTTGAACGCCATGCAGGCATAGGCCAGCGGCAGGCGATGGTCTTCACGGATCACCACCTTCATGCCGTTGCCAAGAACATGCTCGCTCAGGGCCGTTTCCTCGGCGGCGGAGGCCCCTTCTTCATCCCCGACATTGCTGCCCGGGGGGTCCAGGCTGACTTCCGTCACATTTGGGGAAGACAGCCAGGTGGAACAAACGCGGCGCAAATCTTCCGTTGTCACCCGTTCAATAGCCTCCTGCCATTCGGAAGACAGGTTCAAATTGCGCGCGCCGAACCAGTCCGCCCCCATTTCCGAGGCCATCCCGGAAGCGGAACTCCTGCGGCGCAGGCGGCTGACACGGGTCTGTTTGCAAACTCTCTTCAGGTCCTCCGTAAAATCCTCTTCCGCCAGATTGTGAAGCTCCTGGAGCACCAGGTCCCGCACTTTGTCGCGCTGGGCGCGGTCCACGTCAATGCTGATGGTGAACGCCCCCTCATCCGTCTCAGACTGGTTGGAATGCACCTCAATGCCGTACACCAGCCCCAGGCGATCATGGAACTTTTCATAAAAACGCGCGGAACGTCCGCCGCCCAGAATGCTGGACAGCGCGGAAAGGGCCGGCGTATCCGGATGGGCGGAACAGGGCAGGCGCCAGGCAAGGTGAAGCTTGGAGTAAGGCACGACAAACTCCTTCCGAACCCTGCGGGAACCGAACTGGTGAGGTTCATGGGGAATGGGTTCCCGGTTCAGGGGACGGGATTTCAGGTCTTCCACCAGCAATTCCAGATGGGAAAGAATCTCCGCGGCATCCACATCTCCCGCGATGGAAAGAACCACGTTATTCGGAACATAACGGCTGGCATGGTAATCCAGCACGTCCTGCCGCGTCAGGCAGTCAAAGGCGGCGCGCTCACCCAGCACGGGCCAGCGGCGGGGATGCTTGAGATACAGCGTCTGCATCAGAAGCTGGTAGGCCACGGAATCGGGATCATCCGCATACATGGCCATCTCCCGACGCACCACCTCCTTCTCCCGCTCCATCTCGTCTTCCGGGAACGTGGGGAAAAATACAAGCTCCGTCAGAAGATTCAGAAAAATCTGCCAGGACTCCGCAGGGCCGTCTATGTAGTACACGGTGCGGTTCACGCTGGTATACGCGTTCCAGTGGCCGCCGCGTTCCTGCACCTTGCGGGCCAGCTCCTGCCCGGAGAAATGCGCCGTTCCCTTAAACACCAGATGCTCCAGCAAATGGGAAAGTCCGCTCCCCTGCCAGTGCCCCTCATTCATGGACCCCGTGCCAACCCAGTACTGGAGGGACACTACGGGATGAGACTTGTCCTCCTTAATCAAAACCGTCAAACCATTTCCAAAACGGCGCGTCACAGGTTCCTTGGCTGAACTCATGTTCCCTACCGTGCCTCAAGAAATCGCCCCATGCAAGCCGGCGCTCCGTACATGCCCCCGGACTGTCAAACTTACTCCGGAGTCCAAAAGCGCGTCCTCATCAAAAAAACCGCCTTAAAAAACATCCTCTCCGCGTATTTTTTTGAACAAATATCGCTCCCTGCCGCTCTATCAGTCGTAAAGCGGCAGATCCTCTGCCGCAGCATTACCAACACCACAAACCTCACATCTCATTATATGAAAAAGATCCTCGCTGTAGCAGCCTTCGCGTTCGCCTTCAGTGTCAACGGTTACGCCCAGGAGGCAGCCGCTCCGGCGGATTCCCCCGCCCCCGCAGCCCAGAAGTGCTGCAAGAAAGATAAAAAGTGCCCCAGGAAATGCGCCAAGGAAGGCAAATGCCCGGAAAAGTGCGGCCAGCCTTGCAGCAAAGGAGAAAAGCCCTGCGGCTGCCCCAAAAAGGAAGAAGCCCCCAAGGCCTGACCCGTCGAAACCGTTAGAATAAATACGAACCCTTGCCGGAAGGTTCCGGCAAGGGTTTTCTCCGCCGGAAGGGCGCAACCGCGGCCCTTCCGGTGACTGCGAAATTACTTGATCTTAACCTTCAATCCGTTTTATAAATCGTCATCATGAAAACAGCTTCCATTCTTACCATCGGCTGTGCAGTCATGGCGCTGTCCATTACTTCCTGCACCAACTTCGGTTCCCCGAACACCTATAACCTGAATGAAATCGGTGGAGCCCAGGAAACCTATACCGGCACGGTCACCAGCGTGGAAAACGTCAAAATCCAGGCCAATAACGCCAACACCGGCACCGGAATCGGCGCCGTGGCGGGCGGGTTGACCGGCGCCATGTTCGGGGGCGGCAACGCCAAATTCGCGACGGCGGCGGGCGGCGCCATTCTGGGCGGCATCGCCGGCAACCAGATTGACAAGGCCATCAATAACACGACCGGGGAACGCATCACCGTGCGTCTGGACCAGAAAAGGAACGGCACCCGCAACTACACGGTCGTCCAGGTCGCCAGCAGGAACAACCCGATCCAGGTCGGACAGCGCGTGCGCGTGATCATCGGCAACAACGGTTCCCGCGTGCTGGCCTATTAATTGGAAATCCACTACTGACCAAGCTATATACCGGCATGATCTTCGGCACCTTACCCGGCGGCGCACCTGTAGAATTGTTTGAACTGTCTTCCGACAAGCTGACGGTACGCATCAGCAACTACGGGGGGCGCATCATCTCCGTCGTCAAGGACGGCATGGACATGATCGTAGGGCCCAAGCGCTTTGAAGACATGCTGAAAGACACCTGTTATTGCGGTGCGATTTGCGGCCGCGTCGCGAATCGCATCGCAAAAGGCAGGTTCTCCATTGACGGGGATTCCCGCACCGTGGCCGTCAACAACGGCCCCAACCACCTGCACGGCGGCATCCAGGGGTTCGACAGCAAAATCTGGCAGGTGCAGGAAGCCGGGCGCAATACGCTGGTGCTAACCCTGCACTCCGCAGACGGGGAGGAAAATTACCCCGGCAACCTGGAAGTGGTAGCCACCTACACCGTGGTGGAAGAAACCCTTCACCTCCGCCTGGAAGCGTACGCGGACGCGGCCACAATCGTCAACCTCACCAACCACGCTTACTGGAACCTGTCCGGCAAGCCCACCATTGATTCCATGACTCTGGAGGTACGGGCATCCGCCTATACTCCGGTGGATGCCACCAATATCCCCGACGGCCGTATCCTTCCCGTGGAAGGAACGGACTTTGACCTGCGGAAAGCAGCCCTGCTGGGAGAACGCAATTCCGCCGCCCACCCGGACACCGCCGCCGGGCTGGACCATAACTACGTGCTGGATTCCGAACCGGGAGACAAAATCGCCGCCATCCTTCTTGACCCGGAATCCCGGCACCGTCTGATTGTGGCGACGGACGCTCCCGGCCTCCAGGTATATACCGGGGAATACCTGCCCCAGGCGCGCCAGGGAATAGCGCTGGAAGCCCAGGGCTTCCCCAATGCCGTCAATACCCCTCACTTCCCCAGCGTGATTCTGCGTCCCGGCCAATCCGCCACGCGCAGCATTACCTGGACCGTCAGATAGACGGCCTGCCTGAATCCCGTTTCCGAATAAAAAACGGCGCTTCAACAACACCCTCCGCGGGTTTTCCCGGTCAGGCACGCGGCGTCAGGATGTCCGCGCAAAGCCCTTTCGCCACTGCCTTTTGGCGCCCATCCGCGATGCGTTCCTGGGAACGGTTCACAAAAACCAGCTCCGCAACGGAAACCGGATTGTCCCGATATTGCCCAGGCAAGCAGGCAAACGCCTCCGTCAGGGACGCCGCGTGCTCCGACCCAATTCCCCAGCGCAGGAACAAACTCCGCCGGAGCCTCCCCGTCCCAGGGGAAAACAGCCTTATTCACAGCCCTGAACCGCTCCGCCATTTCCCGATAGACGGAATCCGCCAAGGCAGCCTCCCGGATGCGCGGGCGCTTATTCAGCCTGTTGACCCTTTTGGCGATGGTCACAGACTCATCCCCATCCGTTCATACATGGAGGACAGCGTCAACCTTCTCTCCATGATCCGTTCTCTGGAACGTATCGGAGACATTGCCAGAACCATCGCCGGCACCGCCGTCTTCCTGAAGGAAGCCACGGACATCCGCCACGGTAAGGAAAGATAAAACAATTCCTTCCTGTACGGCGATTCCCTGTTGCCCGTACAAAGATCATGATGAACAACATAATCCGAATTTCGTGCGTCAGAGGCTTCCCCCATAAGTCCTAACGGCTCATCTTCTCAACAGCTGTGTTTTTGCACACCATCCTCCAAATAATCACAACTGCCAAATTATCAGCATACAGGCAACAAACATTCCAGGGATATGCGGCAAAGGATGGAATGGGGCAAAACAAACAGTTTTCCCAGCGCCACAATTACTCTCCGGGAAAAGGAATAATTCATAACGTCAACCGGAGAGACTCAATACAACTGCATGCTCCAGGAAGGCAAGGAAACAAGGCATCTGCCCCTCGTACGCATCCTTTCACCTTCACGGCCAATAGCTTGAAAACGGAGAAAACCGGCCTTTTACTCTCAATCTCTGAAATTTTACAGCCGTCCATTCCCTGCTCTTCTACCATTTTTATTTACATAAAAAAACAAATAATAAAATAATATCTCATATTCATTGATTCATATTGACACTTCCGGAGGATAAGAGTAACTAATCCCTATTATTCCTATCGGAATACAAAAGAAATCTAAATCCATCCCTGTAAAGCACGTCACGATGAACATTTACACCTCCATATCGGAACTGGTCGGGAAAACACCTCTTCTGGAGCCAAGGAATTATGCCCAGGCACATTGTCTGAATGCCCGGCTCCTGCTCAAGCTGGATCACCTGAATCCGGCAGGAAGCATGAAAGACCGTATCGCACTCGCCATGATCAACGAGGCAGAAGCATCGGGCCAGCTCCAATCGGGTTCCGTCATCATTGAACCAACCAGCGGCAACACGGGCATTGGCCTGGCGGCTATTGCCGCTTCCCGGGGATACCGCATCATTCTCACCATGCCGGAAAGCATGAGCGTTGAACGACGAAATATTCTAAAAGCCTACGGAGCCGATATTGTCCTGACGGAAGACAGCCAGGGAATGAAAGGAGCCATTGCCAAAGCCCAGGATCTGGCGGCCACTACTCCGGGCTCCTTCATTCCCAGCCAATTCACCAACCCGACCAATCCCAGGGCCCACTATGAAACGACAGGGGTTGAAATATGGGAAGATACGGACGGAGAAGTAGATATCGTCGTAGCCGGAGTAGGCACCGGAGGAACAATAACCGGCATAGGCAGACTGCTCAAGGAACGCAAACCCGGAGGAATCACCGTCATTGCCGTGGAACCGGCAGATTCCCCCGTATTATCCGCCGGCCAGGCAGGAAGCCATCAAATTCAAGGAATAGGAGCCGGCTTTATCCCAGAAACCCTGGATACGGATATCTATGATGAAGTCATCACCGTTTCCAATGAAGATGCCTTTTCCACAGCTAAAGAACTGGGCGTCAGAGAAGGAATTCTGACCGGGATTTCCAGCGGGGCAGCCCTATGGGCAGCCGTCCAGGTTGCTAAGAGAAAAGAGAATACAGGGAAAAATATAGTAGTGATCCTTCCCGATTCAGCGGACCGGTACTACTCAACTCCCCTGTTCATCTGACATCCCGTTTTTTTCTACCAGATACGGCTATCCGCCTTCAACCGGCTCAACACTCATGAACGCTCATTCCCCAACCGCTACAGACACGTTGCGACAGGCCGCAGCGCAATACGAAGGAGACCTTGTTTTTGCCACATCATTCGGGGCAGAAGACCAGGTGCTTACCCATATGATCTCCCATCTTGGCCTGAATATTCCTCTGGCTACTCTGGACACGGGGCGTCTGTTTCCGGAAACCTATGAACTCTGGGCAAGAACGGAGGAAATATACGGCATTCGCATTATTCCTTATTTTCCGGCAGCGGAAGAAGTGGAAAGCATGATCCTGGACAAAGGCGTCAACCTGTTCCGCAACAGTGTGGAAAACCGTCACAAATGCTGCAATATCCGCAAACTGCGCCCTCTGGAAAGGCTCCTTGCCGGGAAAAAAGCGTGGATTTGCGGATTACGCTCCACCCAGTCCATCACCCGGAAAGGACTTCATATCACAGAAAACGATGAGGCGAACGGCATCATCAAAATCAGCCCGCTGGCCCACTGGTCAGAAGAGGATGTCTGGAACTATATCCGCGCTTACGGCATTCCCTACAATCCTCTTCATGATGCAGGATTCCCCAGTATCGGGTGCGCCTGCTGCACAAGAGCCGTCAAGAGGACAGAAGACGTACGCGACGGACGATGGTGGTGGGAAGAAAAAGAACACAGGGAATGCGGCCTACACCGCAGGCCAAAACATTAACAATCAAAAAAAGAACATACAAAATGAACAGCATTTGCAGACTCAGCCAGCTTAAGCAGCTGGAGGCAGAAAGCATTCACATTTTCCGGGATGCCATCAGCCAGTTTGAAAATCCCGTACTTCTTTATTCCATCGGGAAAGACTCCTCTGTACTGGTCCACTTGGCCAGAAAGGCATTCTATCCCGGCAGGCTCCCCTTCAAGCTTCTTCATATAGACTCCACATTCAAATTCCGCGAGATGATAGAATTCCGGGACAGATTCGTTCAGGAAAATGATCTGGATCTGATTGTCCACAGTAACCAGGAAGGCATTGCCGCCGGCGTTAATCCTTTTACTTACGGCAGCCGCAAATACACGGATATTATGAAAACACAGGCATTGATTCAGGCGTTGACCGCAGGAAAATATGATGCCGTGTTCGGAGGAGCCCGCCGCGACGAAGAAAAATCACGGGCCAAGGAACGAATTTTCTCTTTCCGGGATAAATTCAACCAATGGGACCCCAAAAATCAACGACCGGAATTATGGAACATTTACAACGGCCGTATCAATCCGGGAGAAAGCGTCCGTATCTTTCCTCTGTCCAACTGGACGGAACTGGATATCTGGCAATATATCCGCCTGGAAAAAATACAGGTGGTGGACCTGTATTTCGCTAAACCTCGTCCCATTGTGGAACGTGACGGCTCCCTGATTATGGCGGACGACGACCGCCTGCCTTTGGAACCGGGGGAAACACCGCAAATGAGAACCGTCCGTTTCCGTACGCTGGGCTGCTACCCTCTAACCGGAGCCATAGAATCTACAGCCCGCACTGTAGAAGAGATTGTGGCGGAAATGCTGGAAACCAGGCTGAGCGAGCGTTCTTCCCGCATCATTGACCACGATGGTGATGCCTCCATGGAGCAGAAAAAACGGGAAGGATATTTTTAACCCCTATTATGAATCATTCTGACGACACCTCTTCTTTTTACCATTATGGACATCGACTCATACCTGAACGAACACGAAAATAAAAGCCTGCTGCGCGTACTTACCTGCGGTTCCGTGGACGACGGGAAATCTACACTCATCGGACGCCTTCTTTATGACAGCAAACTGATTTTCGACGACCAGCTGGCAGAACTGCGCAAAGCCAGTGAAAAAAATGGAACTACGGGGGCAGGCAACATTGATTACGCCCTGTTGCTGGATGGCCTTAAAGCGGAACGGGAACAGGGAATAACCATTGATGTAGCCTACCGGTACTTCACCACCCCCCGCCGCAAATTCATCATTGCCGACTGTCCCGGCCATGAACAATACACACGGAACATGGCCACCGGAGCTTCCACGGCGGACGCGGCCATCATCCTGATTGATGCCCGCCACGGAGTACTCACACAAACGAAGCGGCATGCGTTCATCGCCTCTCTTCTGAAAATACGGCACCTCATCGTAGCCGTCAACAAGATGGATCTTCTGGATTACTCTGAAGAAAAATTCCGGAAGATTGAAGAAGAATTCGGAAGCTTCACGCAACAGCTGAATATCCCGGACGTTCGTTTCGTTCCCATTTCCGCCATTGAAGGGGAAAATGTGACGCAGACAACAGGGAAAACGCCCTGGTACCAGGGAGATCATCTGCTTTCCATCCTGGAAACGCTGGATTCCAGCGACAGCAGGAATCTCCGGGATTTCCGCTTTCCGGTACAGACAGTCATACGCCCCAATCTCGATTTCCGGGGGTTCGCCGGTTCCATTACCTCCGGAGCCATCCGCAGGGGTGACCCTGTCGTAACGCTGCCTTCGTTTCAAAACAGCCGGATCAAGAGGATCGTTACTCCGGACGGAGATCTGGAAGAAGCATTCTCTCCCCAGGCCGTCGTATTGGAACTTGAGGATGAAATAGATATCAGCAGCGGTGACATGATCGTCAAAAAAGGGAATCTCCCCCATATCGAAGATCGGCTGGAGGCCCGTGTCATCTGGATGTCTGAAAAACCTCTTCTTCCCGGAAGCAAATACATGATTCGCCATGCGGGCAGAAATATCCAGGGGCGGATAGCAGAACTCCAGTACGACATAGACGTCAATACACTGGAAAGCCGCCATGCGACACAGCTTCCTCTGAACCATGTCGGCCGTATCGTCCTGGAAACAAGTTCCCCCTTGTTCTATGATTATTACCGGGATAACCGCTCCGGAGGAGCTTTCATCCTGATTGACCCGCTGAATAACGTCACGGCGGGAGCCGGTATGCTTCGCCCTCCTCACAGAGATAAGGCTCCCGAAAAAGAACAGGAGCAACTTCCGACATTCGTTTCAAGCGATGAACGCGCAGAAACCTTCGGGCATGGCGGAAAACAAATTTACATAGCGGGAGAAGACAGCGAACTGGCGCGCAGCTTCGCCAAACAGCTGGAAAGGGAACTCCACCGGCTCAAGGCCCATACCTACGGTCTGGATTTCAAGGCGGAAGGCGTATGGGGCAGATCCGCTAAAGAAATCGTCAATGCCTCAGGCCTGCTGGCCGAAGCGGGACTGATGAGCATTGCAGTATTGCCGGGACTTCCCGTCCTGCCCAGAAACACCAAGGGGGCCTACTGCATCTGGCTGGGGAACGTCGTCTCCGCGCCAGAAACGGCAGACCGCATCCTCCCCCCCGCAAAGGCAAATGAAAATACCGCGTTTCTTCTGGCGCGCACTCTCTATGTGGAATTTTGATTTTATCCCATTTTAATACCCGTTCCATCATTTTATGAAAACTCAGCCTCTTGCATTAAATGCTCTTCTCTGCGTTGGCGCTCTCCTGGCTCCAGTTTTTCTGGCATCCTGTCGGGAAGCCCCCGAACGGCAGGCCCAAATACGCTTTGGCCTTTTTCCCAACGTAACCCATGTCCAGGGGCTGGTTGCCAGGCATTTCAGCCGCACGGGGGATGGATGGTTTGAAAAACGCATCTTTGAACGGACGGGGAAAAATATCTCCATTCTATGGTATGCTTACAACGCCGGCCCTGGCGCTATGGAAGCCATGTTCGCCAATTCCCTGGATTTTACCTACGTTGGGCCGGGCCCTGCCATTAATGCGTATTCCAAATCCAACGGAACTCTCCTGCAAATCGTAGCGGGAGCCGTACAGGGAGGGTCCGGACTGGTCGTTCCCACCCATTCCGGAGCATGCACGCAAAAAGACTTTCAAGGGAAAATCATCGCTACCCCCCAATTGGGCAATACTCAGGATATAGTCTGCCGGACATGGTTGGCCCTGGGAGGCGTAACAGTCACTCAAACCGGAGGAGACGCAAGCATACTTCCTACCCCCAACCCAGAACAGATACCCCTCTTGCGTCAAGGCAAACTGGACGGCTCCTGGACTGTAGAACCATGGATTAGCCGCCTGGAAAAAGAAGCCGGAGGCAAGCTCCTGTTTCTTGAAAAGGATGCCGTAACCACTGTTCTGACAGCCCAAAAGGATTTCCTGGAAAAACAGCCGGACGTGGCGCAGGCCATGATTGAAGCTCACAGAGAACTCACTCTCTGGATCATTGGACATCCCCAGGAAGCTCAAAAAATCGTCGTAGAAGAATTGAGGGAACTTACCCGTTCCAACATTGATCCCGCTTTAATTATCCATGCGTGGCCCAGGTTAGTTCTCACGAATGAAATATCCGAAGAAAAGCTCCACGAATTAGCCAAGGATACGGTACGGACCGGATTTTACAAGAAACTCCCCCACGTCGAAGGCATCATCCGGAATGATAAAAATAATCCCGCCCATGAGTAGATTATCCATACGAAACGTTTCCAAAAGTTATTTTTCCAGAAAAAAATCGCTTCTGGCTCTTTCTTCCGCCAATCTGGACATAGGGGAAGGAGAATTCATCTGCCTGGTAGGTCCAAGCGGTTGCGGCAAAACAACTCTGCTGAATATGATCGCCGGTCTGATCAAATCGGATACGGGAAGCATCTCCTATGATGGGGAAATAATCTCAGGACCGGGACCGGACAGGACAGTCGTTTTTCAGGATTTCGCCCTGTTCCCCTGGTTAAACGTGCTGCACAACGTAGAATTCGGTCTCCGATTTACCGGAATTCCCCGCGCAAAACGCCTCCAAATATCTTTGGAAAACCTGAAATCAGTAGGCTTGGACAACTTTGCGCATGCTCGTATCCATGAACTCTCCGGAGGAATGAAACAGCGCGTGGCCATAGCCCGGGCTCTTGCATTGCGTCCCAGGGTTCTCCTGATGGATGAGCCCTTCGCCGCATTGGATGCCATGACCAGGGAACAGCTTTATGCGGACCTCCAGGCCATTTGCGCCGGGCATGGAATTACCGTCGTCTTTGTCACCCATAATGTACGGGAAGCCGTATGCCTGGGAGACAGAGTCATTTTATTTTCATCCCACCCTGGACGTATTTGCGGAGAATTCTGCATTCGTTTGCCGCGCCCGCGCCAAATCAATGATCCGGGAGTGGCCCGGCTAGCTTCAAACATCACACGGGCATTAAAATCGATTTCCAGGCCCGCAGAAGAAAAACAAGACGCACAAACATCATGCACCCTTCCATAAAAAATATTCTCCAATCCTCAGTATTCATCTTGCTGGCCTTGACTATATGGGAATACGGTTCTCTATCCGGCTGGTGGAGGCCTTTCCTATTCCCGGCGCCTTCCGCCATAAGCGGCTATCTTGAAGAAGCAATCAGGGACAACTCTCTCTGGGCCGCTACGGTCGTTACTATCCGGAGACTGCTCCTGGGGTACCTGGCCGGAATCTCCATCGGAATTCCAGCAGGACTTTTATCTGCCCGCTTCCAGCTAATGAGAAACACCATCGGAGTTCTGGCATTGGGATTTCAAGGGCTTCCCAGCGTTTGCTGGGTCCCTCTGGCTATCCTGTGGTTCGGCCAGGAAGAAGCGGCCATCCTGTTCGTCGTTGTCATGGGCACCGTCTGGTCGGTCATACTGGCCACAGAAAATGGACTTGCCAACGTCCCTCCGATTTATGCCCGAGCAGCACGGACAATGGGAGCCGGCTCTGCCTACACGCTGCTCTTCGTCACGCTTCCGGCCTCTGCTCCATTCATCGTCAGCGGCATGAAGCAGGGCTGGGCCTTTTCCTGGCGCTCCCTAATGTCCGCAGAAATTTTTGTTCCCATCCTGACAGGACTGGGATTGGGACAGCTCCTGCACTTCGGAAGAGAACTCAATTCCATGGAGCAGGTCATGGGCATCATGTTCGTTATTATTCTCATAGGCCTGCTCTCAGACAAACTCATCTTCTCCCCCTTGGAACAAGCCATCTACAGACGCTGGGGGACTAATTTAACTTAACCAACAGAAAATATCATGACTAAAGAAGGATACACATCCAACGAACGAATCAAGGAGGAAAGCGATTTCCTCAGAGGAAACATCTCTGACCTCCTCCATGACGGCAGCATTACCCATTTCCCGTCCGAAGAAGAATTTCTTTTGAAATTTCACGGGATTACCCAGCAGGATAACCGGGATGAACGGCTTATCCGGAAGAAAAACGGACAGGAAAGAAACTGGTTATTCATGTTGAGGCTGCGCCTCCCCGGGGGCCGCATGACGCCCAGCCAATGGCTGGCCGCGGAAACGCTAAGCGACCAATTCGGCAACGGCACCCTTAAACTTACGACACGCCAGGCCATTCAAATCCACGGAGTCGTCAAACAGGACTTGAAACAGACCATGAAAGATATCCACCACGCGGCCATCACCACGATTGCCGCCAGTGGGGACGCCACGCGCAATGTCATGGTTTCTCTGCACCCGGAAGATTCCGGCATCCATGAGACAGTCTTCAATCAAGCCCGGGAACTCTCCCGAAAACTGGAACCGCAGACGCACGCCTATCATGAAATATGGCTGGATGCCAAACGAATCTACTCGGGCGCGGAGGAAGAGCCTTTGTACGGTCCCGGATATTTGCCGCGCAAATTTAAAATCGCTTTTACGCTTCCCCCGGAAAATGATGTTGATGTGTACGCCCAGGACCTGAGCTTCGTGGCTATTGAAAAAGAGGGAAAACTCCTGGGATATGACATCCTGGCCGGCGGAGGAATGGGCTATGCTTACGGCAATCCCGGTTCTTTCCCCCGCCTTGCGGATATTATCGGATTTTGTTTCCCGGAGCAGGTGGAGGAAGTAGCCCGGCAGGTGCTTTTGATCCACAAAGAATTCAGTACCCGCTGCAACAGAAAAACATCCCGGCTCAGGTACACCATTGCCGGCAAAGGGCTGGACTGGTTCACTAACGAACTTGCAACACGCCTTCCATTTCCGCTTCAAGCGGCCAGACCTTTTTCATTATCTACGAACGGAGACGCCGCAGATGTTCCTGGCCGCCAGACCATTGAAATTGAAGGAGGCCGCATCCAGAATTCAAACAGGCAACAGCTCAAAACCGCTTTTCATGAAATAGCTTCTATTCATCAAGGAGATTTTTTCATCACAGGTAATCAGAATCTGGTCATTGACGGCATCACACCGGATACTGCCGAGCAAATCAAATCCATCATTGGGAAGTACAATCTTCTCCCCAACAATTCGGGGCTCAGGCGCAATTCCTCCGCCTGTACCAGCCTGCCATTTTGCCCGCAGGCCCTTACAGACTCCGAAAGGCTGCTTCCAAAACTGGTGGATGAACTGGAACCGCAGTTAAAAGAACTGGGGCTATGGGACGAAGAAATTTCCATCCGCATGACCGGGTGTCCCAACGGATGCTCCAGACCATATCTGGCAGAACTGGCTTTCGTCGGCAGAGGTCCGGGCAAGTACAATATCTGGATGGGCGGTTCCAGAAGAGGAGACAGGCTGGGCTTCATCTATCAGGAATCTGTACCCGTAAAGGAAATCGCAGACGTGCTCCGACCAGTATTTGCACGTTTTGCGGCGGAACGCAACCAGGGGGAAGGATTCGGTGACTGGAGCATCCGCGCATTACATCCGCAATCTTTATAAAAGCATAAACACCCGGAGCCGCTTTTGCCGCGGACGGCTCCGGGGTAAATCCTGCTATCTTTGAAAATCAAAAAGATACGCCAAAAATAAAATTATAAAGCCTCTTCTCCCCCCCAGGAAAAACATCCCTCCGTCGCCGCCAGGAACTCTCATTCCACCCTGCTAACGCTGAAACAATACACGGCGGGGTTAATCAGGGCCAGGGGAAGATAAAACACGGCAAAGGAAAGCGAGCCGCCATACAAAACCAGGCACAGGATGGACATGACAAACAGCACGCTGATTTTCAAACTCCGCGCCCAGTCCAGACGGTGCACCAGCCAGACCAGGACGGCGCACACAAAACCGATCACCGCGCACAACACGCCGCCCAGGGCCAGAAACTGCACGTAGCTGGAACAGAACTGCTCCAGCCACCGCACATTATCCGGACTCGGCGGATTACCTTCCCAGGCAAAAACGCCCGGCGGCAACAACACCCACAACAGCACGGAAAGAAATACCAGACGGTCCGTATTAAGGCGATAGGTCATGCGCTTTCATGATACCATTTCCGTGCATAGGATAACAAGGGAAATCGCCCTCGCGCCGCGGTTCCTGGAACGGCAGAATTTACAATGGGGCAAAGGCAGGTTCTCCGGCTCCATTGACGGCTATTCCGTCTATTTCCACCAGCCAGCCGGGGCGGCAGACAGGGGCTTTCAGCATCACATGCGGCACCGCAGCCAACGGAGAGTCCATCAGCCGGCGGCGAACCGTTTCCCGGTCCGCCCAGTCGCGCAGGTACACTACGGCCTGCTTCAGGTCGGACAGGCTTCCCCCGCTCCTTTCCATCAGGGCGCTCATATTTTCCAGGGTGCGGGCCGTCTGGCCCACCACGTCCCCCGGATGGACAATGTTTCCCTCCGCGTCAATACTGGCGGTGCCGGAAAGGAAATAATGGGAGCGGTCTCCGTACACGATGCGGACGCCGCGCTCAAAGGCCACCCGGTACACATGCGTGGGGGACAGGTAGTCCGGCGCTTCCATGTACCGGACCTGCCCGGGCTCCAGCCCCGCGATGCCCAGACTGTCCATATGCAGCAGGCGGCCCGGCAGCTCCGTACAGCCTTCAATGCCGGTACTGGCGATGAAATGGCTCTCCGGAGTCAGCCCGTAACGGTCAAAGCATCCGTTGCGGCCTTCCACCAATCCCCGGTAGTTGTTGTCAATGTCCCGGCAATAAATCCAGGTGCGGTGAACCAAATCCGGCACAGCTCCCCCCTGTAAAGCGGCAATCCGGTCCAGCCAGCGGAATTCCTCCCGCATCTGGCCGCAGCTGTCCGGGGCGGAGAATTCCCCCTTGCCCGCCAGGAACAGCCGGTAATGCGTGCGGAGGGCTTCCACGACTGTTCCGCCCTGCTCCGCCCTACGCCTTTTTCCCAGCATTCCGCCGATGTGCCAGGCTTCCAGAGCCACGCGGGCCCCGTTCGCAGGGGGCTGTCCAACTATGGAAACATAAGAATTCCGTTCTCCTGTTATCCTCCGCAGCGGAGCCGACTGGCGCACCGGGTCGCTGACATGGAAACGCAGCAGGAATTCATCTTCTTCCCCGCCCCCCAGATTGCGGTACCTGGCCATCAGGGAACGCAGTTCTTCCTCAAAACTCGCGCCCGGCTCCGCCGTCATGCAGAAAAAGCGTTCTTCCGCCCCGTTTGTTCCGGACCATTCCAGTCGTTCAGGTACATTCGCCGTCATGATGCCCTCCCGCCCCTTTACAGGGACTGCACGTAATTGATCAAATCCTCCAGTTCACGGTTATTCAGGGAACTCGTCTTCCCGCGGAGATCCCCCGGATTGCATGTCGTGATGGCTTCCCGTATCGTCTTCGCACGGCCGTCGTGCAGGTAAGGGGCGGTCCGCCACACTTCCACCAGGGAGGGCACCAGAACGCTTTTACCTTCATCCAGCCCCGTGGCCGTCCCCGTGGCCACCAGTTCCTTGTTAGTGAAGTAAGGATGGGGGTGGCACCGCACGCACCCGGCTGTTTTAAACACTTCCCTGCCCCTCCGGGCGGATTCGGACAAGGCTCCCCGTTCCACGCCGGGAGCATGGCACTGGGCGCACCCCACCTCCCCTGTCTGCTGTTTGGAAGGGGTATGCGCCACCAGGAACGGGCTGGGAACTTCCTTCATGTTTTTCAGGTATGCATTCACGCATTCCGCCAATTCACCGGAAGGTTCCAGAAACTGGATGTGCACAAAACCCGCCGTCACGGCCACTTCCGCAGAGGCGCGGACGCCCAGCGTCATCACCGGGCTCGTCCGGTGGGAAAGGAACATGGTGCGCGTATTTTTCGGGTTACCCATGCCGTCATTCAGCAGATCCCAGTTCAGGCCGTCCACCCGGCCGTCCGGGTGGCAGGTGGCGCAGCTCTGCCACCCCTGGAAGCAATGGGAAGCGTCATTAAAATACCGTTCCCCCAGTTTTTCCCGGGAAGGCCGGAATGGGGCGTTCAGGGGAATTGCCCTGGATTTGCAGACATCCTTCAGGGAGATTTCCGCCAGAGAATCAGAAAAGTAGCCGGCCACATAAACGTTTTTCCCATCGGAGGCCACGGAGCGCGGGCCGTTCAAGGGCAGAGCGATCCGGATGCGGAGACCGTGCAGGAAACCAAGCCTTTCGGAAACCGGCTCATTGCTCCGGTCTTCCCGCTTCATGCGCTCCAGCAGGGCCGGGAAATCAATTACGGAGAGTTCATGCGTCCCCGCATGCGTCACGAACAGTGTTCCGCCGTCTCCGGAAAAAGAAACGCCCCATGGGTTGGCCGCCCCCGCATCCGGGTCATCCAGCAGAACGGGATGAGGCTTGCCCGGCTCGTCCGTATCGATAACCGTCACGGCATTCGTGTTCATCCAGCCGCGGTCCAGCTGCGTGGTGGGCGCCTGGTATCGGCTCAATACATGCGCCACGGCCAGATAGCGTCCATCCGGGCTTATCGCCATGCCGCGCACGCCCTGCGTCCCGTTGGAAAGCGGGAAATGGACAGCTTTTCCGTCTTCCACCAGAGTCAGCGCAGCAGCCGTGAAATCCCCGTCCGCAGCCCCGGCCGGCAAATGGCCGGCAGCCCAGATTTTCCTGCCGTCCGGAGAAACGGCCAGCGCTACGGGTTCACGGGGGACATTCCAGGAATTCAGCACGGTTCCGGCAGCGGCGTCCATTTCCAGCACGCGGGAATCAAACCGGCAGGCCACATACAGCTTTTCCCCCCGCACCACGGGAGACATGGGCGTATGCCCGGCAGGAAAAGAACGCTTCAACGCCCCGCTTTCCAGGTCCACTACTTCCACCACTCCGCGCGCTCCCCCCTCCGCCACATAAGCCGTCGCGCCATCCACGGCCATGCCGTTGGGAGGCTGGGCCAGCCGGATGCTTTTCACCTTTTCCCCGGAAGCAGGGTCCACCAGTTCCAGCACGCAGCTCTCATGCCCCAGCACGGCAACCAGGTGATTAACGACCTTCACATCCACCGGAGCCAGAGGGCCGGAAGCAGCATCCGGTCCCTGCCTGCATGAAATGAGGGTCAGCAGACAGCCAAGAACAGTCGCAGAGACGCGGAACATTTTTGTCAGTTTCATGGCAATTTCAACAATCAGTCTTCTATGATCACCCGGAACCCCACGTTGTACACCGGACGCCAGCCGGGATATCCCCAGCGCCAGGAGGATGTGGCCCGTCTGGGACGGTCATACCAGGAACCGCCGCGCACCGCACGGGGAACACGGGAGTCCAGGCTTTCATTGCGTCCGTCCCCTTCCTTCCAGGGATAGGGCCTGTATTCGGAACGGGTCCATTCCGCGGCATTGCCGATCATGTCGTACAATCCGTAGGCATTCGGCTTGTAACTCTTGACGGGGGCCAGGTGAAGCTTTCCGTCATTGTATGTTTCATCCCTCGGCACGAAGTCCCAGAAACGGTTGGGATTTTTAATCGGCCTGGGATCCACGCCGGAAACGGCCAGCTCCTTCAGCGTCACGTCCCCCAGGTTGGCATACGCGGAAAAATCCGCATCCCGTTCCCCGAAGAAGAAATCCGTATCCGCGCCCCCCCTGGCCGCATATTCCCACTGCGCTTCCGTAGGCAGGGTCACTTTTTTCCCGGTTTTCCCGGAAAGCCAGCGGCAAAATTCCATGGCCCGGGCCCAAGGCACCCGGATGACGGGAAAACGCGGATCGGCATCCATGTCGTAGCCGGGCTTCACCTGATCCTTGTAATGCATGTCATACCATCCGTTAGCATACTCCGGGTCAAAGCGGCGGTATTGTTCCAACGTCACTTCCGCCTCTCCCATCCAGAACGGCCTTTCAATCCCCACCGTGGAAACAGGACGTTCCGCCGGTGTTTCCCGTTCATTCCCCATCCTGAACTTTCCTGCGGGAATGCGGCGGAACGTCATGTTCACGCCGTCCCCCAAATCCACAGTCAGCGTTTCATTTCTCGGTTCCGGAACGGGAACGCTCTTTTCTCCGGCGCGGGTAATGGATTTCCCGGCGTCAGGGATGGAACCGCCGCCGCTTCTCCGGAACAGGGAATCCTTCATCGTCACGTAATTACGTTCCGCTCCTGAAAATCTGCCGTGCAGGTCATAACGGCGTTTCAGCAGCCCTTCATTGCGCTCTCCCGGCCATTCGCCCAGATAAGGGGCGTTCATGTCCATCCACGTGACCAGGCGGTTCCAGTCCTCCTGCGGCATGTCCACGCCATGGTGGCCTTTTTTAAGGAGCTGGTAAAGCTCCGACGTATCCGCGAAAAACTCCGTGGGGGCCAGCCCCAGATAGTTCCCCTCCGGGCCGTTGCGGCGCACATAGGGGTGCAGGTTCCAATAAGAGACGGAGCCGGGGGCGGGCGCCCCCTTGACGGCCTCCAATGTCATGAAATCCGGCACTCCTTCACGGGCCTTGCCTTCCGCTGTGTGGCAGCGTATGCAATGGCGGTCCAGCACGGGCTGCACTTCATTCATGAAGGAGAAGGTACGCGCGGGGCCGTACCACGGAACGATAGGAGCGGGTTTCTGGCGGGAAGCCATGACCGCCCTGGCGGGTGGAGCGCAGTTCTGCCGTTCATGGCAGCCGATGCAGCTGAGCGTTTCCCCCGGCATGGCGGTAAACCAGCTCCGCATCAGCGCCAGGGCACGCCCCTCCCCGTCCAGCACCTGAAGCGTCAAAGGCTGGCAGGCGGGAGCCGTGAAGATGGCGGAACCGTCAGGATTCACGGGCACGGTGCCGTACAGCACTTTCAAGTCCCAATTGCTCTCCATGCCCATGGCATAGTGGCTTCCCGTATTGCGGGGGCTGTACTCGGACATGAACACGCGCAGGGCCCTGGCTTCCCCTCTGGGCACTCCGGCCATGGCGCGGCCCCGGTACACGTCGGAAATATAAACCGTAGCCGTCTTGCTTTCCGTCTTCACCCGGTCATGCAGCACGGGCGGTTTTTGGCGCGGCCCCAGGGGCGCGGGGTCTGCATAGACGAAGTAGGATGAGGCCGTGAGAGGAACGATGTTATCGTATATGTCGCACCAGACCACATTGGTCACGCCCTGGTCGCCGGAAGGGGAGGAAACGGCCAGGAAACACTCGTCATTCAACGGATAAGGTTCTGCGAAATAAGGAGTCTTCAATCCCTGCACCAGCTGATCTTTGGTCACGTTTTCCACGGGCTTTCCATACCCCGGAATCTTCTGAACGGCACCCTCCGTGGCGGCGCGTCCCCTGTTCACGTCAAAAAGCACCAGTTCCCCCAGCCTCTTGACTCCATGGTGCCCGCTGACAATGCCCGCAAACATGCCCGGCCTGCCGGGGAGGGGCCGCGCGTTGAACAAGCTGTTGGGCCAGTAGGAGTTGGAACCATAGTATTCCTTCTGGTCGCTGCCGTCCGGATTCATGTGCATCAGCACGCGGCTGAAATAGTGGGCGCTTTCCGTGTACTCCCAGCGCAGGAACATCACCCTGCCGTCCGGCAGCATGGTAGGGAACCAGTTATTGTCCTGGTCAAAGGTAAGCCGGCGGGTCGTTTTCTTTTCCCGGTCGTAAAGGTGGAGGTTGCCCACGTAATCCACCCCGGCCACGCAGGGCACCCCCTGCATGCCGGAAGTATTGACGAAAATAATCCGGCCGTCCGGCAGGTAGCAGGAATTATAGCTGTCCGTATCCGCCGGCATGTGCGCGGTAAGGGATTCCTTTTTCCCGGTTTTCAAGTCCAGCTCAAACACGTCCCAGGGCCTGTTTTCCTTCTTGCCGAATCCATTCCCGGTGAACATGAGCTTCTCCCCGGAAAAATCAATATCCAGATGCCCGACCCAGCGGTCGTCCGCCAGCAGCTGCTCCACAGGGGAAGAAGAGGAAACCCCGTTAAATTTCACAATGCCGCTGCGGTATCTGCGCCCGGAATCCGGCATGCTGGAAATACCCTGCCAGTTCGCCGGACGGTCATGATTGAAAGAACTTTTCCCGGACGGATTGAAACGCCGTACGCTCACCCATGCCTTCAGGCCGTTCTGTTCCGGCAGGGTTTCAATCAGGGCTTTTCTCCGCAGATCCACCATCTCCCGCAGCCGGGCCGCCTGTCCCGGCCCGGCCTGCTCCACCCACCGGTCCAGAGGCCCCAGCTCCTTCTCCCACTCATCCAGCCGCGCCAGAAAACCTTCCGCTCCGGCGTACCGTTCCCCGTACTTGTCCCGGTTTCGCTTCACCGCGCGGCGGATGGCCGCAGAGTCGTAATAGGCCGCCAGCTTCTTCAGCCTGAGGAAACGGACTCGTTCCTGAATGGCTTCCTGATGCTTAACCAGGTCATCCCAGGAAGAAACGGCTCCAATACTCTCTGCCGGAACGGAAAGAATTTCCGCCAGTGCGGAGCCGGCAGCCTTCCCGTCCGGCCATGCCTGAAATACGGGAATCAGCAGAACCATCGCATCCCCGCAATCGTCGGCGGCAGCCGGCTCGGAAAGGGAAGCCGCATACTCCGCCGTCCTTGTCCACACCTGCCGCATCCATGCATCCTTCTCTTTCACGGAAGACGCAGGCGGAATTACGGCCAGCTCCCGCAGCCAGGGCTGCAAACCGGAAGCATGGAGCATTCCTGCTCCCAGCAAGGCGCAGGAACATGAAAAAAGGCGCAGAAAGGAAATATAGGCAGGCATGGCGTATGGTTTTCAAATAATACGCCAGGGAAATTCTTTTTCATTCAATTGGAAAATCACTTTCCAACATTTTTATTCCAAACGAAAGATAATGAACGGATAACTTAATTAAGCCGGACGGCCCGCCGGGCAGGAAACGGAAAAATTAAAATCATTCTGCCCGTCGATTCCCGGTTTTTGGAAAAGGCAGGCAGAAGAGAAAAGGGTCAGCCGGGCATTCAGGCATCCTCCAGCATCCGGGGGCGCAGCAGATATACCTTGTCCCGGCGGCGCACCTGTTCGGGAACCGCCAGATAGACGGTTTCTCCCTTTTGAGCGGCTTCTACGGATTCCATTCCCTCTGCCGTCTCCTTCCGCATGGCGGCCACTTCCATGCGGACGGCTCCCGTAGTGGGACCTGCTATAAGGATGGTTTGCCCCACGGACAAGCCGCCGGCTTCCAGGAACAGGGCTGCCACCCCGTTCTTCTTATAGAAGTTTTCTACTCTGGCAATGTGGATCTTCAACAGGGCTGCGCGGCTGTTGGCTGAACCGCTCCATTCCCCCCACTTCACGCCCAGGTAATACCCGCCCTGCCAGAATCCCCGGTTGAAAACGGATTCCAGCCGTTTCATCCACGCTTCCGCCCTGTCCGAGGAAAAGGTTCCGTCCTGGCACGCCCGCGCGGCTTCCCGGTACACGGAGGTGACCGTCCTGACGTAATCCGAGGAACGTCCGCGCCCTTCCAGCTTCAGTACGGAGACACCCGCGTCCAGAAGCTGGTCCAGCACCGGAATGGTGCACAGGTCCTTGGGAGACATCACGTATTTATTGTCTATCACCAGCTCATTGCCCGTTTCCTCGTCCGTCACGCGGTAGGCGCGGCGGCAGTTCTGGAAACAGGCCCCCCGGTTGGCGGAGGAGTTGTAGGCCGCCAGGCTCATGTGGCATTTGCCGGACACGGCCACGCATAACGCCCCGTGGGCGAAAATTTCCACCCGCAGCAGCTCCCCGGAGGGGCCTTTCACGCCCTCCTTCCGGATGGATTCAATAATGTGCCTGATTTGCGCCAGGGTGAGTTCCCGGGCCAGCACCACCACATCCGCGTACTGCGCGTAAAATCTGACGGAGGCCATGTTGCAGACGTTGGCCTGCACGGACATATGGACTTCCAGCCCAATGGAACGCGCATAAGAAATCACCGCCAGGTCGGAAGCGATGACGGCATCCACACCGGCCTTCCGGGCGGCGGAGCACAGGGCATGCACCGCTTCCAGCTCTTCATCGTACACGATGATATTCAGCGTCAGATAAGCTTTGGCGCCCGCCTCATGGCAGCGCGCGACGATTTCCGGCAAATCTTCTTCCGAAAAATTGACCGTGGCGCGGGAACGCATGTTCAGTTTGCCTACGCCGAAGTACACGGAGTCCGCACCGCCCTGCAAGGCGGCCGCCAGGGATTCAAACGACCCCGCCGGGGCCATGATTTCTATCCGGTTTTGAAAAGGCATGAGTCAAAGTCCTCCGGATTCTTCCGTCAGAATGACGGAAATTCTTCCTTTGGGAAAGCATTTAACAAGGGACATGTGGATGTTGCACAGGCGGTCCGGGGAATTGCAATCCGCGCAAATTCCGGTGTGCATGCAGGGAGTCCTGAACCCTTCATGCCGCCTGGCGTTCAGGGGCGCAATGCGGCGGATGCGTTCCCGGGCCTCTGCCGGCGTGGCCACCAGCTTGTTGGAACCGGCCAGAAGAATGACATGCCGGGGTCCGAATGCCACCGGAGCCACACGGTTGCCCACCATGTCCACCCAGTGCAGGGTCCCTTCCATGCTGACGGCATTAACGCCGGTTAAAAACAGGTCCGCCGTCATGCCCCGGCGGCGGATCTCCCATTTTTCCTCCCGCTCCATGCCCGGAACAAAACCGTCATAGAACTGAATGTCCGGATTGGAGCGCAGGTCATCAAGAATGCCCGCAGCCTTCAAGGTCATGGAATCCCCATAGGAAGCGGACGACGGACTGAACTCCCGCACCAGGTCGCGCATCACCTCCGCAGCCTCCTTCAGGCCCGGCACTACAAAGCTCCGGAATCCGCGCCGTTCCAGACGTCCGGCACATTGCTCCAATGAAAGGGGGTCTTCCATAAAAACGGCCCATGAAGCACCCTGCTCCGGCATGGCGCCGGAGCAGGAAAACCTGAATATTATTCTTCCGCCGGAGTCTCCATTTCACCGGGCACTTCCCCGGCTCCCGCGTCTTCCGTTTCCGCCGGGGCTTCTTCATCCTCATCATCGGGAATGACGATGGAAATGTCCTGAATGGATTCGCCCTCATTCAGCGTCATGAGCTTCACGCCCTGGGTGGCGCGGCCCGTTTCACGCACGGTCGCCACCTTAATGCGGACGGATTGTCCGGCCGTGGTCATCAGCATCAGCTCGTCTTCGTCGGACACGACCGTAGCGGAAACCACCTTGCCGGTCTTGTCCGTGCAGTTCATGGTCTTGATGCCGGTGCCGCCGCGGCCCTGCGTGCGGTATTCGTCAAAGGAAGTGCGCTTGCCGAGGCCGTTTTCAGAAGCCACCAGCAGGGTTTTCTGCGGGTCCACAATGGCCAGGGCCACCACATAGTCCCCCGCCCGCGGGCGGATGCCGCGGACGCCGATGGTGTTGCGGCCCTGCGTACGCAGATCTTCTTCCGGGAAGCGGATGCTCATGCCGTCATGCGTGACGAGCACGATTTCATCGGCCCCGCTGGTAAGTTCCGCGTTCACCAGACTGTTGCCTTCCTCCAGATTAATGGCGATGATGCCGGCCTTGCGGTAGTTGGCGAAATCGTTCAGGCTGGTTTTCTTCACCGTGCCGTCCTTCGTGGCGAAAACAACATTGCCGCTGCCTTCCGCAAAGGTAATGTCATTGCCTTTTTCATCCACCCGGCGTTCCAGGCGCAGGATGGCCGCGATGGCTTCTTCCGGCTGGAGATCCAGCAGGTTCTTGATATTGCGGCCCTGCGCGCTGCGCGCCGCCTCGTCAATCTCATACACGCGGTCCACGTACACGCGCCCGGTGTTCGTAAAGAACATCAGGTAGTCGTGGTTCTGGGCGGCGAACAGGTGTTCGATAAAGTCCGCCTCCGCGTCCTTTTTGGCCCCCCTGGTAGTGGCTGCCTTCACGCCCTTGCCCCCGCGCGCCTGCACGCGGTATTCCGCGGAGTTGGTGCGCTTGATGTAGCCGCTGTGCGTGATGGTGACGATCATCGTGTCATTCGGGATGAGATCCTCAATGGCCATATCCCCGGAGAAGGGAATAATGCGCGTGACGCGCGGCGTGGCGTACTTGTCCTTAATCGCCTTCAGTTCGTCCTTCACGATGCCCAGCACGCGGGATTCGTTCGCCAGAATATCCAGGTAGTCCTTGATGCGGACCAGCAGTTCCGCGTATTCCCCGGAAATCTTGTCGTTTTCCAAAGCGGTCAGCTGGTACAGGCGCAGGTCCAGGATGGAGTTCACCTGGCGTTCCGTAAAGACATAGCGGTCCCCCTGGATGGAGGCCTGGGAACGGATCAGGATGCCCAGGCTTTCCGCCGTCTGCGTGGAGAAGGTGTAGTTCTGCAGGCGTTCACGGGCTTCATCCCGGTTTTTGGAATCCCGGATAATGGAAATGAAGTCATCCATGTGGTGCAGGGCCAGCAGGAAAGCTTCCAGGCGCTCGGCATCCTTCTCCGCGTCCCCCAGCAGGTAGCGCGTGCGACGCACGACCACCTCGCGGCGGTGCTCGATGTAGAAGTTGATGGCGTCCATCATGGCGAGCGTCTTGGGGCGGTTGTCATGAATCGCCAGCATGTTCACCGCAAAGGAAGTTTCCATGGAGGTGAGCTTGTAAAGCTGGTTCATGACCACCTGCGGGCGGGCATCCCGCTTCAGCTCGATTTCAATGCAGGTTTTCTCGTCGGAAAGGTCCCGGATGCCGGAAATGTCCGTCAGAATTTTATCCTTGTACAGTTCCGCGATGCGTTCCTGGAGGGCGGCGCGGTTCACGCCGAACGGCACTTCCCGGATAATGAGAAGGTCCTTGCCGGAATCCGTTACTTCCATGTCTATCTTGCCGCGGATGCGCACGGAGCCGCGCCCGGTGCGGAAGTAGCTGTCAATGCCTGAAAAGCCCAGCACGTCGCCTCCGGTGGGAAAATCCGGCCCCTTGATGTACTGGCGCAGCTCATCCACCGTCATGTGGGGGTTGTCAATCACGGCGCAAATGCCGTCCACCACTTCCCCCAGGTTGTGCGGAGGCATGTTGGTGGCCATCCCCACGGCAATCCCCGTGCCGCCGTTCACCAGCAGGTTCGGGAAAGCGGAGGGGAACACGGTAGGTTCCGTGTGTTCATTGTCGTATGTGGGAACAAAGTCCACGGTATCCTTATCCAGATCCGCCATCAGGGCCACGCCCATGCCGGAAAGCTTGGCTTCCGTGTATCGGGCGGCGGCGGGGGGGTCTCCGTCCGGCGTGCCGAAGTTGCCCTGGCCGATCACGAGAATATCCCGCATGGACCAGTCCTGCGCCATGTTCACCAGGGTGCCGTAAATGGCGGCATCCCCGTGGGGGTGGTAATTACCCATCGTGTCGCCCACGATTTTGGAGCATTTGCGGGTCTTGCCCCCGGGGGACAGATTGAGTTCCTTCATGGCGTACAGGATGCGCCGCTGGGAAGGCTTGAGGCCGTCTCTCACGTCCGGCAGGGCGCGGGAGATGATGACGGACATGGAGTAGTCCAGGAAAGAAGTGGAGAGCTCGTTGGCTACATCCACCGGTTTGATTCTATTATTTTCCATGGTGCTGAAAGAGAGTGCGGGGGTTAGATGTCAAGGTTGCGGACATTGAGGGCATGGTCCACGATGTAATTCTTGCGGGGCTCCACCACATCCCCCATCAGGATGGTGAACATTTCATCGGCCCTGACGGCGTTGTCGTCGTTCAGGATGACGCGGAGCAGCTCGCGCCGTTCCGGGTCCATTGTCGTCTTGAACAGGTCCTTGGCGTCCATTTCACCCAACCCTTTGAATCGCGTAATTTCCACCCCGCGCTTGCCGATGGAGATGACAGATTCCAGAATGTCCATGACGGAAAACAGGGGGGTCACTTTTTCCTTGTCCCCCTCGCCCTCCACCAGTTCAAACAGGGGCGTGTCCATGGAGACAATCATATTCCCCGGAATGCCCAGTTCCGCCAGCCGTGCCAGAGCCCGCGTGATGGCTTTGGCTTCATGCAGTTCATGGGTGATGGAGCGGCGGCTGGGCCCCTCCCGTTCCGGAAGCGGATTTTCCAGCAGCTCCTCTTCCGAGGGCATGCCGAAGATGAAAAGGTCCCTGTTTTCGTCGGAAAAGGCGGTCAGGGCCTCCATGTCATGGAAGAAAAGTATTTCCTCTTCATTGCCGCAGCGCACCTTCACCAGGAATTCCGGGAATTCCCCGTTGGCCTCCCGGTGGCTGAGCAGGTCTTCCAGGGAACCGCCCTGCGCCTGCATGGATTCCGTATAACGCTGGAGGTTGACCAGCGTTTCCAGAATGGCGGAGAGCTCTTCGGGAGAGAAGGAACGGGAACCGTCCGCGAAACGCAGGGTCACGTCATTGACGGCCAGTTCAATCAGTTTGCGGTTCAGGGCCACGTCATCCTGCACGTACTCTTCCTTTTTCCTGCGGATGATGCGGTACAGGGGCGCCTGGGCGATGTACAGATACCCGGCGCGCACCAGCTGCGGCATGTGGCGGCAGAAGAAAGTGAGAAGGAGGGTGCGGATGTGGGCGCCGTCCACGTCGGCATCAGTCATGATGATGATTTTGTGGTAACGCACGCGGTCCAGCTTGAAGGAGGCTTCATCGTCCCCTTCCCCGATTCCGGCGCCGATGGCCGTAATCATGTTCTGGATTTCCTTGCTTCCCAGGGCTTTGTCCAGGCGGGCCTTTTCCACGTTCAGCACTTTCCCGCGCAGGGGCAGGATAGCCTGCGTGCGGCGGTCGCGCCCCATCTTGGCGGAACCGCCTGCGGAGTCACCTTCCACAATGAACAGCTCGCACTTCGCGGGATCCCGGTCGGAACAGTCTGCCAGTTTGCCGGGCAGGCCGCCGATGGAGAGGGCGCTCTTGCGGACTGTTTCGCGCGCCTTGCGGGCGGCTTCCCGGGCACGGGCGGCCGTGATGCTCTTCTCGATGATCTTCTTGGCCATCGCCGGGTTTTCTTCAAAATACGTCTTGATTTCCTCGTACACGACGTTGCCCACCACGCCTTCAATCTCCGTATTCACCAGCTTGTCCTTCGTCTGGGAGGAGAAACGCGGGTTGGGCATCTTGACGGAAATGACCGCCACCAGGCCTTCACGAACGTCTTCGCCGCTCAGGGAGGGATCTTTTTCCTTCAGCAGGCCGTTGGCCTTCGCGTAACCGTTGATGACGCGCGTCAGGGCGCCGCGGAAACCGGAAAGGTGCGTTCCCCCGTCCCCGTTGTAAATGGAGTTGGCAAAGCAAAGGATATTCGTTTCATACGTGTTGTTGTACTGGAACACTACGTCCACCAGAACATCGTCCTCCATCTTCTTGCCGTCGTACTCCACTTCCACCTTCCGGACGCCGGAAATGGAAATGGGGTCTTCGTTGATCACTTCCTTGTTCGTGCCCAGCTGGCGGACGAACTCCACAATGCCGTCCTTATAGAAGAACGTTTCCCGGCGCGCCGGAGCTTCACGCTCGTCAATCAGTTCAATGACCAGGCCGGGATTCAGGAAAGCCAGTTCCCGCAGGCGCGTCGTCAGGCGGTCAAACTTGAACTCCGTGGTATCCGTGAAAATGGTGGCGTCCGGGAAAAACGTGATCGTGGTTCCCGTGACTTCACAGGCACAGGAACCTACGGTACGGAGGGGTTCCACCGTCTTGCCTCGCTCAAACTTGATCTGGTAACGCTTGCCGTCCCGGCGCACCTCCGCCTTGAACCAGTCGGACAGGGCGTTCACGCATTTGGCGCCCACACCGTGCAGGCCGCCGGAATACTTGTACGCGCCCTGGCCGAATTTGCCGCCCGCGTGCAGGTTGGTCAGAACCAGTTCCACGGCGGGAATGCCGAACTTCGGGTGGATATCCACCGGAATGCCGCGTCCGTTGTCCACGATGGAAATGGAACCGTCCACATGAATGACAATGTCAATCTTGCTGCAATAGCCGGCCAGATGCTCGTCAATGGAATTATCCAGCACTTCAAATACGCAATGGTGCAAGCCCCGTTCGTCAGGGTCCCCGATGTACATGCCGGGCCGCTTCCGCACGGCCTCCAGGCCTTCCAGTTTGTCAATCTGCGCGGCGCCGTATTCATGCTGCGCCGTCGTGGAAACGGTGGTTTCAACAACCTCGTTGGTATCTTCGGACATAACCGAAATATACTACGCTTATCTTAATTTTTTGCAAGGCTAATATTATAAAACGCGTGCGCGCGCGTAGGGCCTGTCCGTTCAAAACTCCGCTGAAATCGCATAAAAAAGGCCCTGTTACTCGCGTTCCGGTTTTTTCCGGCTCCGGATAGCGGATGAGGGGGCCGGGAACATTTGGCGCGTTTTTACCTC
>NZ_DKYW01000012.1:0-38578 GCF_002493465.1 Akkermansia sp. UBA7090
CCCGGCGGCGTAAAGGCGGTTGACTGCTGACATATCTGTTGCCGCCCCCACGGCAAGCGGGATATTAATGCCGCCGTTGGCGTTGACGGTCCCCGTAAAAGTGCCGGATTCCGCCGTCAGGTTTTTTAATTCGGCATTTTCTCCTTGCCTGATGCCGTTCTGGCCCGGCAGCCCTGGAACGGCTGTTTTGAAAACCTGGGTGATCAAAGCGTCTTCATCGGATACTTCTATGGCGTCCGTCGGGGCCGCAAAACCGTATTGCCCTTTTTTCTCTGCTTCCAGAATAAGCATGGACGTCTCTCCGGAATTGAAAATGGCGCTTACAGTACAAGCTTTTGTACAGGTCATTACATAGGAACTTCCCTTAATAGTATCAACTTTCATAAATGAATGATTTTTTACTATTGATAAAACTCCGGAAAAATCATCAGGCATAAAACGTTGAGGCGTTCCTGAAGTCGTATGCGGCCGGTTTTTCCCGGATCCGGGAAAATTCCGGAAGGGAGTTAAGTCGGCTTGTTAAAAAATAGCCGGCTCCGGCATTTTCCCATAAAAGGCGGCTTGTAAATGGCCGGGTAACGAAAAAATAAGGCCTCTCCTTCCGTATTTCTATTGATGCTTGCCCTGTAAAAGCCGTTTTCCCTTTCCCAGGAGGCATCTCATTTTGGAGATGAACATCCGGCCGGGATCGTTTTGCTTCCGGAAATCCCTGATGTCATCTTTCCACGGAGATTTCTTCCAATACTTGTAGAACAATCCATAATCCTGGCGAATATTGTTGGGATGCCAGGGTTTGGGATGGCCCCAGTAGTGGATAATGCCCGGCCGCTTGGCGGCTTCCAGCAGGTCCGCCGACTTTAGGGGATTATTTCTGAAGCTTTTCACGCCTTCCCAGCGAATGGACCAGATAGCCCCGTCGCAAATGTTCCACATAGGGTGAAGTAACAAGATACGCTGCTGATAGCATACATTCAAAATATCCTGATCCTGCCAGGAAAGGCGGTGAATATTGTTTTTCGCCCAGGATAAAACCTGGGATTCAAAACGTTCTTCGCGTATTCTTCCAATATGGTAAAGAATGACGCCGGCATTGATGTAAATGGAGTCCCGGTCCAGATTCATTTCTCTCTTCCAGCGTGAAAAAGATTCCTCGGATAAATCTTCCGTGGTGAAAACGCCGGCAATGAGGCAATCTCCGAATTCTGATTCATACATGGGGCTTATGTCCCTGTTGAAAATGGTATCAATATCCACGTAAAGGGCGCGTTCTACCGTGGCGGGAAGTTCCCCTGCGAGGCCAAGACGGTAATATGTTGCCGCCGACCATTTGGAACCGACGGGGAAATCCGTATATTTATCCTTCATGTCAATAAAGTGCAAATGGAGATTGTAGCCCTGTTGCAGGGAATGGAAACGGGCCGTATTATCACCGCTTAACCCGCCAGTCATGATGTAAATATCGGCATGAACGCCGGGCGGCAAATTCTCCATGAGGGACACAATGCTCACGCCCGTTCCCAGAGCGCCGTTATCGTCTGTAGCGTATACGATATTCATGATTGTGAACGGACTGGATTTGGGTGTTTGTTCTCCGTTCCGTTATTGGTTTGCAGCCGGAAAAATAGGGAGCGTCCTATCCTTTCCAGGTGGTCCAGCCATTTGCAGGAGAACATGGTTCTGTCCATGAGAGCGGAAAATGATTGTTCCATGCCTGCCCTTGCGGAACACGCTTTCATATAGGAATCCAAAAACGGACGGTTCAGGCATGGGTGCATGATTTTCCTGATCCTGCCTGTCAGGGAAATCCGTTCCTCTACGTTGAGCGATAACAGTCTTTGGGGATGCAATTCCCTGATGACCAGATAATGAACGGCAAATTGCCATTTGGGATTTTTCATGGCTTCAAGCTCATTCAGTAGAGGCGCAATGAGTGAGTGGAGGGAGACATGCTGATAATGCTCATCATGCATGGCGGAAGATGCTCTCTGCCTGTAAATGGAGGTGACGGAGCCTCCCAGCCCGATCAGACCTGTCCCCCGCATGCACCGTGTCCAGTACAGGCCGTCTTCCCCATAGGGCATCGTTTCTTCCCAGGGGGGAAGACGGGACGCAAGAGACGAATTCAGGATTACACTGCTGGAATTCATGAAGAGCACTCCCCGGATCCCCAGCCTCCGGATAGATTCGGGATAAGATGGAGGGCGCGGCGGGATGGCCTCCAGTTCATCCCTCATGTAACGGTTGGCATAGGCCAATATCTCCGGATGACGGTTGAAAAAATCGGCTGCTAGCTCCAGATGCTCGGGATACCAGTAATCGTCTCCGTCCAGGAAAGCGGTGTAAGCCCCCACGGCCTTCTTCATCCCTGCGTTTCGCGCCCGAGACACGCCGCCGTTAACTTGGGAAACCAGGCGAATTCTGGGGTCATGAAAAGATTGAATGATGGAAACGGTCTCATCGGAAGAACCGTCATCCACGATGATGATCTCAAAATCCTGAAATGTTTGAACCAGTACTGACTGAAGGGCGGCAGCAATATAATTCTCCAGATTATAAGCCGGGATAATAATGCTGAAGAATGGTTTCTGCATGTAAGGGGAATGATGAACTGCTTCGTGAGTGGAACGGGAATCAGGATATGGAGAAAATGATTCTGATGGGGGTGTAACTATCGCAACCGGTGAATGGCGGGGGGCGAATCTATTGTTCCTCCCATGATTCATCAGTGCGCGAATGAATCTGTCATAGCGAATTCCAAATCCGATTGGAAAATTCAGGATTCAGCATGAATGGATAGAGAATTGTCCCAAGACCTCATGGAACCTATGGGGTGTGGAGGTATTCCGGCTAGGTCTGGTTCTAAGAGTTCTATGGTTCTAAAAAATAATTGCTTATGAAAAATGTTTGTTTTGGGGGCAATAAGGGAAAGCAGAATCTTTCGCCCTGTTTTCCTGGCTTCGGGCCCCCTGCCCGTAAGGGGGGAGATTCTTGATGACAAAACGTCCGCGCCACATAAGTTCCTTGGTGTAAAAATCAACCCTTGACCCCGGATTTGGAATCCGGTATGAACGTGACGCCTTATTAATGAATAGAGAAGGACATTGTCCTCTTCATGGTTGACGTTTTCTTTTCCGTGTTTTTTCTTCATGAACCCTTCGGAACTTCCTTCCATCAGCATTATCCTGACCGGGCATAATGAGGAGAGCTGCATCAGGGATGCTATCCGGAGCGTATTCGGGCAGGATTATGAAGGGCCGGTTGAAATTATTCTTTCGGATGACGGCTCGTCCGACGGGACCTTCGCTGTCATGCAGGAAATGGCGGCTCAATATAAGGGGCCGTACCGGGTACTCCTGAACCGGAATGAAACGCCGCTGGGGCGCGGGCCTCATATCCGGCAGGCGATTGGTCTGGCTTCCCATGAATGGATTCTCCGTCAGGATGGGGACGATTGTTCCTTCCCCTGGAGATGCAGGCTTTTTGCCTGGGCGGTGATGGAACGCCCGGATGCCGTGGCTGTGGTCAGCCAGATGACCAGCGTCTATGAGGAACCGGGCGTTGCGTTTGAATTCCCGGCCTTCCCTGCTGCTCCGCGGGAAATGCCGACTCTTGCGCTTCAAGAGGGGGCCTTTTCTTCTGCTGCCCATTACGGCGGAAGCATGATGATCAGGAAGAGCGCCTGCGAATGGGGCAACTCCCTGCGGATGACGGCCAGTTTTGAGGACGATTTGATGGGGTTTCACGCATGGCTTCAGGGCAATATTTATGAAATGCCGGGCATATCCTTATATTATTACCGGTTTGCCCTTAAAAATATTTGCGCCGTCAACAGCGCGTTCCGGTTTGCCGACATGCGGACGGCGAAGGCCTTTGAAAAAAGGGAGCTGGAAATGAAAAGCCAGTTGAAAAAAAGCAAGGAGGCGGGGCTGGAATTGTGCGGGGAATTACTGGAGGGCCTTGTTCCGGTTTTTCGTTCGCGGGAAGAACTGCTTGCCGAAATGGAGGAGAGGAGAAAAATAATCAACAGCATTGACCGGCAGCAGGATTGGTGGAGTTATTCCTTTCGGCGGAGATGGGCCTTAAAGCGGCCGGGATGGATGGGGATCGTCCACTGCCTGCCGCAGAAGCTGTATTTGTTCTGCATGGTCTTCTTTTTCAAGCTCAGGAAAGTAAAAAGGGCCGTTTGCGGAACTCGGCAGACTTTGGAGTGAGGGTAAGGAAACGCTTGAAGCGGGGGGAGAACTTTTGCTCGGATGGGTTCTTTTCAGGCCGGCGTTATTTTTTACGGAGAGGGGGAGCGGAAGATGGCTTTTCCGGATTGAAAGAAGCCGGCGTTCGGACAGGGGAGGGTGTTTTATTCCGGCTGGGATTGACGGGAAAACAGCCGGAGCTGTCATGGAGGAAGCCGGGAGAGAGGCCGGATTGATGCGTAGCGGTTTTCTCTGGAAAAAGAAAAAGCGCCTTCCCAAAAATGATGGAAAGGCGCGGTAGCAAAATTAGGGGCGTTGTCCCGGATATTAGTACACGTCCCGCTGGTAACGGCGGTGCTGCTTCATGTCCGCCACATATTCTGCGGCTTCCTCCGGAGTCTTATGGCCCCAGGTCTGGATCACTTCATGAAGGGCGGCGTCCACATCCTTCGCCATGCGGGAGGCGTCTCCGCAGACATAGAAGCAGGTGCCGGCTTCCAGCCATTTCCAGAGCTCTTCGCCTTCCTGAACCATGAGGTGCTGCACATACACCTTCTTTTCCTGGTCGCGGGACCAGGCTACGGACAACTTCAGTTTACCGGTGCCGGTCAATTGGGTCAGCTCATCTTCATAACAGAAGTCAGTAGCCCTGTACGGATTGCCGAAGAACAGCCAGTTGCCGCCCTTGGCGCCGGAAGCGATGCGTTCCTCCCAGAATGCCCGGAAGGGGGCGATGCCGGTGCCGGGGCCTACCATGATGATGGGAGTGTCCCCGTCTTCCGGCAGACGGAAATTCTTGTTGGTATGTACGAATACCCTGGCCGTATGGCCCGGCTGGAGGCGGTCCGCCATGTAGGTGGAACAGACGCCGCCGCGCTTGCGGTCACGGGCCGTGTAGCGCACCGCGCCCACGCACAGATGAACCTGTTCGGGATGGGCGTTCGGGCTGGAGGCGATGGAATAAAGGCGCGGCATGATCTTTTTCAGAATGCCGGCGAAAGCTTCCGCGGATTCGAAGGAAGCGGGGTATTCCGTGGCCAGATCCAGCACGTCCCGGCCCCACAGGAAATCGTTGAGGGCGTCTTTATCCCCGGCCAGAAGCGCGTCCAGCTCCTGGCTGCCGGAAGCGGCGGCCCATTTGGTCAGCAGGGCTTTGTTGACATTGGTAATGTCATAGCAGTGAACCAGGGCGTCCTTCAGGCTTGCGGTTTCCCCTTCCGGCGTGGAAACCTGGGAATCCGGGCTGAGGCCGAGCTTGTCAATCAGAGCGTCCGCCAGGGCGGGATCATTGGAGGGAATGACGGCCAGGGCATCCCCGGCAATGTAATTCATCCCGGAACCGTCCAGGCTGTATTCAATGTGGATAGTTTCCTTGGGACTGCCTTCCCCGGTGATGTGCTTGACGGAGAGGACGGGAGCGGGAAACGGATTTTTTTTGCCGTATGGTTCAGTGGTCATGATGATGGGGGAGTATGAAAAAGAATATTACCAGCGGATAACGGCGGCGGACCAGGTAAGCCCGGCGCCGAACGTGACCAGGACGACATTGTCTCCCTTGCCGAATCTGCCGGAACGGCGCGCTTCGTCAAAGGCGATGGCGACGGCGGCCGCGGACGTGTTGCCGTACTTCTCAATGTTCACGAATACCTTATCTTCAGGAATGGAGAGGCGCTGCGCTACGGCGTTAATGATGCGGAGGTTGGCCTGGTGGGGAATAATCAGCTGAATATCGTCCGCCGTGAGGCCGGCGCGTTCAATGACGCTGGCGGCGGAGGCCTTCATGCGCGTGACGGCATGGCGGAAGGTTTCATTGCCGCGCATGGCCAGGGTGGCCAGGCGTTCATGGGCGTTTTCCGCGGTGGTGGGGCAACGGGAGCCGCCGCCCGGAATCTGGAGCAGGTCATGCAGGGAGCCGTCCGAACCGATATCCGTGGCAAGGACGGAGCCTTCCCCCTCTTCCCCTGTGGAGGCCTGGAGCACGGCTGCTCCGGCGCCGTCCCCGAACAGGACGCAGGTGCTGCGGTCCTCCCAGTTGACGACGGTGGAAAGTTTTTCCGCGGCGATGATGAGCGCCGTCTTCATCTGGCCGGTGCCGATGTACTGGACGGCGGTCTTCATGGCGAACAGGAAGCCGGAGCAGGCGGCGGAAATGTCAAAGGCGGCGGCATTCTTGGCGCCCAAGGCATCCTGGATATAGCAGGAAGTGGAAGGGGTGAACGTATCCGGCGTGATGGTGGCGACGATAATCAGGTCAATATCCTCCGGCTTCAGCCCGCAGGATTCCAGAGCGCGCTGGGCGGCCTTCGTCCCCATATGGGAAGTGTACTCGTCAGGGGCGGCGATGCGGCGTTCCACAATGCCCGTGCGTTCAATAATCCATTCGTGGGAAGTGTCCACCATCTTTTCCAGATCCGCATTGGTCAGGCGGCGTTCCGGAACATAGGAACCCGTACCGATAATCTTGACGGGCAGTCTTTTAAAGGGAGTATCAGAATGTGCGGCCATAGCTTTGGGCGTATGATGAACAGAAAACGTCCTGACGTTTTATGTGGAAACAGTCTAAAAGAAAGCGGGCCTGATGACCAGCACAAAACGCAGCACTCCTTCCATGCCGTAAATGAATGGCCTACAACAGCCACCCCTGACCGTTGGCGGGCGGCGCGGCTCCCATCTTGAGATAGGCGGAAGGCATCGCCACGCGCCCCCTGGGGGTGCGGCTGATATACCCCTGCATAATCAGGAAAGGCTCGTGCACGTCCTCCAGCGTGGAAGCGTCCTCCCCTACGGCCACCGCCAGGGAGGAAAGGCCCACCGGGCCGCCGTTGAATTTGTAAATCATCGCTTCCAGCAGGCGCTTGTCCATCTCGTCCAGGCCATCGTCGTCAATCTCAATCATGGTCAGAGCGTCGTGCGCCAACTGCTCCGTAATCACGCCGTCGCCGCGCACCTGGGCGTAATCCCGCACCCAGCGCAGCAGGGAATTGGCCACGCGGGGCGTGCCGCGGGAGCGCAGCGCGATCTGCAGGGCGCCCTCCGGGTCCACGGGCACGTTCAGCAGCCCCGCGGACCGTTCGATAATGGCGCACAGCTCCTCCCGCGTATAATAATCCAGCCGGTTCACCAGGCCGAAGCGGGAACGCAGCGGGCTGGTCAGCATCCCGGCGCGGGTGGTGGCCCCCACCAGGGTGAACTTGGGCAGGTTGAGCTGGATGGAGCGGGCGTTCGGCCCCTGGTCGATGATAATATCCAGCCGGAAATCCTCCATGGCCGGGTACAGATACTCCTCAATGGCCGGGTGCAGGCGGTGGATCTCGTCAATAAACAGAATATCCCCCTTTTCCAGATTGGTCAGCACGCCGGCCAGGTCTCCCGCCTTTTCAATCTGGGGGCCGGAAGTCGTATGAATGCGGCAGCCGACGGCATTCGCGATAATATTGGCAAGCGTCGTCTTCCCCAGGCCCGGGGGACCGCTCAACAGGATGTGATCCAGCACGTCGTCGCGCTGTCTGGCGGCTTCCACCATCAGCATCAGGCGGTCCTTAATCTTCTCCTGCCCGCAGAACTCGCTGAAAGCGGGTGGTCTGAGGGACAAATCAAAAGCGGAGGAGGGGGCCTCCGTGGTGCGTGTGTAAAAGGACTCTCCCATGCGCAGGACTAGCAAACCTGTCTTTGGGGCATCCGTCAAGGGGGAAGTGCGGTCGGGAAACGCCTTTTCCGGGACATGCCGGAAGCCTTTGGCCTTTTTTGAGGACGGGAGGAATGCGGAGCCGTGGAAATGATGATACTCGGTGAAACGGCATGTCCCGCCTTCTCTTCTTTCAGCGTGGGTTTTCATTCCTGCCGCGTGTTCCCGGAACTCTAGAAACTCTGGGCTTCCGGAATCCTTCAATCTTCTCTTCCCGTCTCGCTCCTGAAATTCCTCAAACGTCTGCTGGTCAATTCTTGAGTCTGGACGGAAGCAAGTTTATCAATAGAGGTTCTTGCCTGAACCTTGCCCGATTGCCCGGAAGCCGTAAAGGTGGAGAAAGAGAAAAATTTTTATTTGCTCCGCGGGAAAAACAGGGCAGGACGGGAGGAAATCTGCCATACTCTCATGGAGGATTTTTATGAACCACGGAAACCTGTTCCTTTCCAAGCTTCTCAAAATACGCTTTGTTTCTGCTTATGCCTGTTGAAGACTTCCTCGTGTTGTCGGGGCGCTTTTCATCCTTTTCGAGCAACAGCCGGAAACGTGAAAAACTCGAGGAAGACGGGAAAATTCCTTCTGGATGAAAAAAAGATTGCCAAACCTCTCTTCTGCCATTATTCTGCCCCTGCTTTCCTATCTAGCACAATCTCCAACGGGCAGGTGTCAGAGTGGTCGAATGAGCACGCCTGGAAAGTGTGTGTACCGCAAACCGGTACCGAGGGTTCGAATCCCTCCCTGTCCGCCATCAATTTTCCACCACAATATACTCCTTACGAATATATTGTGGTTTTTGTTTGGAAGGGTGTGGGGAAGAGATGGGGATAGTTGGAAGAAGAAACTGGACGGAATATTGCGTATGTGTTTCTGTGAAACAGTTATTTCTTATCGAAATTATGTAGGATAATTTTGCTGTAAGATTTTCAGAATCTTCTGGCTCTTGATATTCAGTAAATTGATCCGATGAATAATCGAGAAAATCAACGAAACAAGACTAAAGTAAATAATTCTATTTTACTTTTTAAATTTTCTTACCATCAATCCTTTCCGTGGATGAATTTTTCAAAATCTGAGGTCCATCTAAAATTAAATTGTTGTTTCAATTCCTGAATCTATTACAATTAGAATTTTTCGAATTGATTATTTATAATTAATTGATAATATTATTTTTATATTATACTAACTGTGCATGAATGATCTCCCTTCTCTACCCGTTTATTCTGATGAATCTGTATTTTATCCTTTATTCAAATCATTAGAAAAAAATTCTAATTCTTTTTTGATGAAAAATATGACTCAAGATGGTTGTCTTGAGTTTTGTATTTATATAGCGATTTTTGGAAGTATGACTTTTATTAAACTGTCAAAAAGTTTCCCCAAATTGGTAATGGAATTAGTCTATAAAAAGGAACTAAATTTGTTGTTTCCAAACATGAGCTATGATTTCATTGAAAATCGAGCATCAACATACTTAGATCTAATAAAGCAAGGTAAAACAGGTGTAGGGCGGCTAGGAACATATTTTATTCAAGCAAAATCAAAAGAGTTAAATATGAGTGAAAACACTTTTATTCTCCAAAAATGTAATTGCTTTCAAAATGAACCACTTCCGAATACTCCTGAACGATTAGAATTGGCAATAAAAATGACAGAGTTTTTTGATTCTGTTTCTATTGAAATATCTACAATAATTTTATCTCAAATCCAAGAATGTGCAGGTAGAGCCCTTGAGCAGTTTAAACAGGTTTCTATGTCATCTCATAAAATGGTTAACAAGTTTAGGATCTATGGGATTTTAATTTTGGTGCTGATTTTGGTAGGAATCACTGTCTATGTTATAAATTAAGGGATGATTTTTTTAATACCTTCGTATAAAACTGATTGATCTTGGAAGTCCTGGAATCCAGTCATACTTAATCATACATTTGGAACTTTCTTATCCATTGTCTCCCTTATTAAGTAAGACGATTTTATTTATAACATATTCATTTACATAGCAATAAATTTCAGATATACTACAGTATACATTTCGGAATTCTCCATATATTTTATATTATAGGGTAAGGCTAAAATATTTATAACTTGATCATTGTAGTATATTTTTGAAATTTATTTTCTGTTTTCCAGTATTTCCAAAATCCCTATTCATCCAATGTACAGCATCATTGATAGTATCAGTATTCCGTAAATGCTATTGGGTGAAGACGATAAGCTGATTATTTTATTCTTAATGTTTTCAGAATCATTTGTAAGGATTCCAGAGGAATGATGGGTATTAACATCGGCAAATCTGAAAAATTACCGTAAAAAATAATTCTGCTTTACAAGTGAACAAATTGGATTTTTTGCCTGTTCATGTTTGATACATTTTCTAATGGGAAAAGGTTTCCATTTTTTGGAAAAACAATTTTAAAGCATTTGAGAAAGCCCCCTTTTATACGGATGTCTCCTTGTATATGTTTTGAGACCAAGCAAGGATAAGCTGCCGATTGGGGTAGTGTGTTTGATCTGGTGGGTGTATTGTACCATTTCCCGTATCCCATATGGCAAGAAATGTCGTAGGAGCGTAAAAATGAAAAAGGGTGGAATCAGCAATGATTCCACCCTTGGTGAGGGAGTTTAAGCTCTTAATAAGCTTCCATCATCAAAAATACTTTCAAAAGAATTAAACTTGGGTTCCTGTTTTTCTTACCCGTTTGCAGCATATTTGATGATTAAAAGGAATTGTCGGAATTGCCGGATCTCTTTACTCGCTTAGTTTGGTGATGTCGGTTTCAGGTTTCGGGTAGCCTTTGCCGGCAATCCACTTTTTCGTTTCCGCCACCATTTCGGGGGTGACGTTAAAGTCGTATTGGGCATAGTCACCGATGTGGAATTTTCCGGGCTTGAAGAATCCCCATTTCTCAAAGAAGTCCGTCAGGTCGGTTTTTGTGACGTCACAGCATGCTTTGACGAATTCGAACTGGTATTTGACGGTCTCGTTTCCTCCGTAGTTTCCCGCGTTGTTGCGCAGGTACTCCATGACGTCAGGATAGAAGTCGGGGTGTCCGTTTTTGGTAAAGTAAAGATGGAGCTGCCACAGGGGAACCAGCTTGTTGAAGACGTCCTTGGATTGCAGGTAGGCGATTTCCCCTTCGATGATTTCCTTGCGCGCCTTGTCGTAGCTACCCTGGCGCTTCAGGCGGCTTTCATTGCCTGTTTTGGCTGCGGCCTGCAGGGAAAAGATGTTGTTGCTGACTTCCGTCATGCCGCCCCAGGTCATCGGGCGCATTTGCATGACGTGCCCTACTTCGTGGGAGAATCCCCAGCAGGCGTCTCCCTTGAGAACGTTTTCAGGGCCGGTGACCATGCGCATTGTCCCGTCGTTTCCGAGGTAGGCGACTCCGTCTCCGTCGCGGAACATGTAGTAGTTGAAGTTCACGCGGGCCAGAACGCGGTTTTTCGGGATTTTGCCGTATTTATCCAGTCCCATCAGCTGGTATTGGATGCCGATGAGCTTGTCGTAGGCGTTGATGAGTTCGGTTCCGCGGTCTTTGGTGAATTTTTTCAGGAATTCTACGGGGTAGGCAACCTGGATGTATTTTCCCCGGGCATCCATGATCGGAGAGACGGCCTGGTCAAGCAGACGAACCCAATCTTTGTTGGTGTCGCCCCGGGTGGTGTCAAAGTAGCCGTTGGCTTTGCCGGTCACAAAGTGGACGGGGATTTTCGGAGCTTTGCCGGCGTTTTCGGAGAAGTAGCTGATATAGGCGTTGGCGGGCGTTTCCACGTCAATGATGTTGATTCCTTCCTTGAGCGGAATTTGCTTTTTGTGCAATCCCCAGCCATTGGGGTCTTTTGTGGGCTGCACTCCTTCGGCCGGCTTGCGCATCAGGTTCGGCAGCAGGAGGCTGATTTCCTGCCCCTCTGTCTTGCCGACCAGGACGATATGTTTCCCCTTTTCCAGATAGACGCCCGTCATGTTGTCGTACTTACTGAATCCGTCGCCGATTCTGAGATTTTTCCCCGTCTGGCGCGGTGAGGGAAGAGCCCGGTATTCGGCATACAGGTAGTCCGGCTTGTAATGGCCTGCCAGAATTTTATCCGCGAGTTCCTTCATCGCGTCCGACTGAAAAGCGGAGGTGTCTTTGACATCCGGCTTCAGGGAGGTGCAGGAGGAGTCTTTGAACAGTTTGAGGTCATTGCCGATGTGTTCCGGCGTGTTGGCGGCAAATGCCGCTGCGAGCGACAGCAGGGGCAGGGATAATAATGGAAGGATTCGGTTCATGACAGTGCGGGAAGCAGGTGATTCTGTGATGTTACAAGATACAGGTTCCGTTTTCTTCTTCTTTCACCATTTTTCTCTTGATGAGTAAATAGGCAGGCAGTCCGTCAGGAAAAAGGCTGGGCGGTTGATGTGTGGAATGGTTTTGGCGTTGCGGCAGGGATTTTTTTCAGCCGATTTCACGTTCCCGGATATTTCCCGGTTCCGGCGGACGCTTTTCCGGGTTGCCGTATCCGGATGAGGACGTTCTCTGCCGTCGCGTTTGAGCTTTGAGTCGAAGTCTTCCGGCGTTTCCCGGCGGCGGTATCGCGTTTCTGCCGCGCGTTCCTCTTCCGTACTCCTTTTTCTCTGGTTTTTGCGCACATGCATGACATGGTTGTTGTGCGGAAGGGGAAAATGGAATAGGGTGGAAGAGATGATGAATTCCGTATTCAAGTGTTTGATGAGTGCCGTATGCGCCGTGGCATTGCCGGCGTTCGGGCAGGAAAAGAAAAGCGATTTCCCTACGGACAGGGCTGTGACCGTATTCAGCGCCGGGGAGGGCAATCCCTATGCCTCCATCCGCATTCCCGCTCTGCTCAGTATCGGCAAGGGCCAGCTTCTGGCATTCGCCGAAGGGCGGTACAAGAATACCGACCAGGGGGAGAATGATATTATCATGAGCGTCAGCAAGAATGGCGGGAAGACCTGGTCCCGGCCCCGGGCGATTGCCAAGGCTCATGGAGCCACGTTTAATAATCCGTGCCCTGTTTATGACGCCAAAACCAAAACCGTGACTGTCGTGTTCCAGCGTTATCCTGCCGGCGTCAAGGAACGGCAGCCCAATATCCCGGACGGATGGGATGATGAAAAGTGCATTCGCAATTTCATGATCCAGAGCAGGAACGGAGGTTCCTCCTGGACGAATCCGCAGGAGATTACGAAGACGACCAAGCGGCCTTCCGGAGTGGATATTATGGCGTCCGGCCCCAATGCGGGCACCCAGCTGAAGAGCGGCGCCCACAGGGGGCGTCTGGTGATTCCGATGAATGAAGGGCCGTTCGGCAAATGGGTGATTTCCTGCATTTACAGCGATGACGGCGGCAAGAGCTGGAAGCTGAGCCAGCCGACTGCCAATATGAAAGGCATGGTGAATGAGACGTCCATTGCGGAAACGGATAACGGCGGCGTGGTGATGGTTGCGCGCCATTGGGGCGCCGGCAAATGCCGCCGCATCGCGTGGTCCCAGGATGGCGGGGAGACCTGGGGGCAGGTGGAGGACGCTCCGGAGCTGTTCTGCGACAGTACCCAGAATTCCCTGATGACGTATTCCCTGAGCAACCAGCCTGTTTACGGCGGCAAAAGCCGCATCCTGTTTTCCGGCCCCAGCGCGGGTCGGCGCATTAAGGGACAGGTGGCCATGAGCTATGACAACGGCAAGACCTGGCCGGTGAAGAAACTGCTGGGCGAGGGAGGTTTTGCCTATTCCAGCCTCGCCATGGTGGAACCCGGCGTCGTCGGGGTGCTTTATGAGGAGAACCAGGAGCATATTAAAAAGCTGAAGTTTGTTCCCATTACCATTGAATGGCTGACGGATGGGAAGGATGCGGGGCTGGCTCCCGGCAAAAAAGCTCCTGTCCTCAAATAGAGGAAAGTCAGCTAATACGTTTTTCCCTCCCGGAGGTGTTTCCGGGGGGGAAATTGAATTGCTTTCTTCCGTAGCGGAGCGTTATGGAAGAAAGAAGGTCGGACTTTATTGCCTGATAGCCTCAAAGGCGGGAGGAGCAGCGTACAGGTGGAATGGATTTTGAAGTAACTCTTTGAAGATGATATTTTTGGAAAGGATGAATCCCTGTAAAAGTGGTGTTGTCCGGTTTGCCGATAATGTTTTGGATACCGCCTCGTCTTTTCCAACCTCTCTTAAATTGAAATCAATGGACGTTAGCTGCGCTTCCGTATCCATTGGTTGAGAATGCGGCATGCTGGTCGTGACAAGCCTTGACTCTGCTTCTCCCAGGCAGAAAGACCATCCGGCGCACAGGTACTGGGATGTGGGGCGCTTATCCATGTAGTGGCCGTGATTCCCGTGGAAGCCATGTTCCGGTCAGAACGATGGCGGCAAGTAAATAATGAATAGCCATAACGGTGCCAGTATCACAGGGCTGCGGTTTCCGTCTCAAAGATATTTGAGACGGTTTGAAAGAAAAAGAACCATTTTCCTAAAGCCGCTGAAACAGTGTGCGTCCCATTTCATACGGGGTCATAAAAAATTATTGCCTTGATCGGAAACGCCGGGCAGATATTCTGCAAGGCATCCGTTGCCCTTGGAGCTTTTTCCGTTCGGGAAGGCCGGCGAGCGGAAGGTGATTCCCCGTTTCAATATATGTCCTGGATTTATCTGGTGTTGGCCGGTCTCTGCGAGATCGGGTGGCCGCTGGGTTTCAAACTTTCTCAAACGCCCGGCACAGGGCCCGGAAAATTTGCCGCCTGCATCGCCTGCTCCGTTTTCAGCATGATTCTGAGCGGTTTTCTTTTGTGGCTTGCCCAGCGGAGCATCCCCATCGGCACCGCTTATGCGGTGTGGACCGGCATTGGCGCGCTGGGAACGTTCCTGATTGGTATTCTGTGGTTCGGGGATTCCACCAATATCTGGCGCATGCTGGCGGCATCTTTCCTTCTGATAGGCATTATCGGGCTGAAGCTGGCCCCCGGGCATTGATGTGGTCTTTGGAATCCTTGCCGGGTTCCGGGAAAAGCCGTCTCCGCAGCTTTCCGGATAGGAGGTCTCAGTAATGGGAGATGGCTTTTTCCCACACGGTCCCGCAGGCGTCGGAAGGCATGCGCCAGTCCCCGCGCGGGGAAAGGGAAATGGTGCCCACCTTGGGGCCGTCCGGCATGCAGCTGCGCTTGAATTGCTGACGGAAGAAACGGCGGATGAAGATGCCGAGGCAGCGGCGGATGAAGTCCGGCTGAAATTCGCCGCGGAAGGCATGTTCCGCCAGGTACAGGATTTTATCCGGTTCCGCCCCGTATTTGATGAAGTGGAAGAGGAAAAAGTCGTGCAGGTCGTAAGGCCCAAGCACGTCTTCCGTTTTCTGTTCAATGGTGCCGTCGTCCGACGGCGGCAGGAGTTCCGGACTGACGGGGGTGCTGTTGATGTCCGCAAGGGTTGCGGCCAGTTCCGGGGATGATCCTTCCGCGATGTGTTCAATGAGGCAGCGTATCAGCGTCTTCGGAATGGAGCAGTTGACCGCGTACATGGACATGTGGTCCCCATTGTAGGTGCTCCATCCCAGGGCAATTTCCGACAGATCCCCTGTTCCCACGACCAGCCCCCCGATTTTATTGGCCAGATCCATCAGAATTTGCGTGCGTTCGCGGGCCTGGACGTTTTCATAAGTGGTGGTACGTTCGGCGGGGTCGTGCCCGATGTCGGCGAAGTGCCGGAGGCAGCATTCCGAGATGGGGATTTCCCGGAGTTCCACGCCCAGAAGGCGGCACATGGTTACGGCATTATCATGGGTTCTGTCCGTGGTGCCGAAGCCGGGCATCGTCACGGCCAGAATGTCCGAGGCCGGCCGCTTCAGCGCCCGGCAGGCGCGGGCGCTGATGAGCAGGGCCAGTGTGGAGTCCAGCCCGCCGGAGATGCCGATGACGAGCCGTTGCGCGCAGGTATGTTCCATTCTTTTGGCCAGACCTGCCGTTTGGATGGAGATGATTTCCTCACACCGTTCCCGGCGGCGGGACGGAGAAGGCAGGAAGGGCCGTGCCGGGTTGAAAGCGTATTCCAGGCCGGGCGCTCCGGGAACCTGTTCCGGCAGGACCAGATGCAGGGCGTTCCCGGCGGGGAAAAGGGATTTGCTGTCATTGAAGGAGCTTTCAGAGAGGCGCGCCGCCTCCAGCCGTTCAAAATCCACGTCCGCAAAGATGAGGGTGCTTTCCCTGCAGAACCGTTCCCCCTCCGCTGCTGGCCTGCCGTTGTCCGCAATGAGGGAATGGCCGCCGAATACGGTGTCCGTGGTGGATTCATGCACACCTGCGGAGGAAAGGACATAGGCGCAGAGGCATCTGCCGCTCTGCTGTCTGACCAGTTCCCTCCTGTATGCTGCCTTACCGGTGAGTTCCGTTCCTGCGGAAGGGTTGAGAATGGCTCTGGCCCCCAGAAGAGCCAGTCGGGAACTGGGAGGAATGACGCTCCACAGGTCTTCGCATATTTCCACGCCAAAACTGAAGGGAGAGGATTCTTCATGAAAAACGATTCCCGTCCCGAACGGGATACGCATCCCATTGACTGTGACGTCCTTCACCCCTGTACCCAATTCCTTGCCGGAGGTGAATTGACGCTTTTCGTAGAATTCCCGGTAGTTGGGGAGCACGGTTTTGGGCACCAGCGCCAGAATGCGGCCGGACTGAACTATCGCCGCCGTATTGTACAGGGCGTCTTCATGAAGGAAAGGCAGGCCCACCACGGCAATCGTGCCGGAGCCTTCCGTGGCTTCCGCAAAGCGGAGCAGACCGTCCAGGGCCGCTTTCCTCAGGTTCGGCTGGAAAAAAAGGTCTCCACAGGAATAGCCCGTAATGCACAGTTCCGGGAAAACGACGGCCGCCGCCTGCTGTTCCGCGGCTTTCCGGAATCCCTCCGTAAGTTGGTTGACATTGTAGTCCACATCAGCCACGCGGAGCTGGGGGACGGCGGAGGCAAGTCTGTAATATCCGAACATGGGCGGCGCTGTCTGAAAAATGAAACCCGCAGATGTTCGTTTTTCCCGTAGTCAGGACGCAATCCGGGAAAGGCGGGCCTGAGCCGGATACTAAAAGTTCATGAAGGACTTGTAAAGCCATCTGTAGGGGCTGCTCCGCCCATGTTGCCGGGGAATGAGTAGGGAACGCAATCTTTCCCGCCTGCCTTTCTGCATGACGGTCACCGGGCAAGGAGGAAGCGGAGAGACGGCTGGCTGCTTTTCCCCATTTTCATTCCGTGAAGGGAACGGCGGAGCGCACCGGGCTCCCCGGAGCTTCGGTGGATCTGGTGACGGCGGCGCAGTCATTCCACTGGTTTGACGCCGCCGCGTTCAAGAGGGAATGCCGCCGTATTTTATCCAGAGGCGGCAGGGTCGCCCTGATTTGGAACTCCAGGGTGGAAGACAGTCCCGTTGTCCGGGAGGAAGGGGATATCCACCGTCTTTACTGTCCGCGCTTTGATGGATTCAGTGGCGGCCTGGCGACGTTGACGGACAGCATTGGAGCGTTTTTCAACCACCGTTTCCGGGTATTCCGCTTCCCAAATGATTTGTCCTACACGCGGGAGCAGTATCTCCGCCGCATGATGTCCGCCTCCTATGCCCTGACGGAGGGAGGGGAAGAGCGGTCCTCCTGGCTGGACGCCCTGGAAAGGTTGTTTGACCGGTTTGAAACGGAGGGACGCGTTACGGTTCCGAATGAAACTGTGGTGTATCTGGGGAGCGGCTGAGGATGCGGCGTTCATTCATGGCCTCCAGAAAAAGCATTCCAGAAATCCAGTCAGGTTTTTTTGACATTCTTTCTTTATTCCGGCGGCTCTGCTGTAGTATAGTATTTCATTATCATGATGCAGCAGTCTTTTTATCAAGGGTCTTTTCAGGTTTCCGGATTGTGTGGAGACCAAATTCTGGGCGCCCGCGAAAACCAGCAGGATTCCTTTTCCATTCTGACCGGGGATGATTCCCTGTTGCTGGTATTGGCGGACGGCATGGGAGGGTATACTGGCGGAGAACTGGCCAGCTGTGCGGCCGTGGAAGGATTTTCCAAGGCGTTTAAACGGGAATTCCCCACTCCCGGAGAAAGAATGAAGTCCGCGGTGGACGCTGCGAATGAACAGGTATGCGCTGTCCGGAAAAAAGGAGGAAAGGATGAAGAAATGGGAACGACGCTGGTAGCGGCCTGGATAGGGAAGGATGGGCTACGTTGGGCCAGCGTGGGGGATTCCCTTCTTCTACTCATCCGGAAAGAAAAGATATTGCTGCTTAATGAGCTGCATCAGTATTCCTCTGAACTGGACCAAATGGCGGATGAAGGGATTATCAGCCGGGAGGAAGCTTTGAACCATCCTTCCCGGAATTTTTTGACCTCTGCCCTGATGGGGGAGGAAATTCCTTTGGTGGATTTGCGGGAGGATTGCTTCCCGCTGGTTCCCGGAGACCGTCTTCTGGTCGCCAGTGACGGGGTAGAGTCTTATCTGCAATCCCTGGAGCCGGCGCGAATACTTTATTTATCCATGCTTCCCGCAGCGGAACTGGTATGTTCCATCCTGGGCGGTATTAGCCGCGAAAACTCCGCTGACCAGGATAACGCCACGCTGATTTGTGCGGAAATAGCGGGAATGTGATTTATGCCTGCGGCGCGGGGAAGAAGAGAGGAGTTTCTCCAATTTCTCGTTTTTACGTTAGCCTGATGATAAACAATGCCCCGCATGGTCCATGCGGGGCATTGTTCAGATAGAATGGATATTTCCCGTTCAGGAATGGTATTCTTGGAGGGAACGGGGTGATACCTTCACGTGCTGGGCGGAACGGATGCCCTCCACCGTAGCCCTGGCTGCGGCGATGGTAGTCATGTACGGAATCTTCTTCTGAATGGACTGCATGCGGATGAAAGAATCGTCAATCATACTGGTGCGGTCCACCGGGGTGTTGATAATCAGGTCGATCTGCTTGTTGGTGATCATGTCGCCCAGGTTCGGGCGTCCTTCATGCAGCTTGTTGACCACTTCCGTTTCCACGCCCTGGCCGCGCAGGTATTCTGCGGTGCCGCCGGTGGAGACGATCGTAAAGCCCAGGGAAATCAGATCCCGGGCAATGGGTTCGATGAACTTCTTGTCCCGGTCGGAAACCGTGACGAGCACCTTGCCGGCGGTAGGCAGAATGCAGCCCGCAGCTTCCTGGGCCTTGTAGTAGGCCATGCCGAAGTTGTCCGCAATACCCATGACTTCGCCCGTGGCGCGCATTTCCGGCCCCAGTACGGGGTCCACTTCCGGGAACATGTTGAAGGGGAAAACGGCTTCCTTCACGCCGATGAAACGGCAGGCGCGCGGCTTCAGGCCCAGCTCCTTGAGTTTCCTGCCCAGCATGATTTCCGTGGCGTAGCGCGCCAGGGAGATTCCCGTTACCTTGGAGACGATAGGCACCGTGCGGGAGGCGCGGGGGTTGGCCTCAATGATGTAAACCTCATCATTGCAGATGGCGAACTGCACGTTCAGAATACCCTTTACCTGGAAGTCCTGGGCGATTTTGGCGGCATGTTCCTCAATGGTGCGGATGTGCTTGGGCGCGATTGTCACGGGAGGGATGGCGCAGGCGGAGTCTCCGGAATGGATGCCGGCCAGCTCAATGTGTTCCATGACCGTGGCTACAAAAGTGTCCGTGCCGTCGGCCAGCGCATCCACTTCCGCTTCAATGGCATTGTCCAGAAAACGGTCAATCAGCATGGGATATTCCGGGCTGACCTGGATGGCCTCCACGCCGTAGCGCTTCAGGTTTTCTTCATCGTAAATGACTTCCATGCCGCGGCCGCCCAGCACGAAGGAGGGGCGCACCATGACCGGGTAGCCGATGCGGCGCCCCAGTTCCACGGCTTCCTCCAGAGAACGGGCCGTGCCGCTTTCCGGCTGGCGGATATTCAGGGCGATCATGCGTTCACGGAAATATTCGCGGTCTTCCGCCAGGCGGATGCCTTCCGGCTGGGTTCCCATGATTTTCACGCCGGCGTCCTTGAGGGCCTGGGCGATGTTAAGCGGGGTCTGGCCGCCAAACTGGACGATGACGCCTTCCGGCTTTTCCTTCTCGTAAATAGCCAGCACGTCTTCCACGGTCACGGGTTCAAAGTACAGCTTGTTGGCCGTGTCAAAGTCCGTAGAAACCGTTTCCGGGTTGCAGTTCACCATGATGGATTCATATCCGTGGTCGCGCAGGGTGAAGGCGGCATGCACGCAGGTGTAGTCGAATTCGATGCCCTGGCCGATGCGATTGGGACCGCCGCCCAGAATCATGATTTTCTTTTTGTCGTTTACGGGAACTTCGTCCGCCGCGCCGCTGTAAGTGGAGTAGTAGTATTCCGCGTGTTCCACGCCGCTGACGGGCACGATGCGGAAGGTGGCCGTGATGCCGTCTTTTTGCCGGCGGCCACGGACGGTCTTTTCAGGCACTCCGAAAATCTGGGCCAGATATTTGTCGGAAAAGCCCATTTCCTTGGCCTGGCGCAGGGTTTCCGCGGAAAGGGAATCCCAGTCCTGCCCGTCCAGGGAAAAGTCAAAGTCCGCCAGTTCCTTCATCTGTTCAATGAAGTACGGAGTGATGCGGGTCAGTTTAACTATTTCCCCCACGGTCACGCCGCGGCGCAGGAGTTCATAAATCTGGAAGAAGCGTTCGCTGTTGCCGTAGGTGATTTTTTCTCGCAATTCCGGGGTGGAGAGGGCTTCCAGCTTTTTCACGCGGCCCAGGCCGGCGCGCCCGATTTCCAGAGAGCGCACCGCCTTCTGAAAAGCTTCCTTGAAATTCTGTCCGATGCTCATTACTTCGCCCACGGCTTTCATCTGGGTGCCCAGCTTGTCGGCCGCCTTGGGGAATTTTTCAAAGGCCCAGCGTGCGAACTTCACGACTACATAGTCGCCGTAAGGTTCGTATTTTTCCAGAGAGCCTTTGCGCCAGTAGGGAAGTTCGTCCATCGTGACGCCGGAAGCCAGCTTGGTGGAGACGGAGGCGATAGGGAAGCCGGTGGCCTTGGAAGCCAGGGCGGAGGAACGGGACGTACGGGGGTTGATTTCAATAACGATGATGCGGTTGTCTTCCCGGTTGTGGGCGAACTGCACGTTTGTTCCTCCCGTGACGCCGATGGCGTCCAGAATGCGGTAGGAATAATCCTGAAGCTTGTCCTGCACTTCCTGCGGAACGGTCAGCATGGGCGCCACGCAGAAGCTGTCTCCGGTGTGCACGCCCATGGGATCCACGTTCTCAATAAAGCAAACGGTAATCTTCTGTCCCTTGGCGTCGCGGACGACTTCCAGTTCCAGTTCCTCCCATCCCAGCACGCATTCTTCCACCAGCACCTGGTTGATGAGGGAGGCGGCCAGGCCGCGGGGGACCACCTGGCGCAGTTCCTCCACGTTATAAACGATGCCGCCGCCCGTGCCGCCCATGGTGTAGGCGGGGCGCAGCACGACGGGGTAGCCCAGCTCGGAGGCCACCTTTTCAGCTTCCTCCACGGAATAGACGGGTTCGGACTTGGCGACCGGCACGCCGATCCTGTCCATGGTTTCCTTGAAAATGATGCGGTCTTCGCCGCGGGCGATGGCTTCCAGGTCCACGCCGATGACTTCCACGCCATACTGTTTCAGGATGCCTTCCTCATGCAGCTTGGAAGCCAGGTTCAGGGCCGTCTGGCCGCCCAGGTTGGGGAGCAGGGCATCCGGGCGTTCCTTCTCAATCACGGCCGTGATGCGGTCCACGGTCAGAGGCTCAATGTAAGTGTGGTCCGCCATGCCGGGGTCCGTCATGATGGTGGCGGGGTTGGAATTCACCAGAACGACGTCGTAACCTTCGGCGCGGAGGGCCTTGCAGGCCTGGGTGCCGGAGTAGTCGAACTCGCAGGCCTGGCCGATGATGATGGGGCCTGAGCCGATAATGAGGATTTTGCGGATATCTTCGCGTTTTGCCATGGTATGATGCCTCTATGTGGTCCGTGGTGGTTAAAAATAAATGCCGGAAACAAGGTCCGCCCAAGGTGCGTTGCCTCTCCGCTCCGCATACCCGGCGCGTGACCTGACGCACAGTACGGGACGCCGGAAGATAAGTCCAGACAAAACAACAGGAATTCCGGGGAAAAGGCTATGGCCTTCTTTCCTTTTCGTACAGCTCCGTACGCAATCCGCCCTTGATATTTTCCGCTGTCCGTATACCCTGCGGGGCAAGGATGAGGAATGCCCTGACATTGATTTGTTGTCTCGGATTGCTGTGTTCCGCGGCCGCGGCTGCGGACCTTTCTTCCACGGGGCGGGGGAGCGCCGCGTCTTCGGGGGCGGCTTCCTGGTACCAGGCCCTGCGGACCGGGCTTTCTCAATTCCGGAACGGCGGCGGCTACCAGACAAGCAGGGAAGCCATGCAGGCCCTGGCGGAGAAAACCTGCCGCTGGGACCCCCGCGCGCGCCGTCCCGTTTTTCTTCTCCGTAACGCCGCGCCCTCCTTCTGTTCCTCCGCCTGCTACCTGCTCCTTTTGAAATCTTTGGAGATATGGGACTCTGTACAGCCACGGCCCGTTATCTCCGAACGCGCGTGGCTGGCCCTCATCCCCCGCCTCGGCCAGCATGACGGGGAAGGGCCGTGGGGATGGGCGAACGCCAATGGCCCCGGCCTGGCCGTCCTGGTGCACAGACTGGGGGCCGGCATCAACTTTGAGGACTGGAGAAAGGCCCGCCCCGGAGACTTCATGAAAATTTTCTGGACGGATCGCATCGGGCGCCGGGAATCCGGCCATCTGACCGTCCTGGTGAAGGACGGAGGGGAGCAGGTAACGTTCTGGTCCTCCAACATTCCGGACGGTTACGGAGTCAGGACGGTGCCCAAATCCCGAATCAGGCGCGTCATTTTCACGCGCATCACCAGGCCGGAGCGGTTCAACCTGGCCCCCTCCGTGGGAAGCCACCCGTGGCTGTCCTCCCTGCTCCGGCAGGAAGTGAGTATGAAGGAAGTGCGCCGGCATTCCGGCATGCAGAACCCCTGATCGTTTCCAGCCGTGAAAAAATGCTCCTTCCCTCCTTCCGTCACCCCGGATTGTTCCGTGCTGGTGCTCGGTTCCCTGCCGGGGGACGAATCCCTGCGTCAGGCCCAGTATTACGCTCATCCCCGCAATGCATTCTGGAAAATCATGGGTGCCCTTCTGGGCTTTGATCCCTCCCTGCCATATGAGGAACGCCTGTCCCTGCTCAACCGGGGCGGGGTGGGGCTGTGGGACGTAGTGGCCTCCGGCGTCAGGCCCGGCAGCCTGGATCAGCACATCTCCCAGGAACGGCCCAACGATATTGCGGCCCTGCTGGATCGCTTCCCGGGCATCGGCGTGGTCTGCTGCAACGGCACCGCTTCCCATAAATACCTTAAACGGTATTTTCCCGAGCTGTTCCTTCGGAAAACGCTTTCCGTCATTCAAATGCCCTCCACCAGTCCGGCGGCGGCGCGGCTGACGTATGAGCAGAAATTCCGAGCCTATGAGGAAATCATGGCGCCCCTGCTCCGGAAGGAAAAGCAAGAATACTGACCTTCTACGCCTTTTCCGGTGCGGGGCGCGGCCCAACGGTGGCAGGCGGGGTTGTTCGGTCAGCAGGACCCGACGGCCGCCAGCAGGTGGACGTCCAGGGCCAGGGCTTCGTGAATATTGAAATTCAAATCATCACGGAGCTTGTTGAGGGCCTCCATGCGCTTCAGCAATTCGTTCACGGGCATCTGTGCGGCCAGCGTGCGCACCTCCGGATGAATCGGAGTGACTTCCGGGGCTCCTGAGGCAATCAGGGCTGCCTGTCCGAACCAGCTGATTAGCAATTCCAGGGCCTGATTGCGCTGTTCCAGGTATTCCGTCTCTATCTGGGCGGCGTTCGCGTCCTTATTGCGGGCCTCCCAGTCGGAGGCGTCCGTGCCCTGGGCCGCTTCCCTGGCTTCATCTTTCAGAGCCTGGTTCAGGTTTTTGGTGATGGCGGCCTTGGCTTCCGCCATGACGTCCATGAACCTGCTGCGGAAGGCCAGTGCTGCCAGGTCATTATTCAGATTGCGGCAGGTCTCCAGCCAGTGCGGGAGCAGGGCCTCCTGAATGGGGGTGAGCCTGAATTCCCCGGATTGCAGCAGATTGACGCGCACGCAGCGGGAAATAATCGTCTGAAGAAGCTGGTCCGGCTGGGAGGTGGACAAAATGAGCAGGCACTGGCCGGGTGGTTCCTCCAGGGTTTTCAGGAAAGCGTTGGCGGCCTCGTCATTCATCCGCTCCGCATCCATGAACACGGCTATCTTCCATTTCCCCTCCGCCGCGCGCTGTTGCAAAAAGGGTTCCACGGCGCGGATATCATCCCGCAGGATGCGGCGCGACTTGGACTTGGGGCGCACCAGCCGGCAATACTCGTCCCTTACACTATCCAGGTGGTCTGCCCGGATGCCGTTCATCAGCTCCAGCAATTGCAGGATCAGGCGGGAGGCTCCCTGGTGTTCGTCTCCCACAATGAGCAGGGCATGGGGAAGCCGGTTGCGGGAGAAGGCGGTGCGCAGCAGGTCGAACGCTTGGGATGCCGTAAATGCCATATGCTCCTATGAAAACATTTCGTTGCGTCAGGGCAACAGAAAAGATTGGTATATGTCGGATATTTCATGTACTAAGGGGGCCGGTTATGGAACAAAACGACATCTCATCCCGGATTGTCTTTGCCGACCGCGGCAAGGTGAATGTGGAAAAAGGCGTGGAATTCGCCCCCAAATTTGACCAGAACGGCCTGATCCCGGCCCTCGCCATGGACCATGTTACCCATGAACCGCTGATGCTGGCCTATATGAATGCGGAATCCCTGCGCATGACCATGGAATTGGGGGAAGCCGTTTACTATTCCCGCAGCCGCCAGGAAATCTGGCATAAGGGCGCGACCAGCGGCCACGTGCAAAAAGTGAAGCAAATTCTGGTTGACTGCGACCAGGATGCCCTGATTGTGCTGGTGGACCAGTGCGGCGCCGGCGCCTGCCACACAGGGCACCACTCCTGCTTTTACCGTTCCGTTCCGTTCGGAGATGAACTGAAAGCCCAGCCCCAGGGGGCACCCGTCACGCTGAGTGAAGCGGACGGAGGCGTCGTTTTTGATGCCGAGGCCGTGTACGGCAAGGGCCATTAACTCCTTTTGCGCGTCAATCTGCGTTCGCCGGATTGACGCGCCCTCTTTTTCTGCTGTAAAATCATGAATGTGAAAAAACTGCTTCTCATGATGGCTGCCGTTTCCGGGACGCTGGCTTTGTGCCAATGCTCTTCGGAGGCGCCTCCCCCCCCCGGAACCGTCCGCATGGTGGATCAGCAGGCGATTGTCCTGATGCAGGAAGCCAGGGCAAAGGAAACGAAGAATGATCTCTCCGGGGCCATTAAGAAATACAGGCGCGTGGTGGAAAAGCACCCCCTTTCCAGGGAAGCTCCCCAGGCCCGGTTCAGAATGGCGGAGCTTCATGAGGCCCGCAAGGAACCTGCGGATGCGTTTGACCAGTACCAGAAGCTCATAGACCGCCACCCGGACAGCCCCCTGTACAGGCAGGCCATGGCCCGGCAGAAGGAAATGGCCTTCGGCGCTGCGAGCGGCGCGTTGACCAACCGCGTGTTGTGGATGTTTGACGTCAGGATGGATCCCACGAACGTCACGGAATGGCTGAAACATGTGCGGGACAACGCTCCGTACGCCCCTACCGCCCCGCAGGCCATGAACGTGCTGGGCAATTATCTGGCCGCCCGCGGCCGGATGAAGGAGGCCATAGAGGCATATCAAAATCTGGTGGACAATTACCCCAACTCTCCGCTGGCCCCCACGGCCCAGCTCCAGATTGCCACCCTGTATCGCCAGGCCGCTGCGGACGGTGACCGCAACCACGTCAATGTGGCCCGCGCCCAGGAAGCTTATGAAGACTACCTTCAGCGTTATCCCAACAGCGCCCGGGCAGGAGCGGCCCGCGCCGATCTGGCGGCCATGAAGCGTGAGCTGGTGGCCCAGCAGCTGGAAGTGGCGGAATACTACCTGACCAAGATGAAAGATACGGATGCCGCCGTCTTCTGCTACCAGGAAGTAGCCTCCAAAGGCAGCATCAATCCCGCCGCCGCCGCCAGGGCGAAGGCCCGCCTGAAAGAACTGCGCGTGACCAGCAGATAACAGGAATTCTCCGTCCTCATGAACCGTATCCGGAACGTTTTCAAACTCTTTCTGCCCGTTTTTTGTCTGTTGGCCGGTTCTTGCGGCTACCAGCTCGGCGGCACCAAGCCGCCCAGGCTGGAACTGGCCCGGACCGTCAAGGTATGCCTCTTTGCCAACAACTCTTTGGAACCCCGCGCCGCCACGCTGGTGACCGGCGCGCTGGCGGATGAACTGCAACGGGACGGCACCTACCGGTTGAGCTCCGGAACGGATGCGGATATCCGGGTGGAGGGGGAAGTGTACTCCATCACCTTCGACCAGTTGCGCTCCAGCCGGGAAGACACCTACAAGAGTACGGAACTTGGGTTGCGCCTGGCTGTCAAATACCGTGTGGTGGACGCCAAAACGCAGGAAATCCTGTATGCCGGCTCTGCGGAGGAAGTAGGTCAATTCTTTGACCAGGGCAACATTCAGTCGGCCCGCACGAATGCCCTTTCCTATGCGGCCCGGCTGGTGGCCACTTCCATTGCGGAAACCCTTACCAATGGCTAATCCCGCCCGGTTCAGGAAAATTTGTGCTTATGGAGGAAGTGGAATACAGCGTTTATTTTGTTTCGGTGCCTATCGGCAACCGGGCGGACATCACCCTGCGGGCGCTGGACGTGCTGCGCAAGGTGGATGTCATTGCGTGTGAAGACACCCGCCATTCCGGCCTTCTGCTTTCCCATTATGAAATCCGCAAACCGCTGATAAGCATGCATGACCACAATGAGCAGCCGCGCGCCGGGGAAATTGCGGCGCGCGCGGCCGGCGGGGAAAGCTTTGCCGTGATCAGTGATGCGGGCATGCCTGGCGTGAGCGATCCGGGCTACCGTCTCATTCAGACGCTCAAGGAAAAGGGAATAAGCTTCACCGTCCTTCCCGGACCATCCGCCGTGGTGACGGCTCTGGTGGGATCCGGACTGCCTACGGACGCCTTCTTCTTCGGCGGCTTTCTGCCCGTCAAATCCGGGAAAAAAAACGCCGTGCTCCAAACGGCGGCGGAAGCTTCCCATACCAGTATTTTTTATGAATCCCCCCATCGCATCGTCAAAACCATGCAGGCTCTGGCGGCGCTGGATCCGGATATTCCCGTCTGCGTAGCCAGGGAACTGACAAAAACCTTTGAAACTTACCATCGCGGTCCGGCCTCCCGGCTGGCGGCGGAATTTGCGGAACGCCCCCCCAGGGGGGAAATCGTGCTGCTGGTGGGCGGCGTCAATGCCCCGCGGGCTACCCGTTGACGGGCCGGAAACATCATGTCAATAGCTGACCGTCACTTTAACCGGGCGGTGGTCGGAGGCGGCGGGGGCTTCAATCACCCTGCGTTCCTTCACATGGAACGCCTCCGTCTTTTTTCCCCTGTACATCCAGATGTAGTCAATGCATTCCTCCGGATTCTTGGCGGGAAACGTTTTTTGGGCCGGATCGTTCAGCAGGATGAAATGCTTCTTCATCCGGGTTATCGGTTCCGAATCCGGCGTTAAATTGAAATCTCCTGCAATAAAAAAGGGCTTGCTGCATTTTGCGGCCAGGGCGGCAATCATATCGATGGAAGCGCTGCTGTCTTCCCTGGTCAGGGACAAATGCGTGACGCAAAACCAGTAATCCCTGAACTCTGCCATCAGCAGCACACGGGCCTCCTCCCTGCCAGGCAAAGGAATCCGTTTGACGCCCAGAGGCTTTTCCCTGGATAAAATGCCTACTCCATAGGACCCGCCCGAATAATTAATGGCTTTGGCATAGGTTCCCGTCAACGTTGTTCTTGCGGCCAATTCCTGCAGGGTATCCCTGCCGCTGCTCCTTATGGTTCCCTGGTCCAGCTCCTGAAGGGCCACGACATCCGGTTTTTCCTCCGCGATTACCCGGGCCGTGCGGTCATAATCCCTCCTGCCGTCCATGCCGGTGCCGTTCTTTACGTTATAGCTCATCAATGTGAATTCTCCGGCCTGCAGGGGAAAAGGGCTGAAAAAAACAGCTACGGCTGCACCTAACCTGAAAATGGACCATTTATTTCCTTTCATATCTGCAACAGGCTCCGTATTGCCCGGACTGCAGATAATACGAGCTCCCCTCTTCCTTTTCTTGCAGAAAAATTTCCTCCTCCGGATAAGCAATCCTCCTGTGAGGAGAGGCGGCAGCTCGTTTCCGGTTTCCGGAGCAGGGCCTCATCTCTGATCGGGCCAGCCGCCTTGGATGCTCTTGGAGCCATATGCCGGCGGGAGATGACGCAGATTTTATCAACTTGACGGCTGGAAGTGTGTCATGATAATGTCCTATCATCATGCTGGAGGATAGGAAATCACATTCCTCGCGCAAGACACCGGATTTGGTGACTGATGAGCTTATTCTCATTCTTCATGAAGCGGGCATGCTGGAATTCAATGACATTTTTCAGCGTGCCGTTATCGTGATGAAAGCAAAGCACATGTCCCTGGGCGGGGAGGAAATCCTGAGGCTGAGGATTTACGAAAAACTCCAGAATCTGGTGAGCGCCGGAGGCCTGATGAAAAAAGGCCGTGAATATACGGCCCTGCCCAAGCTGATGTCCTTAAAATCATCGGCAGCCGGGGGCAGGCTGGGGTAACACTGATTCAGGAAAGGCAATGGGTTACGGTTTTTCTGAAATGGGCCTTCCGTAAAAGAGAGGTGCTTTTCCGGAAAAGCTCAGGGTTTCATCACCCCTTCCTGGAATGGCCCGCGGCAGTCATAAGGGATAATGAGGAGCAGGTTGTTAATCCGGGCTACCATTTTCTTCTGCTTGGTTTCCTGGATATGGAATAGGTGGACACTGTCATTTAAGGACCGCAGATATTCGAACGTCATGCATTCTCCTTCCATCCGGAATTCTTTCGGATCCTTAATTTGAACAGCGCCTGAAGGGAAGCCCCATGTCCCGGTGATGTCCTGGAGTTGCTGTTTTTCCTCATGATTTCCCTTTTGTAATCCCTTGGCTCGTTTGCGTGCCCAGATAGCCGCTTCCAAATGGCCGGAAACACCCCATTCCCTGCTCTTTTTTTGCAGGGCCTGAGCGTATTGCCGGGTCAATTTTTCCTTGCCGGTTGCCATATCGGCATGAATTTTCTCAGAAAGAAGGTCGAATTCTGGGAAAGATGAAGAATCGGCAGAGCGATTCGCTTCTTTTTCGCGCGCTCCCTTCCGCTTTAACAGGGAAACCAGTTTGGTAGCGTGGTTAACCTGGAAAATATGGTCGTTGCGGTCCGTTTTAACCCAGTAGAACCATACCGTCCGGGTTTCATTGAGCCTGATGATGTCAGGGGATGAAAAATCCTTGTCCACTCCGCCTTTGGCCAGCCATCCGGTATTGCCGGACTTCTGCTGTGCCTGCTTCCCATCAAAGCGGCTTAAATAAACGTATCCTCCCGCCGTTTCTTCTCATTGCCCGATGAAATGAGAGTAGTCATCTTTTTCCTCTTTCTGAATGCCGGGCAGGGCCTTCCGTTCGAGAATATCCTTGATATGCTTGGCCTGTTCAAAATCCTCGTTTTTGACGCATTCATTCATGAGCCTGACCAGCTCCGGCTTATACTTGGCAAAAGCCGCGTCGTTGATTTTCCTTTCCTGTTCCTGAAAAGTCAGTTCCAGCATCTTTGCCTCCGGCGGTATTTGCGCTGAAGCCGGGACGGTAAGAAGAATGAATGCGGCAGCTCGAATAATATTAATGGCTCCGCCTGTCCGGGAAAAGTGCGGAATGTCTTTGCGATATTCATATGTATTTAATATGGTGATGGTTGGTAGTTTTCGTCCGCTTAGAGACCGTTCATCTTGATAATGTCCAGCAGTTCTTCCAGAGTGCGGCAATGCCGCTCGGTGTTACTGCAGTCCAGGCGGAGCATGTTAAACTGAAACCATTGGCTGTTCTGTTCTTTTTCATCCTCTTCCGTCAGACATGCGGCATATGCCTCTCCCAGGGAGTCCTGGAAACTTTCCCATTCCTTCTGAGCCGCCTTCAATTTTTTTGCTATGGCCGGAACATGGGAGTAATGCTCCATGAGGGCCGAATGCGCTTTATGGAGCCGTTCCGTCCAATATCCGAGCAGCTCCTGACGCACCCAGTTGGCTTGGCGCCCCGTAAGTTTTCCGCTGTCAAGCTGGCCGAGCAAAGCTGTCAGTTCCGGATCGGGAGTTTTTTCTCCATCCAGCATAATAGTTACCGGAATCCCGGTGAGATTTTCCGCTTCCTGTTTTTGATCGCAGGTAAGATAGCCCTGAAGAATCCCTTTGTAATAGCAATAGCCTCCCTTGTCTGTGAACGTAATGGTGGCCGGCTTCGGGTTTTTTCCCTTTGCCTTCTCATAGGATTGTTCCCCTGATAAATAATAGTGTCTGAACAGGGATGGATCCTTTTCGTACATTTCCCCGGAAGAATGATTCTTTTTATGCTTATCACAATAAGCGACAATGATATGAGCGGTTTTCCCTTTAGGCTTGTATGTAACGATTTTGTCTTCACTCCCCTCCCAGGAAAGGCCGTCCTTTAAATTCAGAAAAATCTCATGATGCAAATTCTTATATTCTTCCTTTCTTGCGTGAATTTCCAGCGATGCCCCTTCCAGGGACGGAGGAGATTGGACGTCTCCGGCAAATGACCGGCTCCAGCACAAGGCGGCAATGATGAGGAAAGAGAAGGATGGGAGAATATCCATTAATTGAAAAAGGGTAAATGTTTTAAAGAAGATAAAATTTTATCCATATTCAGACAGGGTTGTAAGATTATTGAATTTATGAAAATACCCAATATCGCCAAGGTCAATGATTTGTGGTTGGAAAAAGATCCGTTCTGTTCATATTTGATGCGGCCCAATGCAAAACAGGCAAGTACCGACAATAGCGGAATCGCATAAGGCCATCGCATGCCTTCAAAAAGATAATAGGAATTCCTGAAAAGCAAAATAGACAGCCATGAAAACAGGATGCCTGCCATGAGCGCAAATTCAAATCGAACGGATTTATAATAGAATTTTGTCAGGAAAATAAGAAGATAAAAGCTGAATATGGTGGTAATGATATAATAGGCTTCTCCTCTGTAGGATGTTTGAAGAAACCCCATGGCCCCGCCAAGGGACATCGCTGACAATAATATTATTGTCAGCGGATTATAGTGGATCCCGGAAATGCGTCTAAAGACAGGTCCGTATATGGCGATGATGAGTAGCGTCACCCCTGATAGAAGGTAGGCCAAATTGACGAAGGCAGTGTTTTTTGCGGATGGGAAGCAGTCGCCCATGAGCAGATAGATGGCATAGGGATCCGAAATGCAATTCTTTACATCAATGGCTATTCCAGGGATAAGCAACGCGAGGATAATGAATAAAGAAACCAGGGAAGAAACAGGGTGTTTTTGAATGGGATAGATGACGTCGTAAAATGAATTTTTATAAGAAAAGCTTCTTTTCCAGGAATTGTTTATCCATTTTCCCTCCTCTTTTCTTCCTTCTGGAGAGCACATGACTCCCTTGCCTTGCAACCCTTCTTCCGTATCGTTCCATGTGCCTTCATAGATATGGCCGTCTTTCCATGTCATCGTTCCATGGCCTTTTCTGGAGGTCCCGCAAAAAGTTCCCTGGTCAGTCCGTTGCTGTGTTGCATGGTAAAAGATGGCTTGGCCTGACAGGTTGTCGTTCTCCCATGTTCCCAGGACCCAAGAGCCATCATGAAAGTGGTAGGTCCCTTTCCCATGCCGGCATCCGTTCTTAAGTTCTCCGTCATAACTTTCTCCATGAGCATAGGTCTGGGTATTGTTAGAGCAGCCGCTTTTTTCAGAGGAAGCTGTTTCCGGTTTTATAGAGATGTTCAACATAAAACGTGGGATTATTCAGGCTTTTGATTAAAGGCAATACATCCGGCCTCAAATGCCTGCCAGACGCATGCTATCCAGGCAAGCGGTCCGATGATGGCGGCTCCTATGGCTAGACCGATTCCGAGCGCTCCAAGCCGAAGCCCCCATTTTTCCATGGAAGATTCCAGGTCTTCGCCCCGGATAGTTGCTCTGGTGCCATCGTCGAATACAATGCTTTTACCTTCAAGAGAATTTGCGTATTTATCCTCTGCCCTCCATTCGGCCATTGTTTCTTGAATGACGCTCCCGGAAGTGTCCTCTTCCGGGAAGAACCCCATGGCCTTTCCTATGCCGAGGGTAATGCCGCTGAAGATCCATAACAGAGTCATGCTTGGGAAAAAGCCTTCCGTCATGTAGCCGTAGATGGTTACTACCAGGCATATTCCCATCAGCAGGACAATGACCATGGGAGCAATATTTTCAACATTCGGCTTCAGCGTTTTCCTGCAAAAGGCTACAAGGTATAAGATAAAGGCTATCAGTGAGGAGACAATGATGAAGGCGATGATTTCTTCCGCTCGTGTCAGAGAATCTCCTCCCGTCAGGGATTTTTGAATGATGGAGGCAACATGATGAAAGACATCCGACAAGTTTTCCGATTTTTTCATGGGGTTTTCAATGTATGGAAATCTATAAAATGGCAGTTATTTAGTTGAGTATTCACGGTCAAAGTAAATTTCTTTAAAATTCAGTTCTCCCTTATTATTTATAATACCTTTTTTCATCAGAAAATCTACGCCTAATTTATAAAGAGCTGCTTTCATGCCATTGGAATCTATATATCGAATTTGCATGAAATCTGAGAGACTTATGCATATCTTTTTTTCCTTTTGGTAAACGGCATATTCAGCAGCAACGGCTAGACCTTCTTCAATAGCTTTGGTAGCGCGTCCATCTTTATCCGGATATGATGATATATTAATTGTTTGTTTGTTTCCTCCAATCTCTATATCTGTTTTAAAATTTTCCTTTAATAATTCATTAGCGATATTGTTAATGAATCGTCTGGAGTAACGAAAAAATATTCCATGTCCTAATACTTCATGAGCGATCAGTGACAATCTTGACTTAAATCGTTTTTTATCTTCAACCATGTTTGTGAGAAATGTTCCCGTTGATATATTTAATATCCAGGGAGGAGAAAGTGAGAATTGCATAGGAACAAGACTAGATGAGTTATCTGAATAGAATTGATGTTTCAGATTAACTTTAAATTTTAAAATATCACCTTTTTTTGATTTAATATTGGGTGGGAGATTTTCTGCATAGAAGTCCCATGCCTTATCCACATAATAAGCCACAAGCTGTTCCTGCTCCTCGTGAGTGAAGAAGCATGAGAAGTATTTTGTGCCGAAAACAAACGCCATAGCATTGAAATCGTTAACGGCTTTTCTAACTTTTTCGTCATTCCATGCCCGTGAACGTTTAACCTTGTTCATATTAAAGGAATAGTCTCCGTGACCATGTCGTTCAAGAATGATGCGCATGGTTCCTTTTTGATGCTCCATGCCCTGTATTTTCAGTCTTTCGCTATACGCTTCCCAGTCGCCGCAGATGGTGGCATTGTCCGGATCAGCTTTCCCATGAATAAAATGTTCGTATCCTTCTGAATCGTGGATCTTCCCCTCCCCTTTTCGATCTACCCGGCGCCACTGGAGTTCCATCGGACCGTCTTTCCCGGATCGGTTCCAGCGTCCTATAAAGGCCCTGGATACGCTCTCAAAAGCGCCATAAGTCTGATAATCGGATCCATTGGCACCAGCATACCAACCGGTAACGTACCCTGTCTGATTATTGTCCTTGTCAGCTTGATGAAGTCGGATGACAAGGTAAGACCAGGCAATTCCCTTGGAGAAAAAATTGTTCTCATCTACCGTTTTGTTGTGCAGCCTGCTGTATGCCAGGAAGGAAGCTGCTACAGGGGTGGTGATCTTGTTGAACGCGTCTGGGATATCGGCGGGAGGAGGCAGGGTTTTGTCCAAGACCAGCGTGTCAAGTTCGGATCTTTTTTTGTCTTCCGCAAAATCAAGGATAGCCTTGCCTAAGGTAAATCCTAACCCTTGGGGGGCCAACCAGGGCAGGAGAATATCATATCCCGTTGCCTGTGCCGGGAGTAGTAAGGATAAGGCCAGGCAGACGCTCGCCAGGATGGTTTTCATAAGATGGCGGTATTTTATCGTTTGTGGGTTAATTGCTGGGCTTCTTGTTCAAGCTGTTTTGTGATTTGCTGAAGCAGGATGATTCTTTTTTCTTTTTCTTTCGCGGACGCCAGAATTTTATCCAGGTACTTCTGAAAGACGCCGTCCGCCACAGCCTGTCTGCGGCCGGCTATTTGCCGGTGCTGGACGGCCATCTCCCGGAACTTTTCTATGGTGGAAGGGAATTGCCGGAAACGTTTTTCATCCACTATCCGCTGGGGAATGGTTTTCTGATAACGCTCTTCCTGTTCATTGAAGAAGGAAAGTTCCCGATCCATGGAGCGCGTTTCGCTGCGGAGCGTAGTGAGGGCGTACCAGGAAAGGCCCCAGGCGGACAGGCACAGGGCAAGGAAAAGGGTGGAGTAAATGGTCAATCTCTTCATGGCGTTCGATAAATCAACGGCTTTTTTCCTGTAATTCGTTCTCCAGGGAGGAAATGCGGTTTTCTATATCTTTCTGTCTGACTCCCGCCGCTCTGAGCGCGCTTTTGGCAAACTGCATTTCCGCCTGAGCCTGGAGTAGTGCGGTTTGTTGACGGTCAATCTGTTCTGCGAGATTCTTCCAGGCGCTTTCCTCTTCCCATATCTCCCGTTTGATTTGGGAAGTTTCTTCTTTCAATTTGGCCATTTGCTGTTCCGTGAGCGCCATGCCGATGGATTTTTCCTGCCATTCCAGCTGCAGGGAAAAATGCCGCAGACGGATTTTACGGGCGTGCTCCACTTGGGCGCGCAATTCCCCGGAACCGGGCAGGGCTTTGCTCCATTGGGCGTAGTGCTGGCAGGTGTAGACGATAAGAGTGATTCCTGCGATGGCGCAGCATCCGCTCCACACGAGCGCGGGGATGGATAAACGGGGCATGGGAGAAGGGGGAGGATAGTTCATGGTTGGATGGTTTTTGTTGAGGGTGACGGGGTGAGGCCGCAGCGGCTGAGGGCTTCTTCCATCGTGACGGTTTTTTTCAGGAGGGAGCCCAGCCATGGATCCGTTCCGACATGGGGGGCGTTCGCGAAGGCTTCCGGCCTGGTAATGCGGGTAAAGAGGACGTGTCTGACGGTTGACTTGGGGATGGTTTTGGTTCCGTAGCCCGGCGTTTTCCCGGAGTTGGACTGGTTGGAGGACCAGAAGGTCAGGCTGTCTTCCGTCTGGGAGAGATAGATGGTCAAATGGCCGCGTTCCTTCGCGCCGACGGCTTCCGTCCACCACAGTTTCATGATGTCTCCGGAGCGGGCTTTTTCCCATTCGGTAAAGCTGTGCCCTCCTCCCAGCTTATGGATCAGGACGGCCAGGCCGGGGCCGTTGGCGTTGGCGCAGCCCCAGGCCCCCGTGCCGTCCGGGGCTTTTCTGGGGGCCAGGGCCTGCCAGGCGTTCCCGTCCAGGCCGTTTTCTTCCCTGCCGGAGTTCCAGAGCTCCAGCGCCAGGAGCAGCGCGCCGTAAACGGCGGAAGAACAGAAGGAAGGCCGCGCTTTTCCGGGCTGCAGCCGGAGGCCTTTCCGTTCATCCCGGGAAAACGCCTGGATGAAATTGTCCAGCGCTTTGCCCGTGCAGGCATATCCACCGCCCTGTCCCAGTTTTTCCCTGGCCTCCGCCATGCATGCCTCCCATGTTTTTCCCTGTATGGCGGGTTGGGGGCCGGGAGCCGCCCCCTGCCTCTTATCCGAATTTTTCCGGAAGGGCCATAACCAGGCGTAACGCAGCGCAAACGGCGGGAGAGCGGTGGTGAAGGAGGTGGTTCCGGTTTTGCCTGATATGGCTGGCCGGGCGGACGCCTGCGCCTCCGGCTGCGTTTCCGCCGCGTGGGGGGATGCGGCGGAGAGGAGCAGGAGGCAGGCCGCGGAGGGAAGATTCATGGGGACGGTTGAGGGCGGTTGTCCGGAATGCTCCGGCATTCCGGGGGGATGAGTGTGTCAGGAGGGGGAGGAATTCTGGTAAACGAGCCGTTTGTAGATGGCGGCAATAAGTCCTACGCCCGTAGCCGGAATGAGGATGATCGCCAGAAGAATGGCGATAAAGCCTAAGGCGTCTGCAATAGCTCCCAGGATGAAACCCAAAATACCGAGAAGAACGCCAAGGCTCACCAGAAGGGCCAGGAAAAGGATGAAGATGAGGAATTTGTTGCCGTAGGTATATTTATTGCTGAGCGTCAGCGCTTCCGAGGCATTGCAGCCTTTGTCCAGCACAAGCATGGGGGCTAATGACCAGGAAATGAGGATGACGATGGCCGGAAATCCGCAAAATAAGGCCCCTGCCAGGATGCCGGCAAGCATCAGCCCGCCGGTCAGGAAAAATTCCCCGAAGAACTGGCGGTAACGTTTGTCGAAAATAAAGGTGGGGGAGATGGGCTTATTCCGGCTCAGCGCAAGAGGCATCGTACACAGGGCGATGGTGGTGCCGATGTTGATGTACGGAATCCAGAGAGTCAGTATCCAGAGCAGGATGGCGAGAACAATGGAAAGGGCGTTTTTAACGGCAATGGAGTAGGCATCCAGCAAAGTGGGCATAAATTCCTTCTCCATAAAACCGGGAGCGGCGGATTTAGCCGCCTGGTTCATTCCGATGTAGTCGTCCAGACCGTTGTCGGAAGCCTGGGGAGTCTGGGAAGGGTGATACGCCGGCCTGTTTTGTTGCCGGGGAGGGGCTTGCCGTACTACGGGTTGGCGGCAGGGGGCCGAGCCGTTTCCCTGCGGGCGGAGTCCCGGCTGTTGAAGCGGAGGTTGCCCGGAATAAGGGGACTGGGCTGGACGGCCGCCTTGTTGGGGAGGCATGGGGCGGTTGTATTGCTGAGTTGCTGCCGGGCGTGTTTGTCCTGGCCGTCCCTGGGAGGGAGGGAAGGCTCCGGCATGATTTCCTGTAGCACGGGAGGCGGATGTCCCGGGGAATGGTGTCCGGGATGGTGAGGGGTGGGGGGCTGCTTCTTCCTGATGGGGCGGCATGGGACGGTTCGCCCGCCGCGTTTCCTGGGGGACGGGATTCGGTTGTCCCTGTATGGAATGCCGGGGAGGGGCGGCCATGTTCGCCTGTGAAATGGTGTCCGGCCTGTTTTGTTGCTGTGGTGTATTCATAAATGGTAAGGATGGCGGCAAGCGGGAACGGCTGAGTTCCTTGATATTGACTGATATTTTGTCTGGAAACCGTGTTTCCCGGAAAGTTTTACTCGGACAGTTGGCTCTTCAGGTCCTTCAGCCGTTCTTCCAGGAGGCGCAGTTCTTCTTCGCTGTTCAGGATATCCCGGCGCTCTTCATCAAGCCGTGAAAGTTGTTGCCGCAGGTATTCCATTCTGGTGCGAATGCTTTCCAGAGAGTTCGATTGTTCAATGGTCTTCAGGTCTTTGGCCAGTTTTTTTGCCAGTTCGGCTTTTTCCTCAGATAAGCTCCTTTCTGCCTCCAGGGCCTGCCGGTATTCGGCATCCCTGCCATAATAAGTCCGGATGAACCATCCGGAGGAACCCAGAGACAGAAGGAAGCCGGCAATAATGATCAGAATTTTCATGACGGCTGTTTCTAATAATTCATTTTGAGGGATCGGTAGCCGGCTGTGGCGTCCGGGGCTTCCCTGCTGTTGAGGACTTCATTCCACTGGATGATTTGCCCGGAGGGTGAAGTCTGCCATATTTCCTTAGTATACCCCCGGATGGTCTTTCCCCGGTAATTGGAGCATTCGTAAAAGTAAACCAGCTCAATGGTGTTTCCGGAATAAGCAACTTTCAGTAAGCGGTAGTCGCGGATGGGCCATTTGTCCCAAAACTTCTGAATATCATTCATAATGAATTCGTTGTCCACTTCTTTCCCGTTGGCGTACATATAGTTGCTGCGAGGAGCGAACATTTTGGAAAGGCTGGCGATATTTCCTGTCTGGCGGGCTTTCAGGTAAGCTATTCCTCTCTCAACCATTTGCTTGTCAAGATGGGAATCGGAAATAATCGGAGGGGGCTCGGGAACTTGAACTGTACCTGGTCCTACGGGCGAGAGGTCAGGAACAGGGGAAGTAGAGGGATGAAGGGCAAGGGAAGGCGTTGAATGATTTTCCGGTTTATGGATGGGGTTGGGTGCTTTTTTCCTCTCTTCCAGAACATCAATAGCCTGTTGGACATCCTTCAGCTTTGACAGGGTAGGTAAATGTTCCTGCCTGATTTTTTCAATTTCCTTTTTTTTCGCTTCCAGGGAAGTTTGAAGCTGTTCTGTTTCTTTGAATGCCTGGGCAAGGGTTTCCGCCGTTTGCCTGACCGGATCATACTTTTTCCGTAGAAGCGCTGTTTCGTCAGTGAGTGCGTAAATATCACTTTTCAAGAAATTGGCCCGTTTGATGAGTTTTTCTCCTTTATCGTAAAAAATGTAGCTCAGCACTCCTCCTCCAATCAGAAGGAGCGTGGCAATGGATGCGGAAATCACGATCCCTCTGTCAATAGGGCCGGTTTTTTGAACCTTAGAGAGAGTTCCCAGAGGTGAAGGGCTGGAATCTTCTTCCTGCGGCCAGTCCTGCTGGGG
>NZ_DKYW01000005.1:0-67146 GCF_002493465.1 Akkermansia sp. UBA7090
ATCCGCACGACGGCAGGTGGATCAGTAGAGATCCCATCGCGGAACAGGGCGGTTGGAATTTATATAGGAGTTTTGGAAATAAAGCTTATTATCAGTACGATAAATTAGGATTATGGATGGGGCTTGATGATCTTGTTGCAATGGCCGCTGGAGCAGTCATTGGTGTTGCTGGTCAGTTAATCTCTGATGCTGTTAATGGAGAACTTAGTTCATGGAAAGATTACGGTCTGGCCGCTAGTGCTGGGGCAATAGCGGGAGAAGCTTCATTGTATGGTGGTCCTATTGTTGGAGGAGCCGTTTATGGCATGTCTCATGCTCTTCTAAAGAATTACTTTTCTGATGAAAAGAAGGAATGGTGCAATGTGGCAATTGATGTCGCTATAGAGGGTACTATAGGATCTATTAGTGCACCTATAGCAAAACTTATTAAAATTCCTGGATTAAATAGTGGCAGAAATTCTTGGTCTGCTGTAGGTAAAACAGCGCTAACTAAACTAAAAAATGGCACTATCAGAAGAATTCGTCCGAAAGTCATCGCGAAGTATAGTGGATCAGAATTTTATAATTCTTTACCAGGAACTACCTTATCTTTACCTAGCACGATGTTAAGTAACGAATCCGGCAGAATTTATTCTGGTGGTTCGAATTTACCGATGTTGCAATCACATATATTGCTAGAGAAGAGTTGGACAAATCCATCACTTTCTTCCAATTATATTTTCATACAACATTCCACTATTGTTGTGTTTCGTCTTAATATAGACGGACAAATTTATTATTTTGGAGAAAAACAAGATACAATAATTATAGTTCCGATAAAATAAAATGTCATCTCAAAAAATAATTAATATTTATTTAAAACCTCGTAAAGCTCTTGTTCTTGCAACAGTATCTTGCGGAATTATATTGGGTTTATTTTTATGGAAATTTTGCAATCCAGATAATATTAATAATGGCGAATTACCTGTTCTAGCAGCAATTTTTTCTATAGGAGTTTACTTAACTATTAAATTAAGTAGCTATCAATTATTACTATATAATGATAGGATAATCAGAAAATTATGGTGGAGAAAAAAGGAGATTTTATATAGAGATATAGATAAAATCATCATTAACGCTTCATGTTTTGATGCCTACAAAATAGGCAAAGCTATCAATCCACAGGTATTTAAAAAATTGGGAAAATATCAAATATTTGATGTATGGATTATTGGGAATGAATGCAATATACACTTTAAAACGAAATGGTTTGATTCTATCAAGCAGATTAATGATGCTCTTTCGTTCCTCATCGAAAAATGTCCGCTTAATAAGTTACAACGTAATCAATGTACTAATTTTTTTATTGCACGTGACATTAAGCTGATTATTAAATGGATTATTGTATTTTTTATATCATCATATGTAGCTAGTTTTTTCTTTTAATATTAAATTTCGGATAGCAAGATCTTATTAAAAATTTAAAAAATAAATGGAATTATATATAATTGTTTCAAAATGTTAAATATATTAAAAATTGCAAATTAAATAAATTATATAATTCTACAAAGGGTTCCTTCCGATAAACAGAAGGAACCCTTTCGCAGGAATGATTTTATTAGAAACCGTTTAAAACAAATCGGAACTATCCCTTTTAATCTTGTTCTTCCCCTCCTATTGCATAGGGGAACAAAAAAGCTCCTTCTTTTTGGAAAGAGCCTTTTTGATTCAGAAAAGTCTGTCCTCTCGTTTAGGTATTACTCTCTTTAACACTATTACAAAAGATTGTGCAAACTATTTGAAACCCTCTTTGGAACAAGGATCAGTGATAGTCAAAGGTTGTATAATTGAAGTATCAGATATATTTTCAAAATTACTTTGATTAACTTCCTTTTATCAAAAATCAGAGGATTGGTATTCGAGTGACACATATTACAATTACCTTTATTACATGTATCAGTTTGATTGCAAAGAGGGTAGGCAGGTTTATGCGCACACAAGGAATCAATCTAATATTTAAATTTTAAAATAATGTTAAATTTAAGTAATAGACATCATAAAAAATATAATACGGCAAAAAACAAAATATAGGAAATAAAATATAATTGCAAATATTAATAATGTCAATAAAAGAACAAAATTATAAAGAATAGTCTCGCTGTAAGATTTTCAGGATATTCTAGCTTTTGATATTCAGTAAATTGATCTGATGAAAAATCGAGGAAATCAACGAAACAGGACTAAGTGAATAATTCCGTAAAATATGATGATATCAAAAAATGTTGTTTTTCTATGTAGCGCATTGCTCTGCTCCTGCTCGGAAGATGTTGATTTGTATCAATCCGATTTAAATAATCATTCCGTTAAAACCAACAGGAATGGTTTATATAGATGCCCGCCGGAAGAGTTATATAAAAAATATCCTCTTAAAAAATATTCCTGGAAGGAAAAGAAAACAATAGCCAAGTCTTTTGTTATTGGGACAACAACTCAACAAGAAGTAATAAATATTTTAGGAGTTGATATAGCAGGAAGAGCTAATCCTCCCGTCATAGATAGTTTGGTTTATCGTTGTAACAAGAGCGATCCGGAGTATCCTGGTGACGAATGGCTGAAATTTCTTAGATTCTGCTTCAATGAAGAAGGAAAACTTGTTAATTATTATGAACTAAAAGTACCCTATCCTGTTCCTCATTAATATTTTTGTTATTTATACAATGTTCCTTCCGGCATAAGCTGGAAGGAACATTTGCTATATGAGGATGAGCAAACATCCATCCTGCCTTACCTATCAAAAAACAAATGATTTCATAAATTTTGAAAAAATAAACATAATTAGTTAATATGAAGATTAATATTTGTCCTGAATTGTGGGAAAAGTATCTTGGCAAGTGGAATTTTTCTATTTTTCTAGATTATTGTCTTGAAATAAAAAGAAACAGAAAATCAATTAGTATTGATATATTTGATATATTAAGAGATGAAAAATGTGTGTTAATTCCAATTAAATTAAGTGATGAATACTTGTCTTTTTGGATGCGTAGCAGTTGGACAAATATTAAATTCTCAATTTTTCAACATTTAAAAAATGAAACTCTTATAGTAGATTTTTCGGATTGTGACATTTATAAAAAGACATTTCCAGTACAAATTAACCAATCTCATAAATATATCGTTGACTTTAACGCTTCCAAAATGCCGAAATGGATTTACGGGACATGGCAGACAACAGATGGTTTAGAGTATATGAATATAAGCCGCGACGATACTAATTTATCAATAGCCCTTTGGTCTGATTTTGGGGATATTCCACCAACTCAAAATCGCAGTTTTCGTAAGATTATTTCAGTCTATGATATAGATAGTTTTAATATCAAGATGATTGTGAAAGGATATGATTACAGTAATAAGATTAGAGAAATAGTAATATTATTCGATTCTCATGCGAAAGAAGTGAGATTAATTTATTCGAGATCGGTAGAAGCTAAACGAATATGAATAATGTTTAGTTCTTTTTTATTTGATGATTTTCATTATAATAAATTTTAAATATAATTCACTTATTTTTATTAAAAACTCCTTCCAATATCATATTGGAAGGAGTTTTTTTGAAATTATTTAGAATAGGCCACGACAACACTGTCACGACTCGAACCGACATAGTCGGTCGAGTTGTCAGTATGACGGACACCGCCGGAAATGCAGCCGTAACGAGGGAATACGCTTACGATAGCCAGGCAAGGCCCGTCACGCGGCGCTCGGCCCGCCAGGGGAATACCGTCAACGACAGCTTTGCCTGCAACAGCCGGAGCGAACTGACCGCCGCCGTCAGCGGCAGGACATACGGCTACAGTTACGACAACATCGGCAACCGGAAAACCGCGCGGGAAGACGCGGAAGAAGCGACCACCTACACAACCGGCCCGCTCAACCAATACACCGCCATCGAGCGCGGAGAAGAAGCCGCCTTTGAGCCGGTTCACGACGCGGACGGCAATCAGACATTGATCAGGACATCCACCGGCATCTGGCAAGTCGCCTACAACGCGGAAAACCGCCCGGTGCGTTTCGGCAATGAAAGCGCCAAAACCGTGGCGGAATGCACCTACGACTACATGGGTAGGCGGCACACCCGCAAAGTGAGCGTTAACGGGACGGTGAGCAGCTACCTGCGTTACATGTACCGTGGCTACCTGCAAATAGCCGCCATAGATGCCGTCAGCGGAGTTTTTCGATGGTTCCTGTTCCGGGATCCGACGCAGCACTACGCGCCCGCTGGCCATCCGCAAAGACGGCGCCTGATACGCCTACGGGTGGGATCTGACCAGGAACGTCACGGAAATCTTCGAGAAAAGCCGGTTATCTGCGCACAGTCTACACCTACACGCCTTACGGAGAAGTCACCGCCGAAGGGGACGTCGCCCAGCCCATCCAGTGGAGCAGCGAATACAGCGAGGAAGAATTCGGCCTCATCTACTACAACTACCGTCATCTCAATCCGCTTGACGGCAGGCAGATCAGCCGCGATCCCATCATGGAAGAAGACGGTTGGAATTTGTATTTATCTTTAAAAAATAATTCTCACCTCATTGTTGATTATCTTGACACTATTCCTCCTCCTGGTGGATTTTGGACAGGTACTACTGAGTACAAATCATTAAGAATACCATCATCAGTACCATCAAATTCAAGAAAAAAGAATTTGACAAAAGTTTTGTGGAAAGTCATAAAGAGGAAGGTAACTGTTATTGCAAAAACTATTGAAAAATATAATATTACTACAAGGTTTCAAGAAGCTTTACAGGTAATGGGAGGTGGATTTGAAGCAACTGCAGGATCTGTAGGTCTTTTGGCTCCAGAGCCTACAGCTATGTCCAAAGTCATTGGAGCTATTTTATATGTGCATGGAAGTGATGTTGCCCAAGCTGGTCTTAGGGTTCTTATTACTGGAGAATATAATTCAACAATGACACATGAAACAATAACTAGTGCTGCAAAGGCAGTTGGTGTTTCTCCGCAATTATCCGAAAATATTGCTACGGGTGCAGAAATTGCATTAGGGGCAAAAGCATTATCAACTCCTGTGAAATCTCGTTGTCCAACAGTTATAGTAGAAGCCGAAAATGTTGAAGTAACTACTGTATCTAGATGGGGAGCTGAATTAAAACCTAATACTTGGGTCATGGAAGGAGAACCAACATTATGGAATTATATTTGGTCTGGAAAATGGCAGCCAGGAATGGGGAATAAATTTTCTCCTCCTTGGAAAGTCCAATCGTATGTCGTTCCCAAAAAGTCCATCGAATGTCCGGGAGGAAAAGGAATTGATGGGGCTATAAAATTACTCGTTCCTGCTAAACAAAGAATTTATAAACCTTAATTAGAATTAATAAAAAATGACAATTAATATAATTTTATTTTGGATATTAGTTGTTTTTGGAAGTATTGTTAGTTTATATAATTGGATAATATTTTTTAAATCCTTTGCAATAAAATCCAAAAAATCATCTTGCATTCCTCTGTTGGGTGGGGGTGCAATCTATTTAGCTATGAATCTTCCTGGAATAGATATGGAAGAATACGAATCTATTCCCTTATTATTGGATTATGGATGCATTCCTCTTTTTGTTCACACGTTTTTTTTCTTGATGTATAAAGGATTGAAAGGACTATTTAAATAGCGTGATTTTTCTATTAAAAAGAAAGAATAAATGTATTAAAAAAATTTAATTTTGTCACCTCTGATTTTTCAGAGGTGACATTTCATGAAAATTTTCAAGTAAAATACTGTATTTGTTCTTTTCTTTATTTTAATTATATGGAATGCCGTACTATAAAGAGATTAAAAACAATTTGGGTAGTTCTCTATTAAGGGTGTTTGCAGATAGCGAAGTACGAATTAATTAAGGAAATACTGGCTTTTGTGTACAGTTATATTTCAGATTGTCCGATGAGGTAATATCAACGAAACAAGACTAAAGTAAATAATTCCGTGAGAATATTATATAGAATTTTTTTTGCTTTTTATATCCTGTTAACAACAGGATGTGACTCTGAACAAGAATCATGAGATATCTGTAAATTAAATGAACATCTTGGAATTGCTTTACCTCCCAATAGCATAGTTCTTTCTGCGAGCGACGGAGGAGGAAAAAAAAGACATAAGTTACGAACATTATTCTTGGACTTTATATTCTCCTGTTTCAGTCAAGATGCCTTCAGAAATAAAAACTATATTTCCTCTGGAAGGTGACATAAAGTATATTGAATCTAGAATGTATAAGAAAAAAATGAAAATTTCGCAAGCTCAGTATGATTTTTTAGCGATTGGGGGAAAAATGGTTATATTTTTCGTGCTAAAGTTGTAAGAACTCTACGTGGGGATTTTCTTGTTGTTGAACGTGTTCGTGAAAAGTAATTAATTAAATGTTATGTTGAAAAAATAGTTGTGTGTTTTTAGATATTCATTTTAACACCTGTCTCCGTTCCAATTTACTGCTCTGCACTGCTGAAGGGAGCTGCTCGTCTCCATACGGAGCAGCTCCTGTCCGAACTCTCCGGAGTTCTGGAAACAAAAACAATAAGTATCGACGAACGCGGCTTGACTTCAGCGGAATGGACGGAGTATGTTGAAAATACGAAAAGAATCCAAAAGAGCATTTTCCCCTCTTCCAGCGTTACGGCATACCCCTAGACATACGCGTCTATAGGGATGCCCCATACTGGTGGGCTTGCCATGATATGGAATTAGAAACTCGAAAAATGTATGCCGACGACAACCTGAAGCTAGTGAAAACTTCTATCGATATCAGGAAATGTCGTACAATGCCGAATAAAGTTGCTGTAGCAATGTTTACCGGAAGAGAGCTAATATCAAGGCGCGAACTAAAGTTAGTAAATTGTCTCATCTGAATCTAAGTATCTTAAATAATCAGCAATATGAAATTTTTGTTAATTTTCATTATATCTTTTATTTCTATATCTAATTCTAATATCAAAGATAAAAAATTGATATTGAAAGAGATTATGAAATTGCCTCCAAATCTTTTCTATGAAGAAAACAAAGAATCATTTCAAAAAAGAATTGAGCAAGGTAAATTTTGGGTAGATCAGGAAGAAAAAATATTATATTTATTCATAAACGGAGATGGTGAATTTGGGAAAAGATTATTCATGTTAGATGAAAAATTAAATTTATATATAATCCATCTAAGCAATAATGAAGAAGATGGCAAGGATTACATGTTGTATAAATATGACTGTCTAAAGAAAACAGCAGTTTTAATCGGTACATTTAAACAGTGCTTATTTGAAAAGTAAAGATATTGATACGCAGTTTTTTGCTAATATGATTTAATAATTTTCAATAGGCCTGCAGTTATTTAATTGCAGGCCTATTTGGTTTGGGAGCCAGCTATCCAGATACCACGGGCATCTGGACAAGCGAGGACGACGGGACAACCGTGGAATGCGCCTACGACTCCATGGGCAGGAAGTTTGAGAAAAAAGTGACGGTCGGAGGGACAACGGACTTCCACGCGCGCTACCTCTACCGGGACTACCTGCAGGTGGCGGAGTGCGACTTGACCGGGGAAACGCCGGCACTTGTGCGCAGCTACCTCTGGGACCCCTCGGAACCTCAGGCCACGCGCGTCCTGGCCATGACGCGCTGGGAGGCGAACGGGACGCAGGTGAAGGAACATCTCTACTGCATGCACGACGCGATGAAGAACGTCACCTCCCTCTTCGGGGAAGCGCGCGGTCGCCGCGCCCTGCATGAATAATGTTCATTTTTTGCGTTTTTCAGACAGATTGCTGCGGAAGAGGATTCCGTGCCAGATGGCGCTTTTCTTTAAAGGGGAGATGTAGTATGGCATGGTGTATGGAAAGGAGGATGGGCATAGGCGGTTTTTTCGGGCTGGAATTGCCGGAGTACGGCAATTTCCCGCAATGGCATTCCGGCAGGAGTGTAACCGTGAATTCCGGCAGACGCGCTTTGGAATATATCCTGCGCCGCCTGGGGGACGTGCGCTGTGTCCGCGTGCCCCTGTATACGTGCCGGACGGTGGTGGAAACGGTGGAACGGCTTGGCGTTCCCGTGATTCCTTACCGCATTGACGAACGCCTGGAACCGGAAGAGCTGCCGGAATTGGAGAAAGGGGAATACCTTTTGTACACAAATTACTTTGGAATCAAAGAGAAGTGCGTGGATCATCTGGCTTTCCGGTATGGAAGCAGCCTGATTGTGGACAATGCGCTGGCCCTGTATTCTCCGGCCCGTTCCGGAGTGGCCTCCCTGTACAGTCCGCGCAAGTTTTCCGGTCTTCCGGATGGGGGGATTGCCGTGATGGATGCGGAGCGGCCCTTGCCGGAACCGGAGGAACGGGACGAATCCCTGCCGGACGCCGCCTTTTTGCTGGAATGTCTGGAGCATGGGCAGGAAAGGGCGTCCGCCGCCTGCGAACGGAATGAACGGCGCTTGCAGAATACCCCGCTGCGAAGGATTTCCCGGCTGACGGAGCGACTGATGAGCGGCATTGATTATGAACAGGCGCGGCTGCTCCGGATGAATAATTTCCTGTTTCTTCATGAAAGGCTGGGCCATTTGAACCGCCTTTCCGTGGAGCCAGTTTCCTTGTCCGCTCCGTGTTATTATCCGTTTTGGACGGCTTTCCCCGAGCTGAGGAACGTGCTGATTGATCAACGCGTCCTGATTCCGCTCCTGTGGCCGGAGGTGTTGGAACAGGCTCCCGCCGGCAGCCTGGAACGGAAACTGGCTCTGCATCTTCTGCCGCTCCCCGTGGACCAGCGCTGCGGGCCGCAGGATATGGAGCGCATCGCCCGGATTGTGGAGGCATTTTATACCTGAAACAAAGGGAGGATTTTGTATGGGACGTGTTCCTGGCGGCGGGAGTGATTTACTTCCCCGGCGTATTGATGAGAACCTCCGTTCGGGAACGTTGTTTCGGTTTTTTCCCGTGGCCTGGCGGGAGGCTTGCCAGAAGAGGCATTTTTCTTATATTAATGTTGCTTCAAGTCATATGTCCCGGAGAGGGAGGCGGTTTTTCCGTTTCCGAATCCGCGGATTCGTGATGCCGCCGCCTTTCCGGCAGCGCCGGGAACAGGCTGCGTTTATTTGGCGGGTTCCTTGTCCAGGTTCAGGATGCCCAGCACAGACATATTTCCTTCCGCATCTTTTCCGGAGGGAAGGTAGACTTTCGCATTGTTCAGCATGTTTTCAAAAGCTTTGGCGCGGAGCATGTTCGGTCCCATGGCCTTTTCCTTCAGCGCCAGTCCTTCCGCTTCCGCCCGGGCCGCTTCCAAGGCGGCTTCCGCCTGAGCTTTGCCCCGCATGACAATGACTTTGGCCTCCGCTTCTCCCCGGGCCAGATTGGCGTTTGCTTCCTGGCGCGCTATTTCCATTTTCATGGCGCCTTCCGCCTCCCCGCGTGCGCGCTGGATGGCGATATCTTTCCGGGCGATTTGCAGTTCCGTTTCCTTGCGTTCGTTTTCCTGAGTCGTCTGAACTTTCCTGACGACGGATTCAATGATGGCCTGCGGGGGATTTGTTTCTCCCACGGCTACGGAGTCCACAATAAAGGGGGTGCCGTCCAGCCGCTTGCTTAACTGCGTGTAAACGTTGTCGGAGATTTTTTGCAGGCTGCCGGAGGCGTCCAGGGCATTGTACTGGCTTAATTCCGCCCGCACGGCTGTGCGGAAAGGCTGCTGAATGAAATTTTTGTAGGCAAAGAGCATGATCTCGTCCGCCACTTCATCGTCATTGCGGCCGGAGCTTTGGGCGATGCCTCCGTAGTCTTCCATGAATTCCTTCACCCGGGACGGATCCAGACGGTAAACAAGAGAGGCCTTGCAGGAGATGGGGAGTTTGTCCTTGCCCAGGATTGCTCCTCCATTGCGGGCGTCGAATTCCTCCACCGTGGTATCCGGCGTGATGGAAACCTTGCTGACTTCCTTTCTCCACGCCCATCCCGTGGAGGACGGCCCGATCAGGATGCCTTCAAACCTGTTCTGTCCGAAAATGGGTTTGGAATAAACATAGCCGGCAAAGCCGGACAATACGCGCTTGTTGCTGAAATTCTGGAAGGCGAAGATAGCGGCGCCCACAGCGATGAAGATGACGGCGGGAATAAGCAGGGAGAAGGCGGTTTTGGGAGATTTATTCATGACAGGGCAGCGGTTGTGACGGCCTTCAACATAAGAAGAGGCTGATGAAAATCAAGTTATCTTTTCCCGTGATGCCGGGAAATGCTTTCCGGAAGAGGGAAGGCGGCAAAGTATGTCCTCTTCTGAACACAGGGGAGTGGAAGAAATGTCTTATCCGGCAAAGGTTGCCTGTTTCGTGAGGGGCATTCCGGCGAGGCGCCGGAGCGCCGCTCCGGAGGCGGGTCTCCATCTGGGTTAAGATGATGAATGTAGCCATTACAGGATCCGGCGGGTTTATAGGGAGCCATTTGGTCAAGCGCCTCAAGATGTTCGGGCATCGGGTGGCGCCCCTGCAACACTACCTGTTTACTCAGGATGGCGTGGATTGCCTGACGCAAGCCCTGGTTGGGTGCCATGCCGTCATCAATCTGGCCGGAGCTCCCATCAATCGACGCTGGACGGACGCTTATAAAAAGGAACTGGTGGAAAGCCGCGTCATGACCACCCGCAAGCTGGCGGAAGCGGTCAACAGACTGCATGAACCGCCGGAAGTGATGATTTCCGCCTCTGCTGTCGGGTATTACGGGCCGTCCAGCGGCTGTCATGGGGAACAGGACGCTCCGGAGGCTGATTCCTTTCTGGCGGAATTGTGCGTAGCCTGGGAAAAAGAGGCCGGGCTGGTGAACGGTTCCGTACGGCTGGTTCTTACCCGCTTTGGCGTGGTGCTTTCTCCGGATGGCGGCGCGCTCCCCGAAATGATGCGTCCGGCCCGGTTCGGCGTTATGGCTGCCGCAGGAAATCCGGATCATCTTTTTTCCTGGGTGGCTCTGGAAGATTTGGTGGATGCCCTGGTTTTCATTATGGGCAGGGAGGGTATTTCCGGCCCGGTCAATATAACGGCCCCGGAGCGCACCTCCAACCGGGAATTCTACAGGGCCGCCGCAGAACACTTCCACACCCGTCTGTCCATCCATATTCCTGACGCCGTGCTGCGGCTGTTGATGGGAGAAGCTTCCCAGGTGATTACCGGCGGCCGGTGCGCCCTTCCGGAGACGCTGATGAGGGAGGGGTTTCAATTCCAATATCCGGATATCCTCACTTTTTTTAACAAAGCATTTTCCGTCAGCTCATGAGCATGATACAGACCATTGTCGCATCCCTGTTTCACGGCCATTCCGTCAAAACCGAACCCATGCCGGATTTCAATCTGGAACGTTATCTGGGGGAGTGGCACGAAATCGCCCGCCTGGAAAACTGGTTCGAGCGCGGCCTCAGCAAGGTTTCTGCCCGGTACGACCGCAGGGAGGACGGTTCCATTACCGTGATTAACAGCGGTTATGACGTTCGAACCGGGGAGCGGAAGGAGGCCCGTGCGCGGGCGGTGGAGGGGGATGCCCCCAATCATTTGAAAGTGTACTTTGTGCCGTTGGTGTACGGCCGGTATGAAGTGGCTTTTCTGGATGGAGATTACACCCGCGCCGTGGTTTCCGGCGGTTCCCTGAATTATCTGTGGCTGCTTGCCCGCAAGCCGCAGTTGAAGGAGGATGAGCTTCAACCGATGCTCCATTGCGCGGAGGAACTGGGATATGACACTTCCCGGTTGATTTATTCCGGTTCCCCTGCGTTCCCGGTGCGGTAACTGGGCGTAGAATTATCAGGTCTCTTCCGCCTGGATGGCGGGTTAGCAGCGCCGCCGCCAGCAAAGCACCGTCATTCCTGCCATGAAGAGGAGGGAAGAAGCTGGTTCCGGGACATTGTCCTGCGTGTGGTAAAGAAATTCTACCCCAAAAATCCTCCACTCGCTTCCGTTCAACTTCATGTAATAATTAGTAGAGGAGCTTCCTCCTCCCTGTCCTTCCTCGTAGCGGGCTGTAACAGAACCATTGTTCAGTCCTCCCGGGCTGTCAGAGTCTGTAAAATAAAGGGAAGTCACGTTGAATTCCCCTCCATAGTTGGTGTAGTCCGCACCCCAAAGGGCGACGGAATGACCTCCTGTCTGATTATTGAGCATGAGAGACATGCCATAACCGTTCTTTATCCCGTACAGCAGAGCTTCCGAGATGGACATGTAGGCTCCCAGCCCCGGAGCCACCCATGGACAGGTGTTGACTGGTATGAAATCCGTGGAATAGGAAAATTTGTTGCAGGCTGTATAATCAGCGATTAATTTGCATTCCGTTTTATAAACGTCCCGGCAGTAGGAAGTCCATGTGCTCCGAGCCGTCGTCGTTGTCCAGTTGGTGTAGGAACACATTTTGTCGTACATTTCGTACATTTCATCCCCGGTCATTGCGGCTCCCTCTTTGGTATTGCGCCACCATGCCATGACGCTGGCCGCGCTGGCGGCGCTGCACATGGCGGAGTCGTCGTATTTATAATCCGTAATGTTGTGTTTTTTTACGCTGACCCATCCGGAGTCAGCGGAAACGCCGGGCAGAAAGATTGTTCCGGATGTCTGGAGGGTAAAATCTTCTCCCAGAGATATCAGGGCCGACCCTGCAAGGAAGAGCAGGCTTTTTGCGAAAAGAGAGCAGAGATTCATAGATTCAAAAGGAAATATATTCATTTATTTTTTTTAATCAAACAGTTTTTGCCGTTGATCGCCCGGAGGGCCGGATGCGAGATCATGCGCCGGATATTTTACGGATCAGGGCAGGACTTTTTTTGATTCATGGCGGCCGGAGAATGCGGAAAGAAAATTTATTTTGCGTGGATTGAGCGTTTATCCCGGAATGAATAGAAAGGGTTTGCGGGTACGATGTTTTTCTCCGGAGAGGGGGATGGTGCGGTTTTCTCTTATGGAGCGCCGGGCAAGGAGCGCGGGATTCCGGTTTCTGGCGTTTCGGGGAAGGGGGGGCTGCGTGCGGGCGGACGCCCGCTGTTCCGAGGAAATATTCCGGCGTCCGCGGGAATGTGCTTGCAATCAGCATGAAGTGATGTATGTTGCATTCATCCAAACATTGGATGTTTGGATGAATTACTTAAAGAAGGAGTAACAATGGATATTATTCATGACAACGCCGCTGATCTCAGCGCATTGAACGGCAAGACCGTTGCCGTGATCGGGTATGGCGCCCAGGGCCGCGCCCAGGCACTTTGCATGCGTGATTCCGGTGTGAACGTGATTATCGGCGTTCGCCCCGGCAAGTCTTTTGACGCCGCCGCCCAGGACGGATTCCAGGTGATGAGCGTCGCGGAAGCCGCCGAAAAAGCGGACATCATTCACATTCTGCTGCCGGATGAAAGCCACGGCGCCGTGTATGAAGCTGAAATCAAGCCCCACCTGAAGGCCGGCAAGACGCTTTGCTGCTCCCATGGCTTTGCGTATGTTTTCAATACCATCGTCCCGCCTGCGGATGTGGATGTAATCATGGTGGCCCCCAAGGGGCCGGGCACGGAAGTGCGCCGCGTATTTGAAGAAGGGTTCGGCTGCCCCGGCCTGATTGCCGTGCATCAGAACCCCTCCGGCAAGGCCCGTGACGTGGCTCTCGCCATGGCCAAGGCTGAAGGCCTGACCCGCGGCGGCGTGCTGGAATGCACCATGGCCCAGGAAACGTATGAAGACCTGTTCGGTGAACAGAACGTCCTGTGCGGAGGTCTGGTAGACCTGATGAAGTACGGCTTTGAAACCCTGACGGAAGCCGGTTACCCGCCGGAAATGGCCTACTTTGAATGCGTGCATGAAGCCAAGCTCATTGTGGACCTGATTTACAACGGCGGTATTCAGAAGATGAACTCCGTGATTTCCAACACGGCCGAATTCGGCGAATATTACAACGGCCCGCAGATCCTGCCCGCAGAGGTGAAGGAACGCATGAAGGAATCCCTCAAGCGCATTGAATCCGGCAAGTTCGCCAAGGACTGGCTGGAAGAAGCAGCCAAGGGCGCTCCCAACCTCAAGGCCAAGCGCGAAGCCCTGGGCCAGCACCCGGTGGAAATCGTGGGCGCCAAGATCCGCAGCCTGTTTGAAAGGAACTAAGGTTTCTTTTACCTGGAACGCGTGCCGTTCCGCCGGAATGCGGCGGAACGGCACGGATATTCCCGGGCTTTTCCCGGAAATCCGCCATTTGTTCAGTTTATGGAGCACGCCTCGCCGGCCGTCAATGTGGAAAACGCCAGGGTATACCTGGGCGGGCACGAAATCCTGCACAATATTTCCTGGCAGGTGCAGCGCGGAGAACGTTGTTTTATTCTGGGGGCCAACGGCGCCGGAAAGACAACGCTGGTCAAGGTGCTGATGGGGTTTGCGTGGCCGCTCTTCGGGGCCAGGGTGCAGGTTCTGGGCAAGACCTTCGGGCACGTGAACCTGCTGGAGCTGCGCAAGTCCATTGCGTGGGTGAGTCCGTTCATGCACAAATGGCTGGAGGATGGCTCCTGGAACGGGCGCGACATGGTGCTTTCCGGCCCGGACGGCACGATGGGCCTCCTGAGAGCGCCGACGCCGGAAGAGGAGGAAAAAGCGGCGGGAATCATGAAATCCCTGAAAGCGGAGCATTTGATGGACAGGCCGGTGGCGGCCATGTCTTCCGGGGAACAGGTGAAAGTGCTGATTGCCCGGGCTCTGATGACGAACCCGGAACTGATGATTCTGGACGAACCCAGCGTTTACCTGGATTTGGCAGGGCGGGAATTTTTGCTGAAAACCATTGAAGAACTGGCTGAAACGAGACCTGACCTGACCATCGTGTTCATTACCCAGCGCATTGAAGATATCCTCCCTGTATTTGACCGCGGCATGATTTTAAAATCCGGGGAGATCGTAGCGTATGGGAGCCGGGACGAGGTGCTGACGGAAGAAAACCTGAAAGACGCTTTTGAGCTGGATATCCAGTTAATCAAGACGGAAAAAGGGCGTCTCTGGACCGTTATCCGCTAATTTTTCATGAAGCAGTCCAAGACAATGGAGCTGAAGAAACCGGTGCGCGTGTCCCTGGCCCGCCAGGTGCTCACCGCCATGGAATCCATGATACGGTCCGGCAAATGGAAGGTTGGAGACCGCATTCCCGCGGAAGCGGAACTGGCACGCGCCTTTTCCGTCAGCCACAACACCATCCGTGAAGCCCTTCAATCCCTGATTCACATGGGGATGCTGGAGGCGCGCCCCGGGGACGGCACATATGTGATGGCGTCAGACCGCTTTGCCGTCGCGGTGAGCAACCGCCTCAAGGAATCCGATCTGCCCCAGATTCTGGAGGCCCGGCTGGCTTTGGAAAAGGAAATTGCGCGGCTGGCCGCCGTTAAAAGGACGGATGAAGATTTGAAGGAGCTGGAAAATGCCCTGCAGGACTGCCACGGCAGGGTAAGGCCGGGCATTGAGGATGACATGCTGTTTCATGCCGCCGTGGCCCGCGCCACGCATAATCCGGTGCTCTCGGAATTGTACAACGTGGTCATCCGCCATGTGCAGGAGAATCTGGAAAGGCTGCTTCAGGAGAAGCAATATGACGCCGGCGCCATGAAGCTGCATGACGACCTTCTCGCAGCCATCAGAAAGCGGGAGGCGGATGAAGCGGAGAATATTATTGTGAAGATTGTGGAATTTGACACCGTCAGCATAGGCGGATCATTCATTTCCTGAATTGCCGGCAAGGAGGATGACGCTGCGGAAGCAGGGCTGTTCCTTTTTATTTCCCGGCGTTTTTCTTGCCAACGGGCCTTCCGGCAAACGCTTCCGGGAACCAGACGCTTGTCTGCCGGATAAAAAGCGGGAATGTTTTTTTTGATTGATAGGGCGGCTAAGACACGTAGATGGACGTATGATGAAGAGGGTGCGCCTTTTGTTGATTCTGTGCGGTTTGTTTTGCGGAACAGCAGTTGCGCAGCCCCGCCTTTCCACACCCCCGAACATGATTGTCATTTTGGCGGATGACCTGGGTTATGGGGATTTGGGCTGTACGGGTTCCAGGCAGATTAAAACGCCCTCCCTTGACCGGCTGGCCGAGGAGGGCGTGTTCTGCTCCCGGGCGTATGTGACGGCTCCGATGTGTTCCCCTTCCCGCATGGGATTGCTGACGGGGCGTTTCCCCAAGCGTTACGGCATCACGACGAATCCCAATATCCAGATGGATTATCTTCCGGAGTCCCACTACGGGCTGCCGCAGACGGAGAAATTGATTCCGGAGTATTTGACCCCCTGCGGATACCGGAGCGCGGTGTTCGGCAAGTGGCATCTTGGCCATACGAAGGGATACACGCCGCCGGAACGCGGTTTTACGCATTGGTGGGGGTTCCTGGGCGGTTCCCGGCATTATTTCCCCGTGAAGAAGGAGGCTGAAGGCCTGAATCCCTCCGTGATTGTATCCAATTTTACGGATAAGACGGACATCACCTACTTGACGGACGATATTACAGACCGGGCGGTTGAGTTTCTTCAGGAAGCCGGAAAGGATAAGAAACCGTTTTTCATGTTTGTTTCTTACAATGCCCCCCATTGGCCCAATGAAGCCAAGCCAGAGGATATTGCCAGATTCAACAATGTGCAGGATGGGAAACGCCGGGTTTATTGCGCCATGGTGTATGCGATGGACAGGGGAATAGGCCGCATTCTGGATGCCTTGAAGGCGGACGGTTTGGAAAAGGATACCATTGTCGTCTTTCTGTCGGACAATGGAGGCGCTCCGGAGGCTCCCGCCTGCAATGCGCCGTTCCGGGGGGCCAAGAGGCAGCATTTTGAGGGAGGCGTTCGCGTGCCTTTTATTATCAGATATCCGGCGGACAAGCGTCTGGTCCCCGGAAGCGTTTGCCGGCAGCCCGTTTCCTCCGTTGATTTGCTTCCCGCTCTGTTGAAGGCGAATGGCCGTCAAATTCCCGGAAAGCTGGACGGCATGGATATTCTGGAGCTGGTGGGGAACAGGGGCGCTCCCGTTCCGCGCACCTTTTTCTGGTGCACGGATTATACGTCCGCTGTGCTGGACGGGGATATGAAGTACCTGCTGGCGCCGGACCGCGCTCCGCAGTTTTACAATGTGGCGGATGATCCCCAGGAGCAGAAGGATTTGTATTTTTCCAGGCATCAGGATGCGGATTCTTTCGCCAAAAAGCTGGGGACATACCTGACGACGACGCCTGCATGCCGTTTCCCTGACAGCATCAGCTGGTCCGCCAAATTGATGAGGGAGCATGACAAGACAGAACCGGACAGGCAGCCTGAATAAGGCCGCGCTGGCTTTGTCCCGTATTCCGCCTTGCATACCAGCGTTTGGGAACCAACCACGGCGGGAGAGAAACAGGAACCGCGCACAAGTTTTTTTCTGCTGAAAAACGCTTTATTTCAGTCGCTTGGGTTCCGCAATACGGAGAATGTGCTCCCCGGGAAGAGCCAGGTTGCCTTTGTCCCGGGCAATCATTTCAAAGTAGTGTGGATCCTGTGAGATCCAGATGAATTCGTTTTTTGCCTGTTCCATCTGCTCCCTGGATTTTTCCAGATGAGCCTGAAGGAAGGAACGTTCATGCTCCAGGGAGCGCAGATCCTTCCATGGCTTGAAACACACCAGGGAAAGCAACATCGTCAGGCACAGCGCCAGGACAATGGCAAAGAGGCGCAGGGCTCTCTGGACGATCAGGGCACGTTTCTCCCGGCGGATTTCAAGCTCCGCCAAGGTAAAACGGTGGTAGTAGCGGCGTCTCCAGAGCATTCCTTGCAGTCAAACGACACATTTTTGATCATAGAATATGAATTTTGCCACCATAAATTGCGTCATCCCCTAATTCTTCCTCAATTCTAAGCAATTGATTGTACTTAGCCATACGGTCGGAGCGGCTTAGGGAGCCGGTTTTGATTTGCCCCGCGTTCGTCGCTACGGCAATATCCGCAATAGTGGCGTCTTCCGTTTCCCCGGAGCGGTGGGAGATGATGGCGGAGTATTTATTGTCCTTGGCCAGTTCCACCGTATCCAGCGTTTCCGTCAGGGAACCTATCTGGTTGACTTTCACCAGAACGGCGTTCGCCACATGGCGGGAAATGCCCTGATTCAGGAATTCCACATTCGTCACAAACAGGTCGTCCCCTACCAGCTGGGTGTTGCCGCCCATGGCTTTAGTGAGCTGTTCCCAGCCCAGCCAGTCGTTTTCCGCACAGCCGTCCTCAATGGAAATGATGGGGTATTTTTTCTGGAGTTCCTGATAGTAGGCCGTCAGTTCCTCCGCCGTTCTGCCCATGCCGTCCGATTTTTTGAAGACGTACAGGTTCCGGGAGGGATCATAGAATTCGGAGGAAGCCACGTCCAGGGCAATGAAGATATCCGTGCCCAGGGCATACCCCGCCCGTTTTACGGCCTGTGCAATGCATTCCAGGGCGTCGTCCGCGGATTTCAGAGCCGGGGCGAATCCCCCTTCATCCCCCACGGCAGTAGAAAGGCCGCGGTCATGCAGCACCTCCTTGAGCGCATGGAAAACTTCCGCTCCGTAGCGCAGGGATTCCCGGAAAGTGGGAGCCCCCTTGGGCATGATCATGAATTCCTGAAAGTCGATGGGGGAGTCCGAATGGGCCCCTCCGTTGATGATGTTCATCATGGGGACGGGCAAAACTTTGGCGTTCGGCCCGCCCAGGTATTTGAAAAGGGGAAGGTTGAGCTGAATGGCGGCGGCTTTCGCCACGGCCAGGGAGACGCCCAGGATGGCGTTGGCCCCCAGGCGGGATTTATTGGGCGTGCCGTCCAGGTCGATCATGATTTTGTCAATGGCCGGCTGAAGGGTTGCATCGTGCCCTGATATTTCCGGGGCAATGATTTTATTGATGTTTTCCACTGCTTTGAGGACGCCCTTGCCCCCGTAGCGCCTGGCGTCCCCGTCCCGGAGTTCCCAGGCTTCATGCTCTCCGGTGGAGGCTCCGCTGGGGACGGATGCGCGTCCGATAGCTCCGCCGGCCAGGGCTACGTCCACTTCCACGGTGGGATTGCCCCGGGAGTCGATAATTTCACGGCCGCGGACGTCGATGATTTCCATTTCATTCATGATCATAAGATTTTTTCTTGTTCTTTTTAGACAGGGAAACGGGTTTTTCCGTTCCGGAGAAGCATGTCATGTTCCTGGAAGTTCCGGTTTCAAAAGCAGGACTGGCGCAGAACGGGGGATGAAGCTTGCCGGCGTCTTCAGGACCATGATGCCCCGCAGAGTGAAGGTTTTTTTTGCCGTGCATCTGTCTGTCCGTTTTTGGGAATCTTGCCCGGAAAGAAACTCAGGGAAATCAGGGAAGACAAGACGTTTGATGAGGAGCATGAAATGCAGAGGGACAGGAGCAGCCGCTTTGGCACGGCGGAAACAGCATCAGGGGAAGACGCGCCGTTTCGTGACGCAGGGAAGGACGGCATGCCGGAAAGGGGCCTTGATTCCGTCCTGTTCCGGGTATGGAATAAAAGCGCTTACTACTAAAACCATGCCTAATATTAACGATAACTTCCTCAAGTTGCAGGCGGGATATTTGTTCCCGGAAATAGGGCGCCGCGTACATGCGTTTGCCGAATCCCATCCGGAGGCGGCCAAAAGGCTGATTCGCTGCGGCATCGGCGATGTGACGGAGCCGCTTCCCATGGCGGCTATTGAAGCCATGCACCTGGCCGTGGATGATTTGTCCACTCATGAACGTTTTCACGGCTACGGTCCGGAGCAGGGGTATTTCTGGCTGAGGGAGGCGATCGCCAAAAAAGCCTATCAGGTTCACGGCGTGCATGTGGAGGTGGACGAGATTTATGTGTCTGACGGAGCCAAATGCGATACGGGAAACATTCTGGATATTTTCGGGCCCGGCAACAAAATCGCCGTGCCGGACCCGGTTTATCCCGTATATGTAGATACCAATGTCATGGCCGGGAATACCGGGAGTTCCAGCCCGGATGGTTCTTATGAAGGGCTGGTGTATCTGCCGTGCACTCCGGAAAATAATTTTGTGCCGCAATTGCCGGATGAGCATGTGGATTTGATTTACCTGTGCTTCCCGAACAATCCCACCGGGGCTGTAGCTTCCCGGAATGAACTGCTGAAATGGGTGGAATACGCCCGGGCTAACCATGCCATTATTCTTTATGATTCCGCTTATGAGGCTTTCATACAGGATTCTTCCATACCCAGATCCATTTTTGAAATTCCCGGCGCGCGGGATTGCGCCATTGAGTTCCGTTCCTTCTCCAAGCAAGGGGGCTTTACAGGGGTGCGCTGCGGCTACGTGGTGATTCCCAGGGAATTGCACGGACATGATTCCGAAGGGAACAAAGTTTCTATCAGCCGGCTCTGGAGCCGCCGCACCAGCACGAAATTCAACGGCGCTTCCTATATTGTCCAGCGGGGCGCCGCGGCTCTGTTCACCATGGAGGGCATGGCCCAGACCGCCGCGCTCATCAGCCATTACCTGGGGAATGCTTCGCTTCTGCTGAATGCCTGCCGCCAGGCGGGCATGCGCGTGTGGGGCGGGGAAAACGCCCCTTATGTATGGGTACAGTGTCCGGACGGTCTGGACAGCTGGCAAATGTTTGACAAGATGCTGCATGAGGCGAATGTGGTTATTACGCCCGGTTCCGGTTTCGGTTCCAGGGGGGAAGGTTTCTTCCGCATTTCCGCGTTTAATTCACGGGAAAACGTGGAGGAAGTCTGCCGCCGCATTCATAGCCTGTTTGCCAGATAGAAGGGCGTTTCCGGACAGATTGTCCAGGCCGCGGCGTCCTGCGCCGCGGCCTGTGCATTTCTTCCCGTGTGGATTGATGGCCGCGGCATTGTATTTTCCCGCCGGGAGGGGAACTCCTGTAAAAAGTCCCTTTGCCTTGCTTACGGCTTGGTTCCGGGAAAGCGCGGATGCCGTTTTCAAGTGATGGAATTCCAGTCAAGGGCCGCATCCTATGGCATATTCGGCCCTTGCCCCCGTTCATTTGTACGGAGTAGGTTGTTGTTTATGTCCCCGCGGGTGCGCATGAGTTCCTTTTTCCGGCAGGCCGTTTTTCCTGCATGTTGCGCCTGTCTGCTGTCTGCTGTCGGCGCCGTCCGGGGACAGGAAGGGGGCATGGAGCTTCCTTCTGTGGAGCCGCTTTCCTGCGCGCAAGCCCCGGATGGGAGGGTAACGGTTCGGGGGGCGGTTATGGGTACGGTATTCACGGTGCGCGCTTATCCCGGGAGCGGCATGGACGCGGAAGAGGCGGAGAAGATTTGCAGGGAGGCCCTGGCCTGTGCCGTCCATTGGGAAAAAGTGATGTCCGCCATGGATGCGGAAAGCGGTCTGGCCCGGCTTAATGCTGCGGAATACGGCATTTCCGTACCTGTTTCTCCGGAATTGGAAAGGGTGCTTCTTCTGGCCCTGGATTATGCCCGGCTGACGAACGGCGCTTTTGATCCCACGCTGGGGCCCTGCATCCGTCTGTGGAAAAAGAGCCGCCGCCTTGGCATTCTTCCGTCCGGCGAGGAACGGGAATGCGCGCTCCGGGCATGCGGATGGGAAAAGTTGTCCGTCCGTCAGGGAATGGCGGTCAAGGCGGTTCCTGGAATGAGGCTGGATTTGGGAGGCATGGGCAAGGGCTTTGCCTTGGACCGGATGGCGGAGCTGTTGACAACAAGGGGAGTATGTTCTTTTTTCATGGACAGCACCAGCGATGTTCTGGCTGGCGCTTCTCCTCCCGGGGAGCCGGGATGGCGGCTGCGGGTGGATACGGGAAATGGGCAGGGGGAAGTGTTGCTGTTGAGCCATGCGGCCGTTTCCACCTCCGGGAGCGTCCGTCAGATGGTGAAGATTGGCGGGAAAGCGTATTCCCACGTGCTTGATCCCCGGTCGGGGCTGGGCGTTACGGAAGGGAGGCAGGTGAGCGTCCGGGCGTCTTCCGCCGCGCTGGCGGATTCCCTGGCGACGGCAGGGTGTGTGATGCGTGAGGATCATTTCCGTTCCCTGACGGGCGGATTGCCGGGAGTGTCCGTTCCAGCCTTTTTTCAAAGTCCGCCATGTTCTACGGAGGAAACGCGGAAACGGGACGACTTGCGGAAAGAGGGATGAATGGGGCCAATGAAAGGAATGGCAAAGCAACGACGTTTTTAAGGTACACCTTAATAACCCCGTTTATGAGATTGTGCCGTTTTTTACTTCCTGCCGTTGTCGGCGCCGCCGTATCCGCCTCCTTTGGGGCAGAGTTCCCCAATCCCTATCCTGCGCCCGCTCCCGGCGTCCGCCTGACTCCTGAAACTCCCCTTTCTCCCTCCATTAATGGCGCCCGTATCGTCGGGGCCGCCCCCGGCTCCCGCATGCTGTTCCAGGTTCCCGTTTCCGGGGAGCGGCCCATGAAGATTCAGGCATCAGGGCTTCCCCCGGGCCTGAAGATGGATTCGCGCGGATTGATTGCGGGTACCGCCCCGGCCGGGAAGAGGGAATACAAGGTAAATATCCAGGCTTCCAACAGGCATGGAAAGGATATGAAAGAGCTGATTCTGAAGGTGGGGGACGAATTGTGCCTGACTCCGCCCATGGGCTGGAGCAGCTGGTATTCCTTCAGTGAGGCTGTAGGGCAGGAACATGTGCTGAAGACGGCCCGGCTTTTTGCGGAACGGGGCCTGGTCAATCATGGCTGGACCTATATCAATATTGACGACTGCTGGCAGGGCAGGCGCGGAGGGAAGTATGGAGCCATTCAACCCAATAAGCGTTTCCCTGACATGAAGGCCATGTGCGACGCTATTCACGCCATGGGCATGAAAGCGGGCATTTATTCCACGCCCTGGATGGGAACGTATGCCGGTTTTATCGGAGGGAGCGCGCCCAACGCCAAGTCGGACTACGGGGAAATGGCCATTCCGGAAAAGGAGCGCAAGCAGGAGGATCAGATCTTTGGGAGGTATCCGGGCGTTCATTGCAGAAAGGCGGATCATGTGGGAGCCGTCTGGCTGTTTGACCGTGACGCTAAACAATGGGCGGATTGGGGGTTCGATTATGTGAAGGTGGATTGGAACCCCAATGATGTGCCTACGACAAAGCGCATCCGCAAGGCTCTGGACGAGTCCGGAAGGGATATCGTGCTCAGCCTGTCCAATGCCGCTCCGTACGAACATGCGGAAGAGCTGGGCAAGCTGGCGAATTTATGGCGGACGACGGGGGATATCCAGGACCACTGGGGCAGCGTCAGCAGCATCGGTTTTTCCCAGGAACGCTGGCAGAAGCATATGCGCCCGGGACATTGGAATGACCCGGACATTCTCCAGATCGGAAAGCTGGGCCAGCCCAACCAGCCCAACACCACATTTGTCCAGACGCGGCTGACTCCGGATGAACAGTACACCCATGTGACCCTGTGGTGCCTGCTGTCCGCTCCGCTCATTGTCTCCTGCGATTTGGAGCATATTGATTCGTTCACGATGGGGCTGCTTACCAATGACGAGGTGATAGCGGTGGATCAGGATCCGGCCGCCCGCCCCGCCCGCAAAGCGTGGAGCCAGGGGAATTTCCAGGTGTGGACGAAGGAGTTGTCCGACGGTTCCGTGGCGGCCGGTTTTTTCAATACCGGAAAGGAGAAAGGAATTTTGAAGGTGAATCTGAAGGAATTGGGGCTTTCCGGCGCGTATGAGGCAAGGGATCTCTGGAAACGTGCTGACCAGGGAACCGTGCAGGGGGAAATGGCGGTGGAATTGAACGGGCATGGAGCGTCCATGTTCCGGTTCAGCAAAAAGAAGTGACGGGAGGGAGGCAGGAGGTTTTGTATTTGTTCAGGGGCGGCGGGAACAGGCCGCTCCTGAACGCCTGTGGCAGGAGGGGGGAAAACCGGCATCCAGAAGAAACGGGCCTTCTTTACAAAACCGCTTTTCTGCAATACCTGCGGCAGATTACCGGATTTCAAGGGGGATGCAGAATGAAGTTGCGAATGCCCTCCCCCTGTAACCGAATCTTGTACATCAATTCCGGCAGGTTCTTCCCGGAAAGAGAGCCTTTATTAGTTGTAATAATAAAGAACCGCTCCGGCAGATCCGGAACGGTTCTTATCAAAAGAGATTGATGTTGACTTGCCTTAATCTCTCCCGACAGCTTTTCTAGGCGGCGATGCCGAAATGCTGCTGAATGGAGGCGAAAATCTTGTCGCGGCGGGCGCGGGCTTTTTCAATGTCACGGGTTTTCAGCGAGAATCTCAGGCGTTCCGCCGTGGAGTCCGGCTTGTGAACCGTAACGTGGCACCACCACACCCCCCTGTTGTTCCACAGGTGGTGGTTGGGGTTGTCATCATTAATTCTAAGAGCGATTTTGGTTTGGGCTTTCATCTGTGTGATCTTTTCCAGTAGAGGACGTATTGTTTACGTCCGTTGGCATATTAATGTTTCAATAAAACCTTCAACTTGGAGGCGCCTCACTTAAGCAGATGATCCCTTGTCTTTTTGGACATCTTTTTCTGCCAGTTGCTCACCTCGTTGAAGCCTTAGAGTTCAAGTGGTGAAACAACGTTCAAAAAAAAGAATCTTTTTTACAGGAGACCTACCTTTTTAAGAGTGTTGTAAGCACCGTTCTTGTTGATCGTACGCAGGGCCTTGGCGGAAATCTTCATTTTCACGAATTGACCGAGTTCAGGAACCCAGATGCGCTTCTCCTGAAGGTTGGGGAAAACGGTACGATTGACAGTCTTAGTGACGTGACGACCAATACCGCCCTTTTTCTTGGCAAGACCGGAGCGATGGATACGACGACCTTTGTGAGGCATGGTACCTCTGATGATGCAAATTCGGGACATGGCAATCGAAGTTATTTGTTAATGCGAGAGAGAGAATCTAGCGTATTTTTGCCTAAGGTCAAGAACAACCGGACGAAAGCCCTGGAATTTATCCCGGACTGTGCGGAAGTATGCCTCTTCTTGCGTGAAGTCCGGTTTTTTCTCCCATGATGAAGAGGGGCTGCAAAGGCGGCTGAGCTGAAAGCGGGGAGGGGCTGAGCCGGGAAGATGAACGGCATCGCGGATAAAAAGGGGAATGAGGCGTTTTTCCGTATTTTTCCCGCTCCGCTGTGGGAACAGGGGCAGACCGGATAGCCGGGTCGGATGAAGTCCTTTCACCGCAGGAAAAGTGCGGGACGCGGTAAAGATTACGCCCTGGGGTTTTCCCATGGCAATGGTATTATGGCTGACTGCTTCCGGGTAAAACGTATCCGGCGCTTGCACGGAGGGGCGTTTCATGAGAAAGTGAAAGCATGAGTGAGAATCATTATGCAGAGTTTTCCGAATGCAGCATGAAGCTCCAGGAGGTGCTGGAATACGTTTCCGGCCCCATTCCTGTTCCGGAGGAGGGAGAAGTTCTGGTCCGGATGAAGGCTGCCCCGATCAATCCGGCGGACATCAATTTTGTACAGGGAGTTTATGGCCTGAAGCCCGTACTGCCGCACTCCCGCGCCGGCCTGGAAGGCTGCGGCGTGGTGCAGGAGTCTCGCGCAGAGGGATTCCGTGAAGGAGATGAAGTGATTCTCCTGCGCGGCGTGGGTTCCTGGAGCGAGTATGTGGCGGTTCCCTCCGTGAATGTGATGAAGCTTCCGGTGAAGGTGGATCCCGTCCAGGCGGCCATGCTGAAGGTGAATCCCCTGACCGCCCTGCGCATGCTGGAAGGGTTCGTTTCCCTGGAGCCGGGGGATTGGCTGGTGCAGAATGCCGCCAATTCCGGAGTGGGAAGGTGCATTATTCAACTGGCCCGTGAAATGGGCGTGAAGACAGTGAATTTTGTGAGAAGGCCGGATGAACTGAGGGATGAACTGACTGCGCTGGGCGCCGATCTGGTGGTGGGGGAGGATGACGGGGATGTGGTGAAGAATACGCTGGCCCGTCTGGATGGAAAGAGGCCTGTGCTGGCTTCCAACGCCGTGGGCGGAGAAAGCGCCCTGCGCCTGATGGATATGCTGGCTCCCGGCGGGAGCATGGTGACGTACGGGGCCATGAGCCGGAAGAGCATCAAGGTGCCGAACGGTTTTCTGATTTTCAAAGGTATTAAACTGGAAGGGCTGTGGGTGACTCAGTGGCTTAAGAATGCCCCTGTTTCAGAGATTGAGGTCGCCTATGACAAGCTGGCGCGCCTGATGGCGGACGGCAGGTTGAAGCAGGCCGTGGACACCGTTTATCCGCTGAGCGATGTGCGGAAAGCTGTGGAGAAGGCCCAGGAGGAGTTCCGCAGCGGCAAGGTGGTGCTGAGCATGGATTGCGCCTGATGCGCGGAAAGGGGGCTTTTGCGCTTTCCCGTACTGCGGAATGCTGGAAGGATATTTTCAGCGTTCCGTGGTTGGGGGCGTTTTTTGCCGGGGGAACGGTTTTGCTCAGGAAACGGGAAGTAAGGAGTTCCGCAGGAGCGTAGAGCCGGGAGGGACGGAGCGTGCGCGCCGTTTGGCTTCAGCCCAGCGTGGAATCAAGCCAGGTGTTGAGTATTTCCACAGCGGCTACCTGGTCGATGATGGGGCGGAAATTTTTTGCCTTTTTGCCGGCGGCGTGCAGTTTTTCCTGGGCAATGACGGTGGTGAGGCATTCATCCATGAAGATCAGGGGGAGGCCGGGAAGGGCTGCGGCCAGTTCCCGGCCGAAAGCGCGCACCTTGGCCGCGGCAGTTCCTTCCGTGCCGTCCATGCGGACGGGAAGACCCAGCACCAGAGTACGTATTCCCCGTTCCTGGACGAGCTGGACAATGCGGGAAATTCCGTCCGTCTGATGCCTGTGGATGGTTTCTACGGGATGGGCCATGATGCCCACGGGGTCCGTGGCGGCAATGCCGATGCGGGCTTCTCCGTAGTCGATGCCCAGAGCGGGGTGCGGACTGGTCATCTGAGTTCGTCCGGCAGCTGGTTGACGATTTTCTTGATTTCGTCCGCCTTGTTTTTATCTGCAATGAGGATGGCGTCCGCCGTTTCCACCACAATCAGGTTTTCCACGCCCAGCAGGGCCACGTGCTTGTCTCCCTTCTGGGAGAAAACAATATTGCCGGAGGCGTTCTGCACGGTGATGTCCGTGTTGGTGGTGTTTTTATTGTGGGTTTCCAGATAGTTGGCTACGGAGATCCAGGAACCTACGTCGTCCCAGTCAAAGGTGGCTTCTATGTTCAGTACTCTGTCCGCATGCTCCATGAGCGCGAAGTCTATGGAAATGGGGGTGAGCGCCGGAAATTCTTCCCGGATGGTTTCCTGCGGAACCGGAGAATCGGCAACGTGTTCCACGAAGGAGGCCAGTTCCGGGCAGTGCTTGTCCAGCTGTTCGCACACGGCGGGAATGCTCCAGACGAACATGCCGGCGTTCCAGCAGAAATTGCCCCGGCTCAGGTAGGCTGCGGCCGTGGCCGTGTCCGGTTTTTCTCGGAATTGAATGACTTCACGGCAGGAACAGCCCGGAACGGAGTGGATTTCCTCTCCGCGTTCAATGTAGCCGTAGGAGGGGCAGGGCCAGGTAGGCTTGATCCCCACAGTGACAAGCGCTTTTTCCCTGGCAGCCGTGTCCATGGCGGCTTTCATCAGGGTGCGGAAGGATTCCTGGTCCTGAATGAGCTGGTCGGAGGGGATGACGAGCATGACTCCGTGCGGGTCCGCCGCCTTGATGAGTCCGATGCCCAGGGCGATGGCGGGAGCCGTGTCCCGGCGCACGGGTTCGGAAATGATGTTGTCCACGGGAATATCGTGGGCCTGGCGGCGCACTTCCGCTTCCTGCAAATGGTTGGTCAGGATAAAGATGTTTTGCCGTGGCACCAGCCCGTCCAGCCTGTCGATGGCCTGGCGGAGGAGGGTTCCTTCCCCGAACATGTTCAGGAGCTGTTTGGGGCGGTGGTCGCGGGAGAGGGGCCAGAAACGGGTTCCGCTGCCGCCGGCCAGAATAAGAGCGTATTGGTTCATGTCTGTTTCGCAGGAATGGGGGTTAAAGAAGGTTAGAGCGCTCCGAAACGGCGCTTTCTGCGGGAGTAGTCCAGCAGGGCGGCTTCCATGTCCCGGTCGCAAAAGTCCGGCCATAACGTGTCCGTCACGTAAATTTCCGCGTAGCTGATTTGCCAGAGAAGAAAGTTGGAGACGCGCATTTCTCCGGAGGTGCGGATAAGCAGGTCCGGTTCCGGCATGCCGGCGGTGTCCAGATACTCGCTGAACAGGTTTTCCGTCACGGCGTCCGGATGGAGTTCTCCGCGGGAGACTTTTTCCGCTATTTTTCTGGCGGCGGCGGCGATTTCCCCACGGCTGCCGTAGGAAATGGCCAGAACCAGATTGAGCCTGGTGTTTTCCGAAGTGGCTTCCAGACTGTCCTGAAGCAGTTTCCGGGTGCGGGCGGGAAGACGGGAAAGGTCGCCTATGGCGTGGAGGCGCACGCCTTTTTCCATCATTTGGCGAAGACGTTTTTTCAGAAATTCGTGCAGCAGGAGCATTAACGCGTGCACTTCCGTCTTCGGGCGGTTCCAGTTTTCCGAGGAAAAGGCGTAAAGAGTGAGCCAGGGAATATTGTGGGTTATGCAGAAGTCCGCACAGCGCTCCACTGTATCCGCTCCCGCCCGGTGGCCTGCCTGCCGCGGCAGATGACGGCTGTTTGCCCAGCGGCCGTTGCCGTCCATGATGCAGGCGATGTGAGTCGGCAGTTTTTCCTTGGGAATGGTAAGCATAGATAGGCGTTGCTCCGTTACTCTAGTCCATGACCGGATCCAGTTCAACACGCAAGTTTTTCAAGATGTATTCCTGTCTTTCCCGCGTGTTTTTTCCCATGTAGAAGGACAGCAGGTCTTTCACCTTGTGGGAGTCTTCCAGCCGGACGCGGTCCAGGCGCATTCCTTCCCCGATAAATGCCTTGAATTCCTGGGGGGAGATTTCTCCCAGGCCTTTGAACCGGGTAATTTCCGGATTTTTCCCCAGCAGGCTGATGGCTTCCTCCCTTTCTGCGTCCGAGTAGCAGTAGATGGTTTGCTGCTTGTTGCGCACGCGGAAGAGGGGCGTCTGGAGGATGAAGAGGTGCCCCTCCCGGATCAATTCCGGAAAGAACTGGATGAAGAATGTCATCAGCAGGATGCGGATGTGCATGCCGTCGTCATCGGCGTCCGTGGCGATGACTACTTTGTCGTAGCGCAGTTCCTCCAGACCGTTTTCAATGTTCAGGGCATGCTGGAGGAAGTTGAATTCCTCATTTTCATAGACGACTTTGCGGCTCATGCCGAAGGAGTTCAGCGGTTTGCCCCGGAGGGAGAAAACGGCCTGGGTTTCCGCGTCGCGCGCCGTCGTGATGGAGCCGGAGGCGGAGATGCCTTCCGTAATGAAGAGGGTGGTTTCACCGGCGCGGGAGTGCTTGGAGTTGTAATGCACCCGGCAGTCCCGGAGATTCTTGTTGTGAATTTTGGCCTTGCGGGCGTTTTCGCGCGCCAGTTTCTGGATGCCGGAGAGTTCCTTGCGGTCCCGTTCGGAGTCCTTGATCTTGGCTTCCAGGGCTTTGGCCGTCTCCGGGTTTTTGTGCAGGTAGTTGTCCAGCTCCCTGGCAATGAAGTTGCCCACAAAGGTGCGGATGGTTTCCCCTTCCGGGCTGATGGTGTTGGACCCCAGCTTGGTTTTGGTCTGGGATTCGAAGACGGGTTCCTTCACCTTGATGGAGATGGCGGCTACGAGGGAGGAACGGATGTCCCCTGCCTCATAGTTTTTCTTGAAGAAGTCCCTCAGGGTTTTGACGATGGCTTCCCGGAAGGCCGCCTGGTGGGTGCCTCCCTGGGTGGTGTGCTGCCCGTTGACGAAGGAGTAGTGCTCTTCCCCGTATTGGCCGCCATGGGTGAAGGCCACTTCAATGTCATGCCCTTCCAGATGGATGATGGGGTACAATGGTTCCTCGCTCATCGCTTCCGCAAGCAGGTCCAGCAACCCGTTTTTGGAGATGTAGCGGCGGCCGTTGAAATGCAGGGCCAGCCCTTTGTTGAGGTAGGAGTAGTATCTGCACATTTTTTCGATATACTCCGGCCGGAATTGCGTGGCTGCGGGAAAGATGTCCGGGTCCGCGTGGAACGCCGTTCGGGTGCCGTTGGGTTCCTCCGTGGCGCCGTCCTTCCGTCCCTTGGGGATTTCCTTTCCGCGGCAGAACTGGTAGGACCGCGTCTCCCCGTCGCGGTAGGCCTGGATTTCAAAAAAGTCGGACAGGGCGTTGACCGCCTTGATGCCCACTCCGTTGAGGCCTACGGATTTTTTGAAGGCGTCGCTGTCATATTTGGCTCCGGTGTTGATTTTTGCGGCGCAGTCCAGCAGTTTGCCCAGCGGGATGCCGCGGCCGAAGTCGCGCACTTCGCACAGGCCGTCCGGAGTCACGTCAATGGTGATTTTTTTGCCGAATCCCATGACGAATTCGTCGATTGAGTTGTCGACGACTTCTTTCAGAAGGACGTAAATGCCGTCGTCCGGAGAAGCGCCGTCACCCAGTTTGCCGATGTACATCCCCGGACGCATGCGGATGTGTTCCCTCCAATCCAGGGTTTTGATGCTGTTTTCGTCGTAGGCCATGTGCAACGGGGTCGCGCTTATTATAGCGGCGCCCCCGGAATTTGCGAAGAAAAAATGAGGGGCCATCCGTTTGCGTTCGATGGAGCTTGACCCGGAGGCCGTCCCTTGGTGGAATCCACGGCGTATGATCAGTTGCAAGGCTCCGTGCAAAGTGAACGTTTCCCTCCGCATTCTGGGAAAGAGGCCGGACGGCTTCCATGAGGTGGATACGGTGATGGTTCCCCTGGATTTGTGCGATGTGCTGGAGTTTTCCCCGGCGGCCCGTCTGGAAATGAGCTGTGACGCTCCGGGCGTGCCTCTGGATGAGAGCAACCTGGTCATGAAAGCGGGACGTCTGATGGAGAGGGAGCTGGGAAGGCCCATGCCGTGGCATGTCCGCCTGGTGAAGAAGGTGCCCCATGGCGCGGGGCTGGGCGGCGGCAGCAGTGACGCCGCATGCGTGCTGCGCACCCTCAATGAGCTGGAACGCGGAGGTTTGTCCCGGGAGCGTCTGGCGGAGCTGGGCGGGGAAATCGGTTCCGACGTGGGGTTTTTCATTTATGGCGCGGCGAGCCGCTGCACCGGGCGCGGGGAGAAGGTGGAGCCTTTGCCGGAGTGGAAGGATTGGCGTCCCAGGATTGTCTTATTAAAGCCGTCGTTTGGTGTTTCCACGCCGGACGCCTACCGCTGCTGGTCCGGTTCCCGGGAATTGCCCGGCATTCCCTACGGGGAGCAGGATGTGGACGGCCATGTGCTGGTCAATGATCTGGAAAGGCCTGTGTTTGAAAAGCATTTATTCCTGGCGGAAATGAAGCGCTGGCTGGTGGGCCGCCCCGGGGTGCGCGGCGCCATGATGTCCGGTTCCGGTTCCACCATGTTCGCCGTGGTGGAGGATGAAGGAGCCGGACGCGCGCTGATGGAGGATGCCGCCCGGGAGCTGGACCCCACTTTATGGATGTGGTCCGGCCTGGTGATGCAGGATGACGCGCGGTAAAAACATGATTCCGCGGAAGGCCTTGCCTTGACGGAGGGGGAGGCATGCCGTTACACTCCCTCCATGATTAAGAGTTTGTTGGCAGGCGTGATGATGGCGGCCGTGTGCGCCGTCCAGGCCGGTGAATACGGGGATAGCGCCGTCCGGGCCGCCCGGGAGCTTTCCGGGGCAGTGAAGACGGGCGATATGATGTGGATGATTGAGAAGATGTACCCTCCCATGAAGAAGCAGCTTGTCGCTTCCTTTCCGGGCGGGGAGGCTTCTTTCATGGAAACCATGAGGGAAAAGATGCGGGCCGCCTCCGCCGTGATGAAGGAGCGCGGCATGGTGGTGGAGACGTATGAAATAGGCCAGCCTGCGGCGGAACATCTGGTGAAGGGCGGAAGCGAAGTTCTGGTGGTCCTTCCCACGCGGATGGTTATTTCCATGAAGCGTCCGGACGGGGTGCCCGTGAAGGTGGAGAATACCGGTGTTCTGGTGCTGGTGAAGGATTTGAAGGATAAGGGGCCCTGGACGTTCATCGACGCTTCCAGGATGAATGCGAACGGTCTGCGCTCCATGTTCTACGACTTGCCTGAAAAGGTGAATCTTCCGCCGGTTTCTTCCCGCCAGCTTCCCGTGGGCCAGTAGGGGGGGCGTGTTCCCGCATATGAAGGCCGCCGGGGAAGAGGGCGTGGAAGGCGCTAGCGCTTTTGAGGCTTATGTCCACCGGGCATTTGCCCCGGACGGGCTGTTTTCCCGCGCCAGGGATTTTGAATACCGGGCGGAGCAGCAGAGCATGGCTCTGGCTGTGGCGAGGGCGCTTCAGGTGGATGCCCCCCTGCTGGTGGAGGCCGGCACAGGCGTGGGCAAGTCCCTGGGGTATTTGCTGCCGGCGGTGAAGTTTGCCCTGGATTTTGACCGGAAGGCGGTGATTTCCACGCATACCATCAATTTGCAGGAGCAGTTGTTCAACAAGGATATTCCGTTGCTGCGCACCGCCCTGGGGATTGATTTTTCCGCCGCCCTGCTGAAGGGAAGGCAGAATTACCTGTGCCATACCCGTCTGCGGCGTGCTCTGGCGCAGATGGATTCACTCTTTACGCAGGGTGAGGCCGCGGAGTTGAAGAGGATCCAGGACTGGGCCCTGAGAACGCAGGACGGCACCCTGAGCGATATGGCATTCCGGCCGTCTTCCAAGGTATGGGCTATGGTATGCAGTGAACCGCATGCGTGCAGCATGCGCCATTGCGGCCCTTCCTGCCCGTACCAGATAGCCCGCAAGCGGGTTCTGGAGGCCAAAGTGGTGGTGCTTAACCATACCCTGTTTTTCGGGCTGATGGCCCAGGCGGAGGATTCCGAGGAGGCGGGGTTCGTGTTTCCCGGAGATTTTGTGATTCTGGACGAGGCCCATATGATTGAGAACATCGCCGCCCGCCAGCTTGGCGTCCAGCTCTCGGAACCGCATTTGAATTATGAGTTGCTGCGGATGTACAATCCGCGCACGCACAAGGGATTGCTGAAACCGCTGAACAATCCGGCCCTGTTCCAGCGGGTTCAGGACGTCATGGACGCCTCCGGCCTGTTTTTCCAGAATGCGCGGGATGACCTGGGGTTTGCGGGTTCCGGCAAGATTGTCCGCATTCTTCAGCCGGAGTGGTCGCAGGATATTCTTTCACAGCCTTTGATGGAATTGATCGGGGAATTGAAAACGGAGAGGGAGAAGCAGGAGGAAAATGCGGCCGTGAAGGATGAACTGGCGGATATGGCCGCCCGGATGGAGGAGGCGCAGGCTTCCCTGAAGACGCTGATGGACATGACGGAGGAAGGGCACGTATATTGGGCGGAGCGGTCCGGTCCGGATGGAAGGAACATGAGCGTGTGCTCCGCGCCCGTGGAGGTGGGGGATATTTTGAGGGAACGCCTGTTTTCCGCCGGACGTTCCGCCATTCTGACTTCCGCTACGCTGGGGACCGGAGATGCGGACATGAGTTATTTTGCGGGGCGCGTAGGGGCGGAAAGCGTTCGGAAGCTTCAGATCGGAAGCCCGTTCAATTACCGGGAGCAGATGCGGCTGATTGTAGCCCGTTCCATGCCGGAGCCGGACCAGCCGGAGTATGCGGAAGTTCTGCCGGAATGGATTAAAAGGTATCTGGCGGAGTCCCGCGGCAGGGCTTTCGTGCTGTTCACCAGCTATCGTCTGATGGTCCAGGCGGCGGAGAAGGTGCGCCCTTTTTGCGAGGAACAGGGCTGGACGCTGTATGTGCAGGGGCAGGATATGCAGCGGCATGCCATGCTGGAGGCGTTCCGGAAGGATGTGGACAGCGTGCTTTTCGGAACGGACAGTTTCTGGACCGGGGTGGATGTGCCGGGAGAATCTCTTTCCAACGTTATTGTCACGCGCCTGCCGTTTGAAGTGCCGGATCATCCGCTTGTGGAGTCCCGCTTTGAGAGTATCAGGGAACGCGGAGGGAATCCGTTTTACGAATATTCCGTGCCTGTAGCCATTTTGAAACTGCGGCAGGGGGTAGGGCGGCTGATCCGCACCAGGAGCGATTCCGGCATGGTGGTGATTCTTGATCCGCGCGTAGCTACCAAGCGGTATGGAATGCGTTTTCTCAAGTCCCTGCCGGAAGCCCGGCTGGAGTTTGTATGAGGTTTTTTCAGGATGCCCCGGAATTGTTCCGTTGCCTCTCCTGCCGCATCAGGAGGTAACTGAGGGGTTGTTCCAGGCGCGCTTCTTCCAGCAGGGAGCAGTCCGCGAAGATGTCCGGAACGGGAGCGTCTGCCAGGATGGAGCCGTCTTTCATCACGATGCAGCGCGTGCACAGATCCATGACCATGTCCAGATCATGGGTAGCAATGATTTTGGTATGGGTGAACTGGCGCAACAGGCTGATGAGGGTACGGCGGGAGGCGGGGTCCAGGTTGGCGCTCGGTTCGTCCAGCACCAGGATGTCCGGGCTCATGGAGAGGACCGTGGCGATGGAGACGGCCCGTTTTTCCCCTCCGGAAAGGTGATGGGTCATTTTGTCTGCCAGGGCTTCCGCGTGAACATCCCGCAGGGCCTGTTCCACGCGGCGGCGGATTTCCTCCGGGGGGAGCCCCATGTTGAGCGGCCCGAAAGCCACGTCTTCCCGGACAGTAGGCATGAATAGCTGGTCTTCCGCCTGCTGGAAGACCATTCCCACGCTTTCCCGGACGCGTGCGACGGTTTTGGGGGTGACGGGAATGTCCCCTACCCGTACCTGGCCGGAGGAGGGAGTCAGCAAACCGTTGAGGTGGAGCAGCAGCGTGGATTTCCCCGCGCCGTTCCCGCCTACGACGGCAACGGATTCCCCGTGGGTGATGCGCAGGGAGACGCCGTTCAGCGCCGGAGGGGAATCCGGGTAGCTGAAACACAGGTCAATGGTTTCTACAAGGTGGTGGCTCATGGGATGAGGCTGCGGGCGCACTGGCCCGCGAGCATGGTGATGTTGAAACAGCGGAACAGAATGACGAGAACGCAGAAAAGAAGGCCTCCCGCTGCGCCGCGTCCGGTGATGACGCTGCGGGAACTGACGAATTCAGGGTCTTCCCCGCCTCTGCACAGGACGGCCTGGTAAATGCGTTCCGCCCGCCCGAACGTCCGCAGCAGGAGCTGTCCGGCCATGGCCCCCCACGTGGAAAGAGGGATGGGCCCGGAGCTTCCCCGCCGGGAGCGGAAGGCCATCAGCATATGTTGGCATTCATCCACCAGGATAAAGGCGTACCGGTACAGGAAGGCCATCAGCGTGATGAGAATGCGCGGGGCGCCGAGTTGCCTCAGGCCGCGGCAGAGAGGCGCAAAGCCGGTGGAGGCCAACAGGGTGAAGGCGCCCAGGATGGTGAGCATGCACCTCAGGATGATGGAGATGAAGGAAATCATGCCCTGCGTGACGGGGATGCCGAACCATTCTCCCATGGGAGTTCTGTCCACCAGAGGGTTGAAGATGCCGATCATGACGGCGACGGGCAGCAGCCACAGGGCGCGTTTCAGAAGGTAGCCCAGGGGAAGGCCCGCCAGGCGGATGACGCAGACCGGGAACAGGAAGAAAGGCAGGAGCCCCGTGATTTCCTGCGGAGGCCAGGAAAGGACGCAGATTTGATAGACGAGGAAAGCTCCGATTTTAATGCGGGCGTCCAGACGGTGGATGCCGGTATTTCCGCAGGAAAACCGGTCCATCTGGCGGAATTGCTGTGAGGCGTCCGTAAAAAGCGGCATGGGGAAGGTCAGCGGGGGCAGCGGCTGTGCGGTTTTCTTCCGAACAGGAAACCGGCCGCAAAAATAAGGGCTGCGATGATAACGCTTCCCAGCACGCCGGCCATGCTCGTTTCAGGGTTGACAATGGAGGAGGAAGTTTCCGTTTCTGCAGCGTTTGCCCCGTCATTAGCGGGAAAGGCGTAATCCGGCATGATGGCGGTGGCCGCCTGGACGGTTTCCAGACTTTGATGGAGAGGGGACGGTTCCGCCAGACTGGTTTCTTCCGACCCGGTGACGCCGGCTACAGACCATTCCAGTCCGTCAGGATAGGCGGAGGCGAACCAGGAGAGGGCGGCCCCGCAGAGCAGGGCCGCTACCGCAAAGATGCCCAACACGGTCCAGGATGCTTTTTTGGCGGTTCCGGTTTCCAAATCGGCCGGGCGCAGCAGGGACGGCTGTGCCTTGCTGATGAAGATGACGACGGCGGCCGTAGCAAGCCCTTCTACGGCGCCGATGGCCAGATGAATGGGCAACATCAGTTCCACGAATTGGGCGAAGGGCAGTGCTGAGATGCCGGAGGCCGTTGTTTCCAGGACGACGGCGAAGGCTCCCATCTGAAGCCCGATGACGGCGGCGGTGACGCTGGACAGCGTAATACGGCCCGTACCGGGGTGTTTGCCGGCCAGGGGCCTGTAAATGAAGGGGGAGGCCACCAGGCAGGAGAAGAAGCCCATGTTGAAGATGTTGCAGCCCAGGGCCAGCAGCCCTCCGTCCGCAAAGAAAAGCGCCTGCACCGCCAGGATGGCCGCCATGACCAGAAAGCCCGCATACGGTCCCAAAAGAATCGCCAGGATGAGGCCGCCGCCCAGATGGCCGCTGGATCCGGTGCCCGGAATGGTGAAATTCAGCATCTGGCAGGCGAAGATGAAGGCCCCCAGCACGCCCATGAGCGGGACGAGCCGCATTTCTTTTTCCTGCCTGACTTTGCGCGCGCAGAGCATTGTCATTGCAGCGGAAGCCGCCCACATGGTACAGCCTGCCGCCGGTGAGATGAAGCCGTCCGCCATATGCATGATGTTGATGCCTTTCTATTGGATGAAATGAAGTATTGCTGGCCCCGGACCGGGCAGGTTGGCGCCACTTTAGCATAAACGCCGCAAAGCCGAAGAAGGAAATGCGGCAACGGAGGAAAGTGTGTGCATCAGGCGGCAATTCTGCTGCCGCCCATGCCGGGCAAAAGATGCGGACGGGTTGGGCGTGATGCAGGCGGGAAAACTGTCTGCTAGACGGGACCCATGATGAATTTTTCCATAGCCAGGTGTTTGTTTTCCATAGGGGGATGCACGACGATCCTGGGCAATATTTCCGCAGACACGGCCGTGTCTTCCGCCGGAGCCATCGGAGGCCTGGGCGTTCTGACGATTGCCGTGAACTATACGCTGAATCTGCTCAAAAAGAAGGATGAACAGTTGATGGCGAAGGACGCCCGCATTGAAGCCCTGATGGACCGCCTGATGGACAAATGCCCGAATTGCGAGCTGGCGAAGGCGGCCAACAAGTCCCTGCTGGACGATGAATGACGGCAGCCGCGGGGAGGGCTTATCTCCCGTCCGCGTCCGGCATGCGGGTGTACGTCTCCCGGGTTCCGTCCGTGTCCAGAATCAGCGTGTTTCTGCTGAGGCTGTCAATGGTGGAGGTAGCGGTGAAGAGGGAGGAATTGCCGTTTCCCATGCTTTTCCCTGTCAGGGTCAGGCGGTTGCCGTCCAGCTGCCAGCTTTGGTAGAGAAGCGTGTGCATGTTGATGGAGACGGCCCTGCCGTCCGGCAGGAGCCGCATTCCCTGCACGTTCCCGGGCTGCCCGGGGACGGGCTGGGTCCAGGAGCCGGAGAGGCTGGCGGGAGTGGGCTGCATGGAACAGGATGCCGCCAGCAGGGACAGGGCCGGGAGAAAGAAGGAAAATCTCATGGCGGGGAATCAGCGTTGTTCACGGATGATTTCCGTGCCGATGCCGTCCGGAGTGAAAATCTCCAGCAGCAGGGTATGGGGCAGGCGTCCGTCAATGAAGTGCACTTTGCGCACGCCCGCGTTCAGGGCGTCAATGGCGGAGTGGATTTTGGGAATCATGCCGCCGGACACGGTGCCGTCCTTGATGAGGTCGAGGGCTTCCGTACGCGTGACGGATTTAATGAGGGTGGAGGGATCCGAAGGGTCTTTCATGATTCCGGGGACATCGGAGATATAAATAAGCTTCACCGGCTTGAGTTCCTTGGCCAGGGCGGCTGCCGCCAGGTCTGCGTTCACATTGAGCGGTTTATGGGTTCCCAGCTCTTTTGCCAGCGGAGAGACGATGGGGGTGATCTGAAGTTCCAGCGCTTCCGTGATGCGCTCCGTCAGGCAACCGATGACGTTGCCCACTTCACCGATATCTATGGGGTTGCCCTGTTCATCTTTTTCATGGATGCGTTCCCCCACGAAGATTTCCGTGCCGGGGATGCCTACGCCCTTGCCGCCGTAATCGCGGAACATTTGAACCAGGCCGGGATTGATGGTGCCGGAGAGGGTGCGTTCCACGATGGAAATGGCTTCCGGAGTCGTGACGCGGAGCCCGTTGACGAAACGGGCTTCCAGCCCCGCCTCCGCCATCGCCTTGGAAATGGCTTTGCCTCCGCCGTGGACGATCACGGGGTTGAAGCCCAGGACCTCCAGCAGAACGATGTCCCGCATGAGCTTCTTGACCAGGCGGGCGTCATCCATGGCGCTGCCGCCGAATTTAATGAGGAATGTTTTGTCCCTGTAGGCCTGGAGGTAGGGGAGGGCGCCGACAATGACGGAGGCCTGTTCAATCAGGCGGGTGATTTTGGAGTCCATGTCAGTAATGAAACGGTAGGAGTTTTAACGGAAGGAGAGGGAGATGTTGAGGCAGGCCCCGTTCAAAGCAGGCGCCTGCTTCTGAAGTAAACCAGGGGAAGAATGATGGAAACGAGCATGACCACCAGGGAGATGTAGTAGCCGTATTCGTTTTTCAGGCCGGGCATGTGGGCGAAGTTCATGCCGTAAATGCTGGCGATCAGAGTGGGAGGCATGAAGACCACGGCCGCCACGGTGAAGATTTTAACGATTTCGTTCTGTTCGATGTTGATGAGGCCCAGAACGGCGTCCAGCATGAAGTTGACGTTGCTGGAAAGAAAGTTGGCGTATTCGGAAAGGGAGGTGACGTCACGGCTCAGAGGGCGCAGCTTGATGTACAGCGTGGAGTTGGTGTCGTCCAGAGCCTCTTCATTGCTGGCGTACGTGAGCAGGCGCAGAAGGTTGACCAGGCAGTCCCGCTGGCGGGTGAGCAGGTCGCCCACGCGGCCCAGATCCTGGAGCGTCAGGCGCAGGGCGCTGGAGACGGGCACACGCTTGCTGGATTTTCCCTCAGGTTCGTCCCGGCGGAAAATGTTTTTGGAAAGGCGGTCCAGTTCCGCGCCGAAACGTTCCAGCACGTCCGCCTGCCGGTCCACGATGGTTTCCAGAAGGCCGGTGAAAACCTGGTCCCGGCTGATTTGCTTCTGGCGCAGGAGCTGGTGGGAAAAAACGCGGAAGGAATAGGAGTCCGAATGGCGGATGGTGATGATTTTAGCCCCCATGAGGACGAAGGTGATTTCCGACAGGGAGGGGGATTCCGTATCCACCCGGCTGAGAACCGTGGTGGTCATGAAGCGCGCTCCGTCTTCCGTGTACAGACGGCTGGTGGCCTCAATCTCCCGCATCTCGTCATAGGTCGGCATTTCCAGTCCGCAGAGGCGTTCCACAAACTTGATTTCCGCCGGTTCCGGGGTAAGGAGGTCAATCCAGAAGACGGAATCCAAGTGCTGTTCCGCCGCATCCACCTGGGTGGTGCGCTCAATGCCTTCCGGGGTTTGACGATAGAGCCGGATCATGCCGTTGATTTAGGTGGGGGGATGGAACGATGCCGCGCATGAGGTCGAGTGACGCCCAACGCGGGCATGATGCCTTGTTTGTACAGGGAAGGGAAGTAAAAAGGGTGACAAAAAGAGGCCCGGTCCCCAGGATGGGAACCGGGCCTGCCGGAAAAGGGATGCGCGCCTCTTAGGCGTTTTCCTTGACGACCACCTTGAGCGTGGCTTCCACCTGGGGATGCACCTTGATGACGACTTCGTGTTCGCCTTCGCTCTTGATCGGTTTTTCGAGTTCAATAGCCCGGCGGTCCACTTCCACTCCCTGAGCGGTCAGGGCATCGTGAATGTTCTGGTTGGTGATGGCGCCGAACGCCTTGCCGCCCTGGCCCACTTCAAGGGTGAGGTCTACGGTCAGTCCGCTGATCTTGGCGGCCACTTCCTGAGCGGCGCTGAGTTCTTCCGCTTCGCGCTTGGCGCGGGCGGCCTGAAGATTGGCGATGAAACGGCGGTTGGAAGCCGTTGCTTCGTGGGCCAGACCCTTGGGAATGAGGTAGTTGCGGCCATAGCCAGCCTTAACGGTCACCAGGTCGGCTTCTGCGCCGAGCCCTTCAATTTTTGTTGCGAGAATTACTTCCATCGTTGCCATGGCTAAAAAGAAATGGTTATTTGTGAGCGGTTGAAGTAGTAAGTATTCGCCCGAATGTCAAGACAAGAGCGATAAAAAGGGCGTTTTTTTATGTTTTGGGAGGAAAAATCCACCCGGTTGTCATGATTGGTGACATTGCGCTTGCTTCACGCGGCAGTAGTATGTAGGGAAAGGAACCGCATTTATCGCGTTCCCTCCCGGAGGGGGCGCCCGCGGGTACATTACAGATATTTGATCTTATGGCTATTCAGCGCGCATTGATATCCGTTTCCGACAAGACGGGCCTGGAGGGGTTTGCCAAGGGCCTGCATGAGTTTGGAGTAGAGCTTATTTCCACTGGCGGGACCGCCGCCTTCCTGAAAGGCCTGGGCCTTCCGGTGATTGAAATTTCCGACTATACCGGAGAGCCTGAGTTGTTTGAAGGGCGCCTGAAGACGCTGCATCCCATGGTGCACGGGGGCCTGCTGCACCGCCGCGACAATGAGGAACATGTGCGCCAGGCCAAGGAAAACGGCATCAAGCCCATCGACCTGGTTTGCGTGAATCTGTATCCTTTTGAAGAAACCGTCGCCAGGCCCGGAGTCACGCTGGAGGAAGCTATTGAGAAGATAGATATCGGCGGGCCGTCCATGCTCCGTTCCGCCGCCAAGAATTACGCTTCCGTCACGGTGGTTTCGGACCCCGCGGATTACGCGCGCATTCTGGATGAAATGCAGACCCACAAGGGAGACACGACCCTGAAAACCCGTGAAAACCTGGCGGTGAAGGTGTTTATGCGCACCTCCAATTACGATAACGCCATCACGAATTATCTTGGCCACCAGAGCGCGGAAAGCACCAAGGGCAGCTTCTGCATCTGCGCTCCCCTGTATCAGGAATTGCGTTACGGGGACAACCCCCACCAGGAAGCCAGCCTGTACGGCAGCTTCGGGGACATTTTCCACCAGCTCCAGGGCAAGGAGCTTTCCTATACGAACGTGCTGGACATTGAAGGGGCCGCCGAGCTGATTACCCAGTTCCGCCGTCCGACGGTGGGCATTTTGAAGCACACGAATCCCTGCGGCGTGGGCCAGGACGATGAAGACCTGCGCAACGCATGGCAGAAGGCTTTTGAAACGGATACGCAGGCCCCCTTCGGCGGCGTGATCGTGGTCAACCGTCCGATGACGGAAGGCCTGGCCCGTGTGCTGAGCGCCATTTTCACGGATGTCATCATCGCTCCGGAGTATGATGCGGAAGCCCGCGCCATTCTCCAGAAAAAGAAAAATTGCCGCATCATCCGCATGAACACGGAAGCCTGGATGCAGGCTCGCCGCGAACCCATCATCCGTTCCGCGCCCGGCGGATTCATGACCATGAAGCGGGATACGGACGTGATGGGTCTGGACAATCTGGAGGCCAAGGTGGTGACCAAGCGCCCCCCGACCGAGGAAGAATTGACCGCCATGCGTTTCAACTGGCGCGTCGTGAAGCAGGTTCATTCCAACGCCATCGTTTTTGGCGGCACGGACCGCACGCTTGGCATCGGCGCCGGGCAGATGAGCCGTGTGGATTCCGCCCGCATTGCCGTCTGGAAGGCCGGACAGGCCGGACTGGATCTGAAGGGCAGCGTTGTAGCGTCTGACGCCATGTTCCCGTTTGCGGACGGCCTCCAGGTCGCCATTGACGCCGGAGCCACCGCCTGCATCCAGCCAGGAGGCTCCATTCGCGACGAGGAAGTGATTGCCGCCGCTGACGCCGCGGGAATCGCCATGGTATTTACGGGACACCGGCATTTCCTCCATTAATTTGAATGTTCGTCCCCGTCCCTTTGTCTTAAAACCGATATGCTGCTAGGTGTAAATATAGACCACATCGCCACATTGAGGCAGGCCCGCTATGCGACCATGCTGGATTCCTTCAATGTGGAGCCGAGTGTTTTGGATGCCGCTTATGCGGCGCAAAGGGGCGGGGCGGATTCCATCACCCTCCATGTCCGGGGCGACCGCCGCCACATGCAGGATGCGGATGCCCTGAGCGTCCGGGAGAGCGTGGCTCTTCCCCTGAACCTGGAAATGGGAAATACCCCGGAAATGGTGGATTTTGCCTTGCGGCTGAAACCGGACTATATCTGCATGGTTCCGGAGAAACGCGAGGAAATCACTACGGAAGGCGGCCTGGACGCCGTTTTTCATGAGAAGGAACTGGCTCCGACCATGGCAAGAATGGCCGACAACGGTATACAGGTGAGCCTGTTCATTGACCCGGAAGCGGCTCAGGTGGAGGCTGCCGCCCGTCTGGGCGCCCCCATGATTGAGCTGCATACCGGATGTTTTGCCAACCATTCCGGCAAGGAGCGCGCTGCGGAACTGGCCCGTCTGAAACGCGCTGCGGAACTGGCCCATTCCCTGGGCATCCAGGTGAATGCGGGCCATGGCATCAATTACCAGAATCTGGAACCGTTGCTGGCTGGCGTCCCTTACCTGCATGAGCTGAACATCGGCCATACGATTGTATCCCGCGCTCTTTTTGTGGGGATGGAACAGGCCGTGAGGGAAATGCGCCAGGCGATCGACCGCCTGAACTGATTTTTCCGTTTCAATTAATTCCGATTGCCGGAATATGAGCCGCATTGCAGGATTGGGAATGGATTTGGCGGATCTGGAACGCGTACGCCAGGCCCTGCAGAAAAACGGGGAGGCGTTTGCGTTGCGTATCTGCACCCCGGATGAGTGGGCTTATTGCCGGAAACACGCGGACCCCGTCCCGCGCCTGGCGGCCCGCTTTGCGGCCAAGGAGGCCGTGGCGAAAGCCCTGGGAACGGGGATTGGGGCGAAGTGCGCTTTTACGGATGTGGAAGTGGTGCGCAATGATGCGGGGGCCCCTTCCATTCTTCTGCACGGGGCTGCGGGCGTAACCGCCCGGGAGCTGGGCATTACGGGCTGGCTTCTGACCATGACCCATTCCGGTTTGAGCGCCGCCGCCGCCGTTATTGCTTTGGCGCAATAAAAAAGCCGTTCCTTTGGAAGAAAGGAACGGCCGGTATAAAAGAGGAAGAGGAAATTATTTTCTCCTTCTGCGGGCGGCAAATCCCATGAACGCGAGCAGGGACAATGCCGCTGCGGAGGGTTCCGGAACAGCGGCATAAGAAACGGAGAGCGAACTCAGTTTCGTGCCGTTCAGGCCGTCATTATTCCAACCGGGGGCGCGGTGTCCAATGCTGTACATCTCATTTTGAGTGTCTCCTCCGTCAAGGTTTCCGGTATACCAGTTGATGTCGCTGATGGAAGCGGTGGCTGTGCTGGTGGCGGCGCCGTCATCAAGAGTGACGGTTACGTCATGACCCAGGATGTCAACGGTTACCTTCGTCCACGTGTTTGCCGTCAGTCCGGCTCCCGGGATTGCTCCTGCGGCGGAAAGATTGCCGTTGGAGTTGATGGAAATGGCCCCGTTGCTGAGCCCCAGGCTGAAGCCGTTCCCGCTGCGGGCAACGTGAATGATATTCTCAAGGGAATTGTTGCCTCCCCATGAGATGTCCATGGTGATGCTCATGGTCCCCTCCCCGGAAAGGGCTCCGTTCAGCATTTCCCGGAATACATTTGTACCGCGTTCGTCAAAGGTGGAGCCGGTAAGCACCAACCCTTTCTCTGGATCCTGGGAGGTCGTGAAATTGCCTGTAGCAGTTCCCCCCATGACGGGAGCTGCGGAGGAAAAATCCCATGTATAGGTTGTCTCCGCTGCCTGTGCCGCACCACAGAGAAACAGTCCTGTTCCCAAGGCAAACAACTTTTTAATAAATGGATTGATCATCATCAAAGTAATGGATAAATGCAAAAATATTTAACGGATTTCAAATCCGTCGCATTTTTATCCTGCCTTGTTCATTGATAGATAGTTTTTTGAAAACATTTCACCATACAATTTTCTGTATTCTCATTTATTCGATTGTCTTCTTTGATGAAGAAGATGAAAAAATTATGAACTTTACCCTTGCAAAACGGATTTGAAATCCGTTGCCGGAGAACAGAAGAGGCCTTCCTTATTGAGTGGGCCGCCTTTATGTCAGGAGGGAGGCTGTAAATGGGGGAGTTTTTAAGAAAAGCTCTTGATGAGGATCTGGCGCTGTCCTTTCAGTCTGCCCGGGAGCTTGTTGCCCGCTTTGTCGAACAGTTCGGTTTGGCTTTCCAGTTCGGCGCGGGTCGGGGAGACGCCCGGAACGGTCTTCTGGCCTTGCCGGAAGCCGTTACAATGCGGAACAGGAAGCCAAAGTGCAGAAGTAATCCCGCGAGTAATGATGGAAGGAGTTTAATTCTCAGGAAAGTCTCTTTTCAGAATAACAAGACACCGCCCTGTTACCAGGGCGGTGTCCGGGTATTAAGAGATTTCTCTTAAATGAGGTTCTTTAGGAGAAGCTCTTGATGAGGATCTGGCGCTGTTCTTCCAGTTCGGCCGGGAGCTTCTTGCCCACCTTATCGAACAGTTCGGTCTGGCTTTCCAGTTCCGCCTGCCATTCGCTCGGGTTGAGAGCCATGTTGGCGTTGAACTGCTCTTCGCTGTAGTCGAGGCCCGTCTTATCCAGTTCGGCATAGGTCGGGGAGACGCCCAGCACGGTCTTCTGGCCTTCAGCCTTGCCCTTGGCGCGGCGCAGAATCCAGTCGAGAACGCGCATGTTGTCGCCGTAGCCCGGCCAGATGAAGTTGCCGTCCTTGTCCTTGCGGAACCAGTTCACGTTGAAGATCAGCGGAGGATTGGCAACGGTCTTGCCCATGTCCAGCCAGTGCTGCCAGTAGTCGCCCACATGGTAGCCGATGAAGGGAAGCATGGCCATCGGGTCGCGGCGAACCTGACCGATGTTGCCGAAGGCGGCGGCGGTCATTTCGGAACCCATCGTCGCGCCGACGTAAACGCCGTGCGTCCAGTCGCGGGACTGGAAGACAAGGGGCATGGTGGTGGCGCGGCGGCCGCCGAACAGGATTGCGGAGAGGGAAACGCCTTCCGGGTTCTGCCATTCGGGGTCGATCGTCGGGCACTGGGAGGCGGGGGCGGTGAAGCGGGCGTTCGGATGAGCGCACTTGCGTCCGCAGTCCGGGGTCCAGTCATTGCCCTGCCAGTCAATGGCGTGGGCGGGAGCGGGGCCGTCCATGCCTTCCCACCAGACGTCGCCGTCGTCGGTCAGGCCGACGTTGGTGAAGATGACGTTTTTCCTGATGGTGTCCATGGCGATCGGGTTCGTCTTGTAGGACGTGCCGGGAGCCACGCCGAAGTAGCCGTTTTCCGGGTTGATGGCATGGAAGGTTCCGTCTTCATGGGGCCAGATCCAGGCGATGTCGTCACCGATGATGGAGGTTTTCCAGCCGGCTTCCCGGTAGGAGGCGGGGGGAACGAGCATGGCCAGGTTGGTCTTGCCGCAGGCGGACGGGAATGCGCCGCCGACGTAGGCCTTGGTGCCGTCCGGGGATTCGATGCCCAGAAGGAGCATGTGTTCGGCCATCCACTTGTTCTTGCGGGCGATGGCGGAGGCGATGCGCAGGGCCAGGCACTTTTTGCCGAGCAGGGCGTTGCCGCCGTAACCGGAACCGAAGGACCAGATTTCTTCCGTTTCCGGGAAGTGGCAGATGTATTTTTCTTCGTTGCAGGGCCACGGCACGTCCACCTGGCCGTCTGCAAGCGGGGCGCCCACGGTGTGGAGGCAGGGAACGAACGTTCCGTAACCGTCACGCTTCGGATTGCCGCCGCCCTTGACTTCGTCTTCCAGGCGCTTGAGAACCTGTTCGCCCATCTTGGTCATGATGCGCATGTTGGTCACGACATAGGGAGAGTCCGTGATTTCAATGCCGATCTTGGCCAGAGGGGAGTCCAGGGGACCCATGCAGAAGGGAATCACGTACATGGTACGGCCCTTCATGCAGCCATTGAAGAGGCCCTTCAGTTTGGCCTTCATTTCAACGGGATCGGCCCAGTGGTTGGTCGGGCCGGCGTCTTCTTCCTTCTCGCTGCAGATGAACGTGCGGTCTTCCACACGGGCCACATCGGAGGGGGTGGAACGGGCGAGGAAGCATCCGGGGCGCTTCTCGGGGTTCAGTTTGATAAAGGTGCCCTTTTCTACCATCATGTTGCAAAGCTCGTCATTTTCTTCCTGAGAGCCGTTGCACCAGTAGATGGAGTCGGGTTGGCAAAGCTGGGCGATTTCTTCGACCCACTTCTTAGCTGCTTCGTGAGTGGTACTCATGGTGCAGACAGTGTACGCGCGGAAATAGCCGTTGGCAAGTCTCCCGTGCGGCTTTTTGTGGGGCGGTTTTGTTTCTTCGGGCATGGAAACCGCATGCGGGGGAAGGCGTTGCCCTGATTGCCGGACGGCCGTGCGCGGGGGCTCCTTCAGGCCCGCCCTTTTTCCTGGCGCCGTGTTCCGGAAAGAGTGAAAAAGACTGTTTTGACTGGAAATCTGCTTGCCAGCTCGCCCGCGATAGTCTAGGGAAGAATCATGAATGTTAGAATGTTGTCGGCAAATGTGGCGTTTCTGATGCTGTCGGTTCTGCTGGCGGCGTGTTCGGACGCCCCGCGCCCGCCTGCCGTCAGCTTCAGGATTCAGAATGCGCCTCCCGTGCCGCGCACCATGTCCCAGATGTCCAGAGAGGTGCATATCAGCCGCGATTTCATGTCCCCGCGCTCCCGTGCGCGCCGTGCCGCCCATTCCATGCATCCGCGGTTTATCACGATTCACAGCACCGCTAATCCCAAGGGTGACGCCGCGGCGCATGCCCGGGCGTTGAAAAGGGGGGCCATGGGGTCCCTGAACTGGCATTTTACGGTGGACCAGTACCATGCCGTCCAGCATATTCCGCTGAATGAGACGGGACGCCATGCGGACCGGGGCGGCCCCGGAGACATGTATTCCATCGGCATTGAGATGGGGGAGGTAAGGAGCCACAACCCCATCGTTACCTGGAACCGCTCCGCCAAGCTGACGGCAGTGCTGATGAAACAGTACCATATTCCGCTCCGCAATGTGGTTCCCCATTATTACTGGACGGGCAAAAACTGTCCGGCCCCGCTGCTGACCAACGGCCGCCCGGGGCATAAATGGAGCTGGTTCATTTCCCGCGTGGACTATTACAGGCGCTGTCTGGAGACGCGTCCCGCCGCGGCGCTCTGACGGAGGCGCGCGATGGAATTGAGGTGGGGTATGTTTTTGGATTCATGGCTGGAGAATTGCTGTTAACGACTCCTCTGGAGGAATGCGTTTTTATCCGCCCCAGAGAGTTGGCGGCCATGCAGGCGGCGGGAATGGCTTCCGTACGGGATTTGCTGTTCATGCTTCCGCGCAGGTATGAGGACCGCCGCATGTTTGACCGCTATGATTCCCTGTCTTCCGGCGTTCCCGTCTGTTTGAGAGGGAGGGTGGTGGATGTGGGCTGGAAAGGCTGGGGCGGCCGGGGCGGCAAGAGCCGGGGGCGGTATGTGGAAGCTGTGCTGGCGGATGAGCAGTCTTTGGGGCAGGCCCGTTTTTCCTGCCTGTGGTTCAGCATGCCGGGCGTAGCCAGGATGTTGTGCGCCGGGCAGGAGATGATTGTGTACGGGCGCATGAAACCGTATGGGAAAAAGCTCAGCATGGTTCATCCGGATTTTGAAATAATCCGGGAGGGGGATGAGCAGTCCATTCATCTGAACCGCATTGTTCCCGTGTATGGCGGCCGCATGGGGATTGCCGTCCGCAGGCTGCGGGAAATCGTGTGGGAGACGCTGTCCGGGCTTTCCCCGGTTCCGGAACCGGAGGTGTACGAGTTTGTGCCGGACGTTCCGTGCAAAACGGCGTTGAGGGATCTTCATTTCCCGGAGACCGCAGAGGCTCGGGACCGGGCCAGGCGCCGTTTTGCGCTGGAGGAATGCCTGGCTCAGCAGCTGAATGTGGCTTACAGGAGAAGGCGGGCGGATGAAGTGCCCGGCATGCGGACCGCAGGCTCCTGCCATTTGGTGAAGGATTTGGCGGATTCCCTGCCGTTTGAGCTGACGGAGGCCCAGAAGCGCTGCGTGAGGGAGATTTACCGGGATATGAAAGCCCCCCGTTCCATGAACCGCCTGCTCCAGGGGGATGTGGGGTCCGGGAAGACGCTGGTGGCTCTTTGCGCCATGCTGCTGGCTGTGGAGCACGGTTATTCCGCCGTGATGATGGCTCCCACGCAAATTCTGGCGGAACAGCATTATTTGAAGTTCCGGCAGATGCTGGACAGGCTGGATGTGCCCGTTTCCCTGGTGACGGCGGACAGGAAGGAGGAATCCCATGTGTCGTTCGGCAAGCAGGGGGGGATTGTGGTCGGCACGCATGCCCTGCTGTACGGGAAAAATGTGCCGGAGCGCGTGGGGCTGGTCGTGATTGACGAACAGCACAAATTCGGCGTGAACCAGCGGGAGAAGCTGATTGGCCGGGAAGAGCGCCCCGACGTGCTGGTGATGACCGCTACCCCCATACCCCGCACGCTGACGCTGACTTTTTACGGGGAGCTTGACGTTTCCATCCTGGACGGCGTGCCCGGAGGGCGCGGGGCCGTCGTGACGGCCATCCGTACGGAAAAGGATAAGGAAAAAGTGCTGGCATTCGTTCGGAACCAGCTGGAGGAAGGGAGGCAGATTTACGTGGTTTCCCCCCTGATTGACGGGGAGGATTCCCGGAAGGGGAAAGCCGTGACGAAGGAATGGGACGAGTGGAAGGCGCTGCTGCCTCATGTGGATGTGGGGCTGCTGCACGGCAGGATGTCTTCAGAGGAAAAGGAGGCGGTGATGAAGGACTTCCGCGCCAACCGCGTCAGCGTGCTGGTGTCCACCACGGTGGTGGAGGTGGGGGTGGATGTTCCTAATGCCACGGTGATGATTATCAACAACGCGGAAAGCTTCGGGCTTTCCCAGCTTCATCAGCTCCGGGGGCGCATCGGCCGCGGTTCGCACAAGTCCTACTGCATTTTGATGACGGCCGCCCGTCCGGAGGATGAGCAATGGGAGAAGCTGCGTATCGTGGAGACTACGGCGAACGGGTTTGACCTGGCGGAACAGGATTTGAGGCTCCGCGGCCCAGGAGACGTGCTGGGCACGTCCCAGAGCGGCCTGAAGGGCGTGCGCTTTGAGGAATGGCTGCTGGACGCGCGCCTGATCCACCGCGGCCGGCAGCTGGCGGAGGCTATTCTGGCGGAAGATCCCAATCTGGAATCCGCCAAATACCGCCCTCTCCGTTTTCTGCTGGAAAACGGGGCGGAGAGGCGTGTGGCCGGTTAAGATTATTTTTCTGCCGTTTGCTGACGGTCAGCCTGTAAGGGGCGCATGACAGATAAGAGGGCAACGGTTTGCCTGCCGGAATGCGTCTAAAGAGGCAAAGAAGATGTTTCTTCTTCAACCCGAACACCGATAAAACAATGATTCAAACGTATCAAGTACTCCCTGTGGTGGCTATCGTATGTTCCGCCTCCGCCATTGCCCAGAACGCTGCCGATCCCGTGCAGATGGTCAAACAGAATATCGACCTGATTTCGTCCGCCAACAAGGTTTTGGACGACGTCAAGGACAACGCCGCTGTCGAAATCGCCATCAAGCAGCTCAATGCGTTGACCCAGCAGGCCAAGCAGCTGGACAAGTCCATGGAAAAGATGAAACTTACTTCCGAGCAGGCTATCCGCATCACCAAATTGAACGGAGATGCCCAGGACACCATCGTGGACATGCTGGAAAATTGCGAACGCATTCAAAAGGATAAGTTGATGACGCCGGCCCTGCTCAAGGCGGTAAATGATTTTGCCGACGCCGCCAACATCGACGTGGTGGAAACGATTACGACCGTGGAGCAAATTGTGGAAGATTAAGTGACCAGCTTATCAAAAAACCTTTGACTGGTAAGGCCGCCTCCCGAAGAAGGCGGCCTTATTCTTTAATAAAAGGCTGTTGTTCATCAATCTCCGGGCAGGGCATGTAATTTCTCCATGGCCGGGTTGGGGTTTCCTGCCGGAATCAGGTAGCCCGTGCCGGGAGACGTGCCCAGGCGGGAGAGAAGGTCCTGGTGGCGCGGCAGGGACTTGGCGCGGAAAACGGCTGCGGCGGGGTCCAGCGCATTGCCGAAGGTGATGGCTCCCATCGGGCATGCGAGCTGGCAGGCCGTTTGAGCCGTCCCGTCCGGAAGCCGCATGTCTTGAGCCGTCACATGAATGGAGGTGGACGGCTGGTCCGGATGCTCCTTCATCAAGCGGGTTTTGTGCCTGATTTTGGCGCGTTCCACCATCTGGACGCAGTAGGTGCATTTTTCCATGACGCCGCGGGAGCGGACGGTGACATTGGGATTGCGCTGAAGGCGCGTGGCCCGTTCCGATGCTTTGGCGTAATCAAAGAAATTGAAGCGCCGCGCCTTGTACGGGCAGTTGGTTGCGCAGTACCGGGTGCCCCAGCACCGGGCGTACACCATGGCGTTCAGGCCCTCCGTAGTATGGACGGTGGCATTGACGGGGCATACGGATTCGCATGGGGCGCTGCCGCATTGCTGGCAGGCCACGGGGATGGCGGTGAGCGTCCCTTCCTCCGTGAAATACCTGTCAATGCGTATCCAGTCCAGGGCGCGGCCCCTGGCCATCTGGTCACGGCCCACCACGGGAATGTTATTTTCCGCGCGGCATGCAATCATGCAGGCGTTGCAGCCGATGCAGCGGGACGTGTCAATGGCCATTTTCCACTGGTAAACGGCATCCGCGCCGGGAGGGGGAGAGGAGGAGCGGGCCGGGCCGGGATGCCGGGAGAAAGGGGCAGGCTGCATAACGGGGCTTTGAACGGCCTCCGTACGCTCCGGAAGGGGGGCCAGAGCAATCTGTGCCGGGGCAATGCCGGGTGCCGCCGTTTCTTCCATTTGTCTGCGGAACTCATATCCGGCGGAATTTTCCTGCTTTTCCGCTACGTGGTTGATGCCGCCGTAACCCAGAGGAAGAACAATGAGATGATCCGCCACTCCCGGAACGGGACACAGGATGACTTCCATTTGCGTGGAGGGGGCGGCGAGCGTGCAGCGCATGGGCCCGGAATCCGACCCTCCCAGCCGCAGAAAGGTGGCGGGGGAGACCTGTGCGGACGCCGCCCAGCTGACGCCCGTTACGGGGTCCGGGCATTCCTGCATCCAGGCGTTGCGTTTCCAGCGCCCGTCCCCAACGGAATAGTCCGGGCAGAATTGCAGTTCCAGCATCCCGTTTTCCAGTTTTTTCCCGCGGCCTCCGAGAGATGCTGCGGGCGTTTGTTCCATGGCGGTTCCAAGAGCCGTTTCTTCCTGCGGGGACAGGGGGGCATAGGCCGTTTCTTCCGAATAACCGCGCTGGAGCGCCCGGGCCCAGGCCGCCGCTTTATTTTCCGGATTCACGGCCCGTTCAAAGCATTTGCGTGCTCTGTGGTAAACGGGGGAGAGGCGGGCGGGGGAATTGTCCGCTGTGGTGAGCTGGCCTTTGGTGGAAAGCAGGCCGGAGAGCACTTCTTCCGGAGAAACGCCCCCGTACAGGGGAAGTATGACCGGCTGGCGGTAGCAGAATCTGCCCCGGCAGTCCCGCTCCACTCCCCATGATTCCAGAAAGTGGGCCGCCGGCAGATGCCAGCGGCAGACGCGGGAGGTCTCATCTTCATACATTCCAAGGTGGATGCTTTCCACCCCGTTCAGGGCTTCCGACAGGCCGGAACTGCGCCCGGAATCCAGCACGGGATTTCCCGCGTCCAGCAAGAAGACGATTTCCGCCTTTTTCTCCCTGATGTCCCGAATGAGATCCTCCAGCGTCCCATAAGGAGCCGGCCGCGGAGCCTTGAATAATTGGATGGATGTTCCCAGGGAGCCGAGAAGACGGTTGATCTTCCAGACAAGGCCGGACAGTTCCGGATGATTGTCCCCCAGAAGAACCACGCTTTCTCCGGGGTGGCCGGATAAGTCATCCGCGCAGCAGCGGAGCCAGGCGAGTTCCCTTTCCGTCAGGGAACAGTCCGTTTCCGGGAGGGAAGGCGGTTGGACGGAGTTTTTTTTGCCGGAAAGATAGCGGAACAGTTCCTCCAGGAAAAACGCCAGGCGCGCGGGGGAAACGGGCAGCCTGTGGTCGGCATGGGCCCCGGTCAGGGAAACGCGGCCCTCTACGGCGTAAAGGCGTGTACGGTTTGGGTTCTCTTCTTTGTAATGAAGCCCTTCCGGGGAGCGGGACGCAATGAAGTCGCGCGTATTTCCATAGGGGTTTTGATGAAGAAAATCGCAATCCAGGGAGAGGATGCGCCTGGCGCGCGCAAAACGCACGCGGAATCGTACTTCTTCCGGCAGCCCTGCCTGCATGCCGGAACCCGGTTCGGGCACAGGGGAATGCCGGTAGATGCGCACGAGCGGGTTTTTCCGGGTTATTTCCTCCAGCAGGGAATGGAGCAGAGGGGAATTCGAGGGGGGGAGGAGAAGGCCGACGCTGCCCCCGTTCCGAAGATTGCGGGACCAGGAAGAAAAGGCTCCCCGGAATTCGTCTTCGGAGGCCGGCTTGCCGTTGAACAGGATATGCTTGCTGCGGCCGGGGTCGTAAAGGTCCAGAATGGAGGCCTGGGCCGCGGCCGGCAGCCCCGGACCTTCCGGGTATTGCAGGGAGGGAATCAATTTGACGGGGCGCCCTTCATAACAGGCGGCCAGTACGGGCTGCGCGTTTCCGCCCATGGCCAGGCAGGTGGCGTAAGCCGTTTCCACGCCGGGAACGGACCATTCCGGCCCTTCATTGTAGGGCACCAGGTATTTTTCCACACGGCGGCAGGCCGGAAGCCCTATCCCCGCCAGGGCCGCTCCCGCGCCCATCCATTTCATGAAGGAACGCCGCGTTATTCCCCGCTCTTCTTCGGGAAGAAAAGCGGGGTGATTCCGGGGAATTTCATTCTGGGAAAATGGCGGGGGGGAAGTCAAACCGGGCAGTGATGGGGATTGATGAAACAGGAATGGCTTTTTTTAGGAAATCCGGAGAGTGAAATCAAGCGGTGATTGACGGCGGTTGTTGTCTCCGGGCCAATCACGGATCGGCAGGGAACGGGAGGCGTTGATGACGCCGTATCCGGGAATGCCGCGGATGTCAAACAGGCCAGGGGGGTTAGTGATGGCATGCGGTGCAATCCGTCTTCGGCTGAATGGTCCATTGGCGTTTCAGGAAATTTCCCAGTTGAAGCGGGGTCTGGATGCGTTTTCCTTCTTCATCCCGGATGGAATGCGTGCGGAGGTAATCTGCGGCGGAATAATGGGAACTGGCCGTTTCCTCCAGCGGGCGCAGATGGGGCGCCGGATCACGGTGGCAGTCCAGGCACCATGGCATGCGGGCGTCGCGCGGAGCCCTGATGCGTTCCATGCCCGCCACGTCCCCATGGCAGGAAGTGCAGCCGATGCCCCGGTTCAGGTGGGCCATGTGGTTAAAATAGGCGTGACCGGACAGGCGGTTGACCATCACCCAGCGGACCGGTTCCCCTGTGTAGCCGGGATATTGCGGGTCCGCCGCCTCCCTCAGGGGGGCGATGAGAGGGCTGTCCGGAAGAATATGCTGGTGGCAGCCCAGGCAGGACTTCGTGTCCGGAATGCCGGCCCTGGGTGACCGCTGTGCGGCGCTATGGCAAGCCGTGCAGCCCATGTTCAGGTCTCCGGCATGGAGTTTGTGGGAAAAACGGACGGGCTGCACGGGTTCATACTCCGGAATGCAGAAATGAACGTAATAGATTCCCCCCAGCGCGAACGCGGCAGCGAGCGCCGTCAGGGCGGCAATCCCGTAAAAGCGCCTGTTGGTGTTGGGTGGAAAGATGTTGGCCATGAAGCGTAGGGAGAAAGGGCTGGCGCCTCCGTCAGGCCGTTCTGCCCGGGCGCGGGATGCGGGCGGGGGGCAGGGGCGTATCCATCGTCAGGTCTTCGGGCGCCAGCCGCGTGGAGCTCTTCTTAATCTGTTCCCAGGTAATGCGCCGGCCCGTATGGGCCGCTTCACGCCCCATAATGGCGGCCAGGGTCTTATTGGCCGCGCTTTCCAGCGTCTGGGTCCAGACGCCGGAGCGCAGGAAACGGTAAAAGGCCACGTGCGTGTCTGCGTACATATTGCCGCGCTCCCCGCGGAAACGCCAGCGGTTATCCGCCTGGATGCAGGGGCGGTAGGGGGTGACCAGCGTTCCTTTTTCGCAAATGGTGCGGTCCGCGATTTCCCCGTGGCAGCCAACCCACTGTCTGCATGAAATGTGGGCCGTTACGTTATGGTCGTACTCAAAATAAACGTCGTAATGATCCCATACGTCGCCGTCATCCCGGCGCTGGGCGCGTCCTCCGGAGCCGAAAGCCGCCAGAGGGAGCTGCTCGTCCATGGACCACACCATGCCGTCAATCGTATGGACGATCTGTTCCACAAACTGGCCTCCGCTCAGCCAGTTCCATGCGGTCCAGTTGCGTAGCGCCCATGCCACGTCCGTATCGGAGGCAGGCCGGGAATCCAGGGCCAGCGGAGACTTGGGGGGAGTGGTGTAATATAACCCGTCAAAGGAAAGCACGCGGCCCAGCAGCCCGGAGGAAAGCTTGCGGTGGGCTTCTTCATTCGCTTTGTCGTAGCGCCAGCAGAAGCCGTCCAGAATCACCAGGTTTTTGAGTTTTGCCAGACGTGCGGATTCCAGCACGGAAAGCACGCCGGGAACGTCCACCGCCACGGGTTTTTCCGCATAAATGTGTTTGTCGGCGTCAATGGCCGCCGCCAGGTGTTCCGGGCGGAAAGCGGGAGGGGTGCAGAGCAGCGCCACGTCAATATCCGTTTGAAGCAGTTTCTTGTAACCGTCCAGACCGCTGAACAGGCGGCTCTTGTCCAGCCGGACGCGGCCGCCGTACTGTTCCGTCAGCAGGTTGGCGCCGAAATCGAGCCGTTCCTGGAACACGTCCGCCAGCGCCCAGACCACGGTTCCGGGGTCGGCGTCCAGCGCGTTCTTCATGGCGCCCAGGCCGCGGCCTCCGCACCCTACCAGGCCCACCTTGAGCGGTTTGGCGTCCGCCGGGGCTTCCACGGCGTTCAGGCAGGGCATGGCGGCCAGAAACCCGGCCGTTCCCGCGGCGGTTTTCAGAAAATCTCGTCTGTTCCAGATAGAAGAACCCATGATGGATAAAACAGTATACGAAGGCGGGAGCCGGAATGAAACGACGTATTCGCGTGGTGACGCAAAAAGATGCCGGCAGGGAAGATGTTTTCTCCCCGGATTGCGGAGGCTGGGAAACGGGGCGCAGTTGAATATTTTATCTGTTTTTGTTGGAAAAATGCTCTTGAAAAATAACTTCATGAGCGTATTTTTTTAAACGTATTTCAACTTTGCTTTGTCCCTAACGCGAAAATTGTATGAAAGTACGCTTACCTCTGCAACTGTTCCGTCGGCTTATTCGCATTCTTTCCGTTCCGTGTTTTACGCTTGGGTCCGTTTCCATGGGCGGCATCATGCACCAGGACGCTTCTTTCCAGACTTATACGGATTTCGGCCAGAATATGGGGCGTTACTCCACAGGAGCCACCAACGCGCTGCTTCAACATCTTCATGCTGACGGGGTGATTATTTCCTACACGGGCGGCCAGGCGGACCAGAAGCTGGCCCATGAAATGATCAGCTTTGAAAGCCAGACGGACAAGGGGAACGCCGCCGCCGTGGGTTATAATTTCATCGCCACCGTATGGCATAACCCCACCAACATGCTTGATACGGTGGGGCTTAATAGCAATGTGACTTTTTCCGCGAATGACATAGGAGCTTCCTACGCCATCCGCTACCAGACGATAGAGCTGGATTCCAGAACCCGCGACAAGAGCGGAAAATTTGAGACGGGCAGCGCCGCCACGGATTACAAGGCGGGGCGCCTGAGCAAAATCATCACGGATGTTTCCCCTGCCGCCATTTACAGCGGCGATATTTCCGGCAGCGCGCTGGTTGGCCAGCAGGTTTACCGCAGCGGCTCCGGCACGATGGGGGTTTATAACCATTCCATGCAGCAAACGGGTTTGACCGCCGGCTACAGGTATATTACCGGCGGCGTGGAAACGCTTACCGGGGAAACCCATTATAACGCGGATGCTTTCCGCACATCGGTTTCAGATAGCAATTTCAGCGCGTCCGGCATTACTGCGGCCAAGCCTCTGCCCTTTGTCTCTCTGGGCGGGGACTCTGGAAGTCCCGCCTATATCTGGAATGAGGAGACGAACCAGTATGAGTTCCTGGCCTGTTTGCAATCCGGTGATTCCTTCCGTTTTTCCCAGTTTAACGGCAATTGCGCGTGGACCAGCAAGATAGTCGATAACTACAATGTGGCCGTGGACTGCGGGAGCGCCCTGGGCGGCGCGGACCACACCGTTTACGTCAATGCCGTGACGAGGGACGGGGGAGAGGTCATTCAGGGTAACACCGCTTCCACCAGGCCGTGGCACGGGAGCGTGACTGACGCCGCCGGCAATGAGCTGGCGGACTTCATCGGCCTGCGTTCCGGGTCCAATACATGGAAAAGCCTGAACAACGTCATGAACAGCAACAACTGGTACGCTTACGGGGACGGATACCTGAACGCCGGTATACCGGACCTGTTCGTGACCCAGGACCTGGTGTTCACCGCTTCAGGGGATGAAGTCCAGCGTGTTGTGCTGAATGGAAATGTGGACCAGGGGGTAGGCTATACGCGCATGGAGGAAGACGGGTGAAGGCAACCTGTTCATTGAAGGGAAGGGAAATAATTATATTGGCCTGAACCTGGGCGGTTCCGGTGCCACTTATCTGCAGCGCGAGGGCGGGTATGCCGCCTACAATGTGCTGGCCAACAACGGGACCCGCGTCATCATCAATGATGTGGGGCAGATCGGGCGGGATTTTACGTTCGGCAATGGCGGGGCTACCCTGGATTTCAACGGAAACAGCATGGAGGTGTGGTTCAGTGCCGTGCCGGAAGGGACGGACGCGTTTACCCTCCATTGCCTGGATGAGGGCGGCGTGATTGCCAACCTCCGGCGGGGGACTACTTCCACGCTGACATTCAAGGAGGGAGGGACCTGGAAGGGCTCTTTCCGGGACGCCGGGGAAAACGGAGGCGCCGTTTTGCGCGTGGTGTATGACGGAGGCGATCAGCAGCTCGTGCTTAATTCCATTCTTACCAGCCTTTCCGGCTCCAACGGGGAGGACAGGAGCGCTTTCATCGTGCAGTCCGGAACGGTGCTGCTGAAAGGGACCAACACGGTGCACGGCATGGGGTCCGCGGACGGGCGTTCTTCCAACCGGCTCTTCAACGCGCTGGACTGGCATTATGCTGACGCCGCCATGGATGTGGAGGTGCGTGACGGTGCTACCTTCCGCCTGGGGGATCATGCCCGGCTTCAGGGGGACGTGAATGTCCTTTCCGGCGGCACGTTGCTGGTGAATGAAGGCGTGCAGCATGAGCTGGAGCATATTGAGGGTGGCCAGAAGCTGGAAAGCACCTCCGCCATCCGTGATTACTGGGGCCTTCACGGCAATGTGTCCCTGCAAAGCGGAGCGCGGATGCAGATTGCCTTCAGCGAAGGCGCAACAGTCGGCATGGAGCTCAAAGGCGGCATCAATGGAGATGGCTCCCTGAACATCAGCCTGGGTTCCAACGGCCTTCGCCTTGTCCTGAGCGGGGACAACGCGTCCCTGAGCGGGGAGAAGATTCTGGAAAGCGGCACGGTTCAGGGGACGTCGCTCGCCTCCATGGGGGATGTCCGGACCAACAAGTGGTCTGTGGGAGAGCAGGGCGTGCTGGCCTCCCTGGGCTTTACTTCCGACGTGTCTTCCTCCCGGATTCTGTCTTATATTGATTCCTCTTCCTCCGGCGTGCTGGCCCTCGCTGCCGACCGGACGGAAACATTGGACATGTCTTCCCACACTTCCTTGTTCATCGGTGCGCTGGAAGGAACGGAAGTCCATTACGGCAGCGCGGATACGGCGCTGGGCACGAATGCCGCCGGCCAGTGGCTGCTGGGCGGCGGCGGGGGCGCCCTGTACGTGGACGCCCTGCTGGAAGGCGAGAACCGGCAGCTGGTCATCGGCAATTCCTATGGGACGGGAAAAGTCGTGCTGACCAACGCGGCCAATACGGCTTCCGGCACAATCATGTTCGGCGGCGGCGTGACGCTGGATTATACGGAAGGGGCTTTGGGGAATCTGCACTTCGATCTTTCCTATACCAACGCTTCCTATTACACCGAAGGCGGTTCGCGGGAATTCCTGTCTTCCTATGTCAATGAAAACGCTGACGGCATTCTGTTGCTGGACCGCACTCCGGAAGCCGCGATTGATTTGCGCAACCACTCTCTTCTGGCGCTCGGCAGCTCCGATTCCGGAGCGGGAACCGTCTTTACGGGCGATATCCTTCTGAATGAAGGGCAGAGCTACCGTTTCTCCGGCAGCGGCAATTTGATCATGGAACACCTCAGCGCCGGGCATGACGTCATTGTGGACGGTCAGACGTTTTCCGGAGGTTCCCTCACCCTGACGGGAGACAGCCTGGTTACAGGCGCCGTCTCCATCATGGGGCACAGGGAGTCTTCCCCTTCCTCATCCGGCAGCATGTCTTTGTCCCTGCAAACGGACAATGCGTTGAAGGATGCTTCCTGCGTCACGATTTCCGAGGGCGGCATCCTGAATATTAACGGCACTACCCAGACCCTGAACAATGTCGTGCTGAATGCCGGAGGCTCCATATCCGGGGAAGGCACGCTTGTGCTGGCAGTCCCGGATACCGGGATGACGCTGGCCGGCAGCCTGGAGGTGGCGACGGTGATCAAGCAGGATGCCGGCAATCTGACGCTGGGAGGAACGGGTTCATACAATTCTCTGCAGGTGCAGGCCGGAACGGTCACGTTGGGCTCCAACACGGCGTTTTCTTCTTCAGGCACTGCTGATTTTTATGCGGGGACGGGTCTTCTCCTGAACGGAAAGACAGCCAATGGCCGTGTTGTGCTCCATGGGGAGGGTAGTGAGGGCGTGTCCGTCTCCGGCGGCGGCACTTTCTCCGGAACCCTTGCCGTGGCGTCCGGAACGGGATATGTTACGGGCAATACCACTTTCGCGGGGCTTGATGTGGCCTCGGGGGCGGTGCTGAGCCTCGGCGGCAGCGGCAATTTCTCCGTCAGGGGCCAGAATGTCAACGCTTCCGGCGGGACAATCCTGGTGAAGGACGGTTCGCATGCGTTCAACCTGGCGTACAACGGCAACGGGAGCAACCAGATCCTGCGCGGCACGCTGTCCGTCGCGGACGGGGCTTCCCTTACCCTGCAGAGCAATGGCGCCAATTTGGGATATTCCCAGACGAAAACGCTGAATTCCGTCCGTATTGAGGAAGGCGGGCGGCTGGATCTTTCCTGCACCCAGTACAACACGGTCTGGGCGGTAAATGCCCTTTCCGGCGGAGGAAAACTGAATTGGGATTGTTCAAAAAATAACTATTACTCATCCCAGCTTCTTCTTGGCGGGAACGGCCGTTTTTCCGGAACAATCAATTACCGCTCCACGAATGAAACGAGCGGCTACAAATATCAGAATTATTTGATATTCAATTCAGACCAGGCCGTCAGCGATGCTGTGGTCAATATGTACGGAAAGAGCGGGCTGGCCATGGCCTCTATGGGGGTCAATACGAATCGCCTGTCCCTGCGCGGGCTGGACGGCAACGCCAATACCTACCTTTTTGCCGGCGGGGCCAAGGCGGGCAATCAGCTCCCCTTCCTGCAGGGATTTGTGCTGGATTCGGCGCAGGCGTCTTCCCGCAGGGCCACCCTGACCATCTCCGCCCGTGAAGGGGAGAGCCATACGTTCAGCGGAACGGTCAATGGAAGCGCCTCTGCCGGGTTCAGCCTGGTGATGGACGGCGCGGGGACGCAGACGTTTAACGGGGCTTCCGTCACGCTGCATGACGTGTCCGTGACGGGAGGGGGCGCGTTGAACCTTACCGCCGCCAATCTCAGCGTGCTTGGCAATTTGACCCTTTCCGGGGGCGCCTCCCTGGCTCTGAACTCCGGCTATAACTTAAGCGCCGGGAAAACGCTGGCCCTGATGGGTTCGTCCGCTGCGCCCGCCACGTTGAACATGACAGGGACGGGAAATGCGCTCACGCTTTCCGGCGGCGTTCTTACCTTTACCGGCGGCGTGCTCTGCTCGGATTCCGCCACCTTGCATATCGCCGGCGGCGGATTGGCCTTTGCTGAATCCCTGGCGGAGCAGACCATTAACTTCACGGAAACGGCGTCCATCAAGACCGGCGTAACCTATTGGCTTGCCGATGGAGACTGGAGTCCCTTCCGGAATGGTTCCTTTGCCTCCGGAGCCCTTCCCTATCTGAACGCGGATTTTTCCATTGCGGATACGGGGCTGTATGTGACCTTCTCCGCGGCGGAAGGCGTCAGCATCTGGGACGGAACGGAAACATCCAACAATTGGACGGCCGACAAATTCGGCAATGCCGCCCCTCTGCCCGGAGAAGCCACGGCGGCTATTTTCAATGAAAGCGCCGGAAGCCATGTGGTGAACATTGCCACCACGGCGGAAGTAGGTTCCCTCCTCATTGACGCCGATAACGGATACACATTTACGGCGGCGGGAGATCATCTGGTTTCCTCCGGGTCCCTCACGCATTCGGGCAGGGGAACCACCGTTATTGAATCCGGAGTGCGGATTACGGGAACTGCCTCCATTGAATCCGGGGAGCTTGTCGTGAAAGACCGGGAGACGCTGGCCGGAGCCATTACGGGAACCGGTACCCTGGGAATTGACTGGGGAAGTGAAAGCGGCTCCCTTTCCACAGAGAATTTGGGAACGCTGCACATCATCAGCGGCCGGTATGAGGGAGGCTCCCCCGCCGGGCTGGTGCGTGTGGATGACGGAGGCCAGTTCTTCGTGGCGTCAGGCACGAGTTCTTCCGCCGTTGAGCTGGCCGGCGCCGGCTGGAAAGACGCCGGAAATGAAGCTGACAGGGCGGGAGCCCTGAGGCTCGGCAACGGAGCGGCCGTTTCCGGAGCCGTTACGCTGTCTGCGGACGCGGTCCTCATGCTCAGCGGAACTTCCGGGACGATTTCCCATCTGAATACAAATGGCCATACTCTTGCGAAGGAGGGGACGGGAACGCTCGTGCTGGGAAGTACGGATATTGTGGGAAATCTTGACCTGAAACAGGGAACCATCCAGTTCAACGCAGGCGGCCACGCCGGCATATCCTCCATCCGCATGGCTTCCGGCACGGCCTTGAAGCTTGATTACAATGCCAACATCACCAATGGTTGCGCCGTCTCCATGGAGGATGGCTCCAGCATCAATTTCTGGAACGGCACCGGCACTTCCAATTTGAAAATCGACCTGAACGGAAATATCAGCCTGAACGGGAACTGTTCCGGAAATGCCGCCGTTCTGGCCGGAACGATTTCAGGAACAGGCCGTCTGGATCTGGGCACTACTCTGCAAAATGCCTGGACCATTTCCTCCGCCATATCGGGGGATCTCTCCCTGTCTGTCAACTCCAGGGTGACGCTGTCCGGCAATAACTCCTATACGGGCGGCACCGTTATCTCCGGGTCCACGCTGACGACCAGAAGCGTTTCCGCTCTGGGGACGGGAGCCGTCACTATCAATGGTGGGGCCCTGGCTCTGGGCGGCAACCTGGAAATCTCCGCGCTGGCGGGAACCGGAGGCTCTGTCAGCCTGGGAGGGAATCTTCTGGGCATTTCAGGGGGAGGCGATTCAACCGTTTATGCCGGCTCCATCACCGGAGCGGCCGGCAGCGGGCTGAATGTGGGCGCCGGAGCGAATCTGGGGCTGACGGGCGCAGTCACGGCGGATTCCGTCATGGTGGGCGGCGCGCTGGCCCTGAGCGGCACGACTACGGTGGGCTCCATGCAGGTTGACAAGGGCGGCAGCGTGACGCTGGGCGGCACGTTGAACCTTGATTATTCCGGAGGGAAGCAGGGAGGCATTGTGAATAAGGGAAGCGTTTCCCTCCAGGAGGGGTTGGACCTTCACCTGACGGTGGGCGGCACGGGGGCCGGTTCCTGGTCCCTGGTTTCCGGAGGCGGCATTTCCTACAGCGGCGATTCCCTGACGGACCACCTCTTCATTGATGGCGTGCGGGCCAACCGTCTCCGGGTGGAGCTGACGCAGACTGCGGATGAACTGTCCGTCGCCTACGCAGGCAGCAAGACGCTCCTGTGGACGCCGGGCGAGTCTTCTTCCGTCTGGAATGCCGTGGGAGACGCCAACTGGAGCTTTGAGGACGGTTCCGCCAAGGGCATTGTCTTTTATGAAAACGATTCCGTCATCTTTAACCAGGCAGGTCCCCAGGCCGTGACTGTGGCTGAAGACGGTGTGGCCGTTACGGGAATGTCCGTGCAGGCTGCCGGCTATGCCTTTGACGGCGGCGCTGTCACGGTGAAAGACAGTCTGCTGGTGGACGCGAATGGCGGCGCCGTTTTCAATTCCGCCGTCACGGTAAACAGGGATCTCATGGTTTACGGACGGGAAGGAGCTGTCTTTAATGCCGCCCTGAACGTGGCCGGCGACGTGATGATGGCCGGTAATACGGTCTTCACCCAAAACTTCACGCTGGCGGACGGTGGAACCGTTTCCTTCGCGGAAGGGGCGCAGTGGTCCAGCAGGAACATCGCCCTGGCCGGAAACGGGCAATTTGACGTGCGCGCCGGCGTCCGGAATACGGGCAGCGGGACGGTCAGTGTGGCTACCGGCAAGACCTGGACCGTGGCCCTCAGCAATGACTCCCTCTGCGAAATGGCGTCCCATTATCTGCAGCTTACCGGAGTTCTTAATCTAGAGGCGGGAGAAAACAGCGGCGGCACCCTGGTGGTGGATGGCCTCTGCCTTTCTTCCACCAATCCAAGCGGCGGCAAGAGCCAGTTGAATATTGCCGCCGGCACGCAGCTCTTCATCAAGGGGGACAGCGCCGGAAGAAATAGCGGAGGCATTGTTGGCAATACGGGGTCCATGATGCTCTCCAACTGGCCGGGGAACGGAGGAAACAATGAAGTGAACGTGAATGGCGTCCTGACGAGCAATGCCGTCATCAGCGGCCGTGATGGAGCCTCCGTCATCAACGTCGGGAATGCAGGCGTGCTGAACATGCTGGGCGGACTGGCGGCGAATACTCCGGGACGTACCAAGAACCATGTGATCAACGTTGCCGGCGGCGGCCGCCTGAATGCGGCGGGAGGCACGGAAAACCAGTACCTGAAAGTGAACCTGGCGGCCGGATCATCCTTCGGCGGCGTGGGGGAAGCGGGAAGCGCGGCTTCCTTCTCCAACAATCTGGCGTTGGGAACGGCAGGACAGGAAGGAGTGGTTACGTTTGATACGAACGCCCGCAGGCTGAATGCCGCTGCGTATGAGGTGGAAAATGCGGACGGAGGGCTGGATCTTGTCTTCTCCGGAACCATAACTGACGCCGGAAATACGGCGGCGGCGGTAACGGGCAAGGGAAGCGTTGCCTTCACGAATAACACGACTTTTTTCGCAGGAAGCACGGTGGAAGCAGGAGCCGCGCTGAGGTTCGGTTCCGGAACGGCGGCCGCGGAAATCAGGACGGGGAACGGAGCTTCTCCGGCGGTGGTGGCGGGAACCCTGTCCTACGCGGCGGGACCCGGCCTCAGCGTCAGTGAGGGAACTCTTGCCAACACCCGGGTCAGCATGAATCAGGATTCCCGGCTTACGGCCGGCAATGTGGCTATGGATGCCGGATCCTCCATCACGGGGGGAGCCCTGGCGGTGGACGGGCTTTCCATAGCCGTGGAAAGCGGCGTGACATCCACGGATACGCTCATGGTCAATACGGTGTTGATCTCCTCGTCCCAGGAAGAACTCACGGTCAGACTGGACCATGACGCCCGGGTATTGTCCCTGGAGTGCACTTCCCTGAATGACGTGACGGTGACGGGCTCTGCGCTGATGTTTGATTTCTCAGCCTTCGGAGAATGGGCCAGCATCCTGGAATACGAATATCTCTGCCTTGACTTCTCCGCCGCAAGCGCGGATTTGTCCGGGGTAAGCGATATTTCCGTCGTATACGGAGATCAGGTTTATGAAGGCTACCGGGCAGCCACTGTGGCAAGCCGCTCCGGGGTGAGCAATACGGGCAGCTCCATTTACTTTGAGGTCGGAACCAAGAATGCGCCGGAACCGTCCGTGGCCGCCTTGGGGCTGGTGGCTCTGTCCGCGTGCGTCATGCGCCGCCGCCGGTCGTAAGGGTACGCCCTTTTTCTCCTGCGCCCCGCATGGGCGCACAGGAGAAAAAGGATGATGCGCGGATGTGTTTTTCTTTAACTTGAAAAATGAATGCCCAAATACTTTTCCAAAGAGTGAAAACGGTCTGAATGCCTGGATATTGGCATGCCCGGAAGGAAAAACTGATCAAATGTAATCATGATATGAAAATAGTTTATCTTGTTGCTTTGGCGTCTTTCGCCCTTGTTTCCTGTGACGGCGGGAAAAAACAGGCCCCGCCCCCGGATGTTCCCGCCGCCGGGGAACAGGCTGTCCCCAAAACGCCGGGAGAAAAAATTCTGGCCGTTCTCCTTTTTATTCAGGACCAGGCCGCGGCAAACGCTCATGCGGCGGAGGTGAAGGAGCTTGCGAAGGCCCTCCCCCGGGACATTCCCCATGAAGAAAGCGTGAATATCATGAATGAACTGCTCCGTCTGGCCAGTCGGGAATGCTATGGTTCCCGGTCTCTGGAAGATGCGTTGAAGGGAATCCAATTTGACGCCGGGGAATACACGGGCAGCGTGCCTCTGGATGTGGATGGCTTTGAACCCCCCCGGACGAGCCGGAGAAATAGATTTCCGTGCGTGGAAACGGCGGACTGTTTCCGCGCCTTCTCCGTTCCGTCGTTCCCGGAGAACGAACTACGGAAGGGAAATGGCCTGATGGCTCCGGAAGGGGCGGTTTCCCGGCGGGGAGGGGAAAGATGCTGTATGTTCCTCTTTCAGAAAAAGGAAAGGCGGAAGGGATTCCCCTTCCGCTCTCCGGAATTTTCTGCCCGGATGGGGCAGAGCCGTGAAAGGAAACTCAGGGTAAGGGGCGCCGCAATTCTTCAATGGCTTCCGCCATGTCTTCCCGGGTAATGATCTTGGAAATGCCTGCTTCCCCCGCCTTGGAAAGCAGGACGAAGCGGATGGCTCCTGCCCGGAATTTTTTGTCTGATGCCGTTTTATTGAGAATCAACTCCGTGTCAATGTTATCCGGGAGAACGAGGGGAAGTTCCAGAGCCTGGAGGGTGTAAAGTATCTTGTTGGCGTCGGAAGAACTCAGCCCGGCCTTTCGTTCACTCAGGAACAGGGCGGCGCGCATGCCGAGCGCCACGGCTTCTCCATGCAGGATAGTGCCGTAGGGAACGGCGGCTTCAATGCCGTGGCCGATGGTATGGCCGAAATTGAGCAGGGCGCGGATATCCAGCGTTTCTAATTCGTCATTCTCCACGATGCGGGCCTTGATTGCCACGTTCCGGGCGATCAGGTCGGGAAGCCTGGCAATAGTATTCAGGGAGAAGCCGATGGAAAGTTCCGGCCCCAACCCTTTCAATTCATGAAGCATGGAAGCATCTTTGATAGCCGCGTGCTTGACGGCTTCCGCCAGGCCTTCCGCCAGCGTGCGGCGATCCAAAGTCACCAGCGTGGTGGGGTCAATGACGACGACGGACGGCTGATGAAAGGCGCCTACCAGGTTTTTCCCCTCCGGAATATTGACGGCCGTCTTTCCTCCTACGGAACTGTCCACCTGGGCGACCACCGTCGTTGGAATCTGCATGAAGGGAATGCCCCGGTAATGAATGGCCGCGATGAAGCCGGCCAGATCCCCCACGACGCCGCCGCCCAGAGCGGCAATGCATCCGGTGCGGTCGATCCCGGCACGGACCAGTTCGGAACACAGCTCCTGGGCCTGAAGCATATTTTTGGAAGCTTCCCCGGCATTCACTACGTGCAGGCTGGGCATGAATCCCGCGCTCTCCAGGGACTTCATGACGCGCTCCGCATAAAGCGGGGCGACGCGGCTGTCCGTGATCAGCGCAATCTTGCCGTCCAGACCGGCGCGGTAGGCAAACTCTCCGGTACGGTCCAGTGCTCCGTTTTCCACGTGGATGTCGTAGGAACGTTCACCGAGAGCAAGAGAAATGGTAGGCATGAGGCCAGTATGGGGTATTCCGGAGGGAACCTCAAACGGAAAGTGCGGATGAGGCGCAGAAGACGCATTCCCCGTTTAATGCGTTCTTGTTCTGGGCGCCAGCGGAGAAAGAGTTTCCAGGATAACGTTCAAATGCTCCGCGCGTGAGGTCGTGAAGCCGCCGTCGTCCTTCCAGATGATATTGCCGTTGCCGTCCAGAAGGACAATCGCTGTTTCCGCCTTCTTGTGAAGGGAAAGTCTGCGGCGGACAAAAGACTGGTCGTAATAGGAAATCAGGGAATTGGTCTTCATGTAAAAATCCGGGAAATCCCCCAGGGCCTGTGTAAAGGCGGGCACGTCCCCTTCAATGGGAGGCGGCTGCAGCACCAGCAAAATGCTGTACTCCACCGGGGTTGGCGTATGCTTGTACTGCTTGCGGAGGTCTTCGCAGAAGGGAAGCCACTTTTTCATGCCGTACAGGGTTTCCGGATGAAAAACAGTCAACATGATATGAAAACTTTTTGGAACGATGGGAGGCAGGGAAATATTATCTCCCATTAAATTCATGCCGTTGATATCCGGAAAACGGTAACGTCCGTTTCCTCCTCCATAAGGGTGCTCGGGATTGGGCGTTGGCAAGTGTATTTCCTGATTCTTCATGCGCGGTTAGACAAAAATCGGAGAAATAATGTTCATGCTGATGGCTGCCCAACAGGGACTGTTCATGGGGGGAGGGTAGCATTTTTTTGGTGA
>NZ_DKYW01000020.1:0-5467 GCF_002493465.1 Akkermansia sp. UBA7090
CTTTCACTCTGCGGATTGCCTATCAGAAGTCAACAGAAAAATCTGAATGAAAACATGATAGGAGAATTTTGATTGTGGAAAAAACGGAAAAATAAAAAGGGGTAGGAGATAATAACCATTTGACAATCTTGGAATTCAACTATTCGGAGCATGACAGCGGATAGGCAATCCGCTATCCAGCGGCAGGGCAAAGAAACAGAGGGTAGTAGAGTTTCAAAAGCGGAGTTTTTTACAGACGGAATATGGCAGGACTGGGGCGTATGAAATACATGGTGCTTTGCAATCTTCCCTACCGTTTGCGGAAAATTGCCGGACGGGTCGCGAAGAAATGCAGGAGAAGGAGAGACCGGTCCCTTGATGCGAAGCTGGAGGATATCCGCAATCTGCTTATTTATAACCACCCTATTTCCTCAGTTCCTCCGGCTACGGGGAAGTTGAGGCTTCTTCAGGACGGCAATACGGTTTTGCTGGCTCTTTTTGCGCGCAAATGCCGGGAAAACGGGCTGCGGTACTGGCTGGATTACGGGACGCTGCTGGGGGCGGTAAGGCACAGGGGCTTTATTCCGTGGGATGATGATCTGGATGTGAGCATGATGAGGCCGGAGTTTGACCGTCTGCTGGAGCTGCTTCCCGTTCTTTTCCCCCGTGAGGAAGGATTCACCTGGAACAGGCACGCCTTTCTGCAAATAGGGTATGAGGGCACCCCCCTCAACCTTGATGTGTATCCCTATCATTTTTATTCAGAGAGCCTTTCATCACCGGAACGGCATGAGAAGCTGGACAGGCTTATGAGCGGATTTAAGAAAGACGTGGTGCTGGTAGGTGCCAGGATGAACCTGACCGATGAACAGGTGCAGGAGAAAATCCGCCGGGATATTCTGGAAGGAAGGGATGCCGCCGGGGAAGAAGAAGCCCCCGGGATTTTTCTTTCTCCTGCCATTACGTTTACAAAAAACACGCACCTTTCCTATGAAACGTTCTTTCCCCTTGGCTCCGCGGAATTTGAGGGGGTGATGTTTTCCGTGCCCAACCATGCCCGCCAGTACCTGCAATTTTTTTACGGCGATTACCTGTCCTATCCGGAACGCATCCAGTTCAAGCATCCTTCCGTGAAGGCCATGGTGGAGAAGGTTCCCTTTGAGGCGGCGGTCAACCGTTTCATTGACGTTTACGGAAAGAGGATTGATGCGCCCAGGCCATGAAAACGGTTATTACCTACGGAACCTTTGATTTGCTCCATACGGGGCACATGAATCTTCTGAGGAGAGCCCGGAAACTGGGGGACCGGCTCATCGTCGGCGTAACTACGGACAGCTACGACCAGAGCCGGGGCAAGCTGAATGTCATGGAGAGCCTGGAGGAGCGCATGGAAAATGTGCGGAAGACCGGTCTGGCGGATCTCATTATTAAAGAAGAGCTGGAAGGGCAGAAGATCCATGACATACGGAAGTACGGGGCGGATGTTTTTGTGATTGGCTCCGACTGGTCGGGGAAATTTGACTATCTTCGCGAGTATTGCGAGGTGGTTTACCTGGAACGCACCAAGGGCGTTTCTTCAACAGACCTCCGTTCCGCCAGGAATCCCATTGTTTATATGGGAATTGCAGGGCACGGGCGCATAGCGGGCCGTTTTCTCCGGGAGTCCAAATATGTCAGCAATATTGAAATAACAGCCGTTTTCGGAAGGAATAAGGAGAGAGTTCGCCGTTTTGCCGAGTCTCACGCTCTGCTGGAATATGATACGGAATATGAGCAGTTCTTGGACCGGGTGCATGCCGTTTACATTGCCGTTCCCCATCATCTCCATTATGAAATGGCCAGGAGGGCCCTGTTGCGGGGGAAACACGTGTTGTGCGAGAAGCCCCTTGCCCTTGCCCGGGAGGAGGCGGAAGAGTTGTTCCGAATTGCAGCGGAGAAAGGAGTCGTTTTACTGGAAGCGCTTAAAACTGCGTTTTGCCCGGCTTTCCAGCAGTTGACCAGTTTGGCGGGCAGCGGCGTCATTGGTTCCATTAAGGCGGTGGACGCCACGTTTACCAAGCTGATAGAGGATGAGACCGCCAGGGAATATGATCCCATGCAGGCCGGAGGCGCGTGGACGGAGCTGGGTTCCTATCCCGCTTTTGCCGTCGGGAAGCTTCTGGGGACCGATCCCCACAGGGTCCGTTTTGTGACTTGCAGAAATTCTCATACGGGCGTGGATGTGTTCACGCGCGCGGAATTTCTTTATTCCAATGCAGTAGCCACCGCCACGGCAGCCATAGGCGCCAAGCAGGAGGGGGACTTGTGCATTACCGGAACGGAGGGGTATATTTATGTGCCGGCGCCGTGGTGGAAGACGGAGATGTTTGAAGTGCGGTTTGAGGATTCCCGGCTCAACAGGAAGTATTTTGCCAATTTTGAAGGGGACGGGCTGCGTTATGAGCTCGGCGTGTTTTTGCGCCTGATTCACGGCTGTCATCATGGCAACCGTCTTTTGACCCGTGAGGATTCCATGTTCATGGCTGATGTTGCCTCCCGCTTCAGGCGTGGGGAATGTGTTGATGAAATCAGCTGATCAGGACAGGCATGCCGTTTGCCGGAAATGAAAGGAGGGAGATTTTTCCTTCTGCTCCTCAACATGAATCAGGCGGTCGTAGATGTGCTTGGCGAAGACGATATCGTGGAGGCCCAGCCCGATATTGTAGCTGAGGATGCGTTCTTCCGGAGACGTTCTGCCCGCTGTTTTTCCGGCCAGAACCGGAGCTATTTCCCCAAATTGACGGAAGCGCTCAAAATGCCGGAAATTCTTAACATGGTCACGATCATCGGCAAATACCTTGTCGAAAAACAAATCACAATTTTGGAATCCCTTTGTATGTACGGGGATAACAGTAATGCCTGGTTTGAAACAGCTGTCTTCGGCAAGGATGCCCTCCGCATTAGTAATGCAGGAAATGACGGCATCTGTTCCATCAATGAGGTTATTGATGTTTTTCACTTCTTCAAAACGGACGTTGCTGTGGCATTGGAATTCTTCAATGAATTGGGGAACATGCGTTTTGTAGGAAAGAAGACGCACCGTGAAGTTTTTTTCAGGATATAACGCCAGAATGCATGCCATAGTGGCGCGGGCTGTATTTCCCAGCCCCATCAGGGAAATTGTCTGGAAATCCTGTCTGGCGAATGTTTGAAGGGCGAGGGCGGCTACTGCTCCGGTACGGGCGTTCGTGACCCAAAAAGCGTCCATAAGAGCCAGAAGCTCTCCAGTATGATAATCGTAAAGTAGTATTTCCCCATTAATGGTTTTGGCCCGTTCCGGGTAACGCGTTACAATTTTTACCCCCATGGCGTTCAGGCCGGGGACGATGCAGGGCATCGTATTCATGAATTTTCCTTCTTCAAAGGCGATGCTTGTTTTATGGGGAAGGAATACAGGTTCTTCCTCCTTGATATGGAAGGACTCTTTTACCCATTGGATTGCCTGCCGGGGAGAAATATTGAGGGAGGAAATAATTTCGTGAGGAATTGTCAGCATGGTAGGGGGATTAGAGTAAAAACGGCGTTTGGAAATAGAGAGTTAATGACTAGTTTGAATGCATGGAACACATCTCGTGCATGGCCCGGACCAGGGCATCATTGTCGGTTGCGTCCCTGACGGCGACGCGGATGAATTCCCTGCCTTCAAATCCTTTTTTCCGGCTGCAATCCTTAACAAGGATGGAGTGGTTTTTCAGCAGAAGGCCGGTCAGGGTGCGGGCTTTCATGGGGGGCTTGACCTCGCACATGAAGTAGTTTGCCTGGGAGGGGAACACGTTCAGGAAAGGCACGCGGGAGAGTTCCTGCATGAAGCGGTCCCGTTCTTTCATGAAACGGTTGCACGCACGCACGTAGGATTGCTCATATTTCCCGAAGATTTGCATGTAGAATTCCGCGATGGAATTGATGTTCCAGATGGAAACGTCTTTTTTGAGCCATGCCGCCAGTTCCCTGTCCGCGGAGGCCAGAACACCCAGGCGGAGACCCGGAACGCCGTAGGATTTGGAAATGCTTTTTACCACAGCCAGGTGGGGATATTCTTCCAGGATGCCGTCTTTCAGCAGCGTATTGTCCGGCATTCCGCAGGAGAAGTCTACAAAGGATTCATCCACGATCAGGCGGACGCCGCGGGTTTTTGTCCACTGGCAGAGGCGCAGCACATCGCCTTTCGGCAGGAAGAAGCCGGAAGGGTTTCCCGGATTGACGAGGAGCAGGGTACCAATGTCTTTCCCGGAAAAGAATTCCATCAGGTCGTCCGCCGTGTAAGTGAAATTCCGGGAAGCAGTATGGAAGGGCACCACCATATCCGGCTTCAGCCGGTTGGGATATTCCTCAAAGGTAGGGTAGATGACCCCCATTTTCCCCTCCAGGCGGGACATGAGCGCCTTAATGAGTTCCGCCGCGCCGTTGCCGATGCAGATGTATTCCTGGCTGATGCCGAAGTATTTTGCCGCCAGCAGGCTGTTGACCCTCATTCCGGACGGGTATTCCCTCACCAGGCGTTCAAAATTCGCCTTGAGTTCGGACATGAGGCGTTTGTTGGGGAAATAGGGGTTGACCAGGTAGCAGAAATCCCTGATGCGGGGATAGCGCCAGTAGCCTCCGTACCGGGATTCCATCAGGCGCAGGTGTTCTTCCCTGTCCGGGGTGAATATGGAGGCTGCGATGTCCAGGTCCTGGATGTCGTCTATTTCATACCATGCTTCGCCGCCGAGGCGCAGCGCCTTGATTTCCGGCTTGTCCAGCAGGGCGATGACCCGCAGCACCTGTTCGTAATATTCATTATTGCCCAGGGCTTTGCTGTAGGCTGTAAGAAAGGGGACGTAATGGGTCCGGGAGAATTCCCTGCTGAATTTGTAAATATTGACGGTTTTAAAATATTCCGTCTTTTTCTTGTAGGAGAATTTGCTTCCGGGAATGAATTGCCTGATGTTGTCGTCTTCATCCAGCGTGACGACCGTGCCGTCCATCCAGCTTTCAAATTTGGCGACGAGGGCAAGGCTGGGATAGGGGTGGCGGAGCAGGGCGTCAATAACGGAGTCTTCAAAAATCAGGTCGGATTCAAAGAGCAGCGTATCGTCCTGGAGCAGGTGTTCTTTGGCCAGGTACAGGGAATAGATATTGTTGGTGCTGGCATACAGGGGATTGTCCACGTATTCCACAGGGGTGGAAATGTCCAGACGGGAAAGGAAAGTCTTGAGCTTTTCCCCCTCATAGCCCGTAACGATTACAATTTTTTCCAGAGACGGGGAAAGGCGGTCCAATTGTTTCATCATGCGTTCTATCAGCGTCACTCCGTTGACCTGAACCATGCATTTGGTGTTGTTCCGGGTGAGCGCTCCCAGCCTTTTTCCCATTCCAGCCGCTAAAATGATCGCCTGCATAAGTACTCTAATTGGTCTTCAGAACTTGAGAAAGAACTGGAAACTATGTTTAACGGATTGAGCATCCG
>NZ_DKYW01000011.1:0-67690 GCF_002493465.1 Akkermansia sp. UBA7090
ATTAAGAAAATGTGTCTCATTTTCTTAATTATTCTTTGCATTTTGAATATAATTATAGTTTTTGCTTTAGAGATATTTTCAATAGAAACAATCAATGTTATTATGTTTTCATATATGATATTTTTTGCATGTTTTTCAATAATTAATTTTGTCTATAGTTTTCATTATGCTCTAAATAAAAAAATTATGTGAATCATATATAAATTTTTGTAATTATTTACTTTATTTTTTTAATTTTATCTATTTTTTCGTCGGAGCAATTTACTGGATATCAAGGAATCAGAATATTCTAAAAATCTTACAGCAAGATTGTTCTATATAATTCCGTATAGAAATAACATCAGATTCATCTCATCGTTCTTATGTTAATGGAGTTGGAGGCAGATATGGAGTATGGGAATTCCAGGCAGATCCATGGATTTATGCGCATGAAGCCGGCCATCTTATGGGACTTCCCGATGATTATCACGATGAGATCGAACCAAATGGCTCCCTAAATTCTGTTCCTAATAAAGGACACGAAGGACATATGATGGGGGAATATAGTGGAAGCGTCAATCAACATGAAATAGATGCTATTTTAAAAAATATCGAATGCCCGTGCGATGAAAATCAATAAATATATTCTAGGAGGCTTGCTCATCCTGTTTCCCATATTATGGAATAGCTGCGCAGTATCTGAAAAAAATAAAAATCGGCATATGAAACCGAATAAGATTATATTGAAAGATTCTACTAAAAAAATTCAAGTCTTTGTAACATCTTACCATTCAACTCAGAGAATACGACAAGAAATTATAATTAAAGAAAATCAGCCTGTAAATTTCTTTGGCATCGATTTTGTTCTGCGTAAAGGTATTTTATATGCAAAACGAAATAAAGAAGAGAAGACCTTTTTTTCTCCTGGATCATATTATATAGACATATCTCCTATAGATGGGACATGGCTTTCGGGCAAAGTACATACTCCTTTTGAGGGGAAACATCATCCTAAACAATAATGGGTATGGATATAAATTTCATACTAATTATTTAATTGCGTAAACAGGATTAATATTTTTTCTGATTCCATTATTTAATTTTCCTTCATCTGTTGTGTAATATCATTTTAAATATGGTGATTCTTTAGACATAAATGGAATATTAGAAATTTTACCGGCGGGTAAACGGATGGCATCTTGATATCTTCGTCAAGAACAATACATGCCTGTACTCTGATACGCTTGGCCTTTCTGAAGATGCTGAAACGGAATGTTGCAAGGATGGTGTAAAATACTCTAAAATTGCGGATGACGCAGGAAGGGAATGTTGCGAATATGAAATACAGGAAATTTTTATTCTGGTTAAACCATTCAGGAATTTGCTAGGAAATGTAGGACATGCTTGGGTCAAAACGCCCAATATGCAGAGAGGTCTCTACCCCGGAAGTTGGCACAAAGGCGCTTTAGGCGTTGGAGCCGGAGAAATTCAGGATGATGCCCATAATGAAGGAGCTGCCGATCCTAGAAATTCCTACACTTATAAAGCCTGTCCTGAGTCAGTAAGTAAAGTTGAAGAGCAGATCCGGGAAGATGAAAAGAATGTCCCTCTATATTCATTATACAACTCGGGAGCAAGAAATTGCTGCGGATGGGCGTGTGCAATCGTGGAAGGAGCTGGTTTTGTAGCCCCGTTTGCCCCTGATACTCCTCTTCTGGCTCCAGCTCCTCAAGGGCATAGAGGCTATGGGGAAGGAAGAGTGCCTTGTGAATAAACAAAAAGAGAATTAATAAATTATTTAAGATGAAAAAGAAAATGTGGATCGTCATAGGAATAGCCGCTCTTTACTTCATTTATTTACCGTTCTCCCTCTTCTGGTCGGCCATAGATACGGGAGACGGTTATGAGAGGAGTGTAACTCTGTTGGAAACAGTGGAAAAGGATTTGGAACTCCATAAGATATTTGCCCGGCATGGAATGAAATTAACAGGCGATGGAGCTTCCTGGAGAAGTAAAACTTGTGGTCTTCGTTTCGTTGTCGAAGACGGAACGAATGCCCGGATTCCTCCGGAAGTTGAGGAGTATCTGTTAAACAACCCAGACCTCGTGAAAGGCTGCCGTATCGAAGTACAAATCATGGCCCCTCCGAGCAATGGTTATCCTTACACTACTTATTGCGAAAAAATATATTTTCCGTGGAGACTTTTCTATTAGATAAATGCGGAATTATGTTCCCTATTTCTACGGGAATCGCTCTTTTTGGTTCATCTTTTTCTGATTCTTGATGGATGGAGCCATATGTTCTCGTTGCCGACTAACTTCCTGCGGCAACTGATGAAAGAAGCGGTATAAGATGATTTCAGGCATGCGCCATCATTAATCATGAAATCTTACACTCCTTCACTCATCGGATGGATAGCGCTGTTTCCTATAGCTTGTGTAACACTATTCGGCAAAAACATTAGCTTTCCTGTCTCTCTATCTATAACATTAGGATTGGCAATGTTCATCGGTCAATTTACAAGCCTGTTTTGGGGATTGTGTGGCATCATCGTGAATTCGAACAGAAAAGACGATCTTATTGCGCTTATATTGTCAGGTACATGGCTTGTCATCATGACCATAGGGGTCGCTATAGGTTCTTGATACGGTGGGTATAAGTCCGCCTAGGTTTCAGAGGATAAACACTAAGTCATTAAACAATAAGGCAGGACATGCCTGAGAAAACCGGTAACGTCTGCCATGAAGGATGAGCGTCCGGAGGGCTTCACCAGGGCAGATACAAATGTTTCCTGTGACGGTTTTGCAATAGGGGGAGACAGTTTTTTCTGTACGGGCCATCATATAAAACCCGCACATCATCAAGATTTGTGCGGGTCTTTTGCTATAAAAAAGTTGGAGCGGATGATGGGATTCGAACCCACGACATCAACCTTGGCAAGGTTGCGCTCTACCCCTGAGCTACATCCGCTTTAAATGATTGGAGCCTTACAGCGTCCGTGTGCCAAGGAGTATATAAGGTTTTCCGGTCTTGGCAAGATTTTTTTAGAGAAAAAATCCTGTTTTCCCGGAATACGGATGTCGCCGCCGGCATGGGGACACAGGAGAAGAAAGAGTTCTGGTCTGCGATACATGTTGTTCCGTTCCTTGTTGATGCTGTTTTTGGGAAAACGGTGGAGGGGCGTATAAAAACGGGATTGTTCCGTAAAGGCCCGTTTGGGCCTGCCTTGGAACAATCCCGTTGAAAGGGACAATCAGAGGGCTCAGTAGCTTCTGGCCCACAGAACGCGGCGTGTCGTCATGCGTCCGGTGAGGATGCAGGGAGCCGGTTCGCCCTGGCCCAGTTCGCCGAGCGGGATGCAGCGGATGGAGATTCGCAGCCGCTTAGCCAGTGCTTCTTCTTCTTCCGGCGACCCGTCCCACGGCACCTGGAGCCAGTCTGCGTCTCCCTCACCGGAGAAGTTTTCTTCCAATTCCCGCAGCGTGGAGGCAGGGCGGATATGGGAGTCCCGGAAGGAAATGGCCCGCTGAAGCAGGGCGTCCTGGATGCTTTGGAGGATATCCGCAGCGGTATCGATCAGTTCCGTTTCCGGGACGAAGGATTTTTCATTGGCGGGCCGGTCACGCCGCTGAAGGCAGACGGAGCCTTTTTCCAGGTCCCGGGGGCCTATTTCCAGGCGCACGGGCACGCCTTTTTTCACCCATTCCCATTTCTTGGCGCCGCCGCCCAGATCGCGCTTGTCCACCAGCACGCGCAGCGGCTGGCCATGGAAGGTTTTGGCCCGGAGGGTGCGCGCCAGCTCCTCGCAGTGGTCCAGAACGGCCTGGCGGCTTTCTTCCTTAGGCGTGACGGGAATGATGACGATTTGCTGGGGAGCGACGCGGGGCGGGCAGACGAGTCCGTCGTCGTCGGAGTGCATCATGATGAGCGCTCCGATCATGCGGGTGGAAACGCCCCAGGAGCTCGTCCATGCGAATTGCTGGGTGTTGTCCCGTCCGGCGAAGCAGATGTTTTGGGATTTGGAGAAGTTTTGCCCCAGGAAGTGGGAGGTCCCGGCCTGGATGGCCTTGCGGTCCTGCACCATGGCTTCCACCGTGTAGGTCTGCTCCGCGCCGGGGAAGCGTTCCGCCTCCGTCTTTTCCCCGGGAATGGTGGGGATGGCGAGCACGTCCCGCTGGAATTCCTCATAAACCTTGTGCATGGTGAGGGTTTCCTCAATGGCTTCCTCCCGGGTTTCATGGGCCGTATGTCCTTCCTGCCACAGGAATTCGGCTGTGCGCAGGAAGATTCGGGGTCTCATTTCCCAGCGCATCACATTGCACCACTGATTGACCTTGAGGGGCAGATCGCGGTAGCTGGAGGTCCAGCGGGCGAAAGCCGCGCCGATGACGGTTTCCGAAGTGGGCCGGATGACGAAGGGTTCCGTAAGCTCCCCGGTGGGAATCATGCGTGTCTTGCCGGTGGTTTCATCCTTCTGCGCTTCCAGCCTGTGGTGGGTGACTACGGCGCATTCCGTGGCGAAGCCTTCGGCATGCTCCGCTTCCTTTTCCAGATAGGAGATCGGAATCAGGAGGGGGAAATAGGCGTTCGTGTGGCCGGTGTCCTTGAAGCGCTGGTCCAGGTCTTTCTGAATGAGTTCCCAGATGGCGTAGCCCCATGGCTTGATGACCATGCAGCCGCGCACCTCGGAATTTTCCGCCATGTCGGCGGCCTTGATGACTTGCTGGTACCACTCGGGGAAATCCTGGGCGCGGGTAGGGGAGATTGCGGTTTGTTGAGACATATTGGATGGTTTGTTGAATAGAACGGGCGGAGCCCGCAAAGGAAATTCGGAATGCTGTTAAAAGGGGGCGTTTTTGTATTCCCGGTAATTGCTGTAGGCGAAGAGGGCCATGAAGATGGGGATAAAGTAGCCGTGGAAGAGCTGAAAACTGAGCAGTCCGATGAGGATGGCCGTGATGAAGCCGGTCATGAATACTTTCCTGGGGGAGCGGATGTACTGGGCGATCAGCTGGCCGCCGTCCAGGGGATAGATGGGCAGCAGATTCAGGAGGGTCCACCATTCTCCAATCATGATGAGGCAGGAGAGGATGTACAGCTTGGGGGAGATGAGCGCCGCTGTGAAGGGGCTGATGGCCAGGTCCCAGAAGTCCAGGTTGTGAGAGGCCATGACGGGAGCGACGATGTTCCAGGTGAGCCACAGGCTGATGATGCCCAGCAGCAGGGTCATCATGGGGCCCGCCAGAATCATGAGGGCCCTGCCTCCGCGCGTCAATTGCATGCCGTGGCTGCTTGTCAGGCCGCCGAAGAGTTCCAGAACAATCGTCTGCTGGCCGCCGCCCAGCCTGCGTCCCACCAGCGCGTGCCCCATTTCATGGGACAGGATGGCGATGAAGCCGGCAATGACGAACAGGGCCGGATAAATGAGATCTTCCACGCTGCTGATGCTGAGGGCGCCGCCGAAAATGGCCAGCACCACCCAGAAGCTGGGGCGGATGTAAACAGGTATCCCGAACAGGGTGAAATGAACCATGCGCGAGAGGGTAAGGGCAGATTCCCGTTTTGCCAAGCCCGGAGAATGTGCATGCCCCGTTTTGGCGTTGGAGAGGCGCAGCGAATTGTGTTAAACGGTTTTCATGAGGCTGTTTTTCATCATTCCGTGCTGTGCCGTGCAGGCCGTCCTGGGGTATGACGGGCCGCCGCCCCTGACGGAGGTGGACGGCCGTTCCCCCATCCGCATGGGCGGGGAGATGCTTGGCGGCTACCGTTCCTATTATGTCCACCGGGGAGAAAAGATGGGGGGGGATTCCTTGGAGGGCCAGATTTCCGGCGGAGCCTCCCTGTCGGATTCCTGGGCGGTGAGCGGGGAACTTTTCGCCATCCGCAACTGGCAGCGCCGCCATTTCAGCCAGACCACCTTGCACGGAGAAGTCCAGTATTATCTGGCGGACGAATGCACGGCCGGTTTTTTTGTCAACGGACAGCGGTATGATTCCTGCCCTCTGAAGAACGGGGCGGAGCCGGGCTTTTCCCTTAAATGGAACCCCACTCCTTCCTGGTCTTTCCGCGGCTCCCTCCTGTATGATTCCGGACAGGAGGGGGTGTATTCCCAGTGGGGCGTTACTTGGCAGCCCCTGCTGTGCGAATCTGTCGCCATGGTGAATACGGTTTCCCTGGGCTTTGCCCATGATTATCTGGGAAGGAACGGCTTGAAAGAGCTGATGGTGCGCACGGGGGCGCTGTGGGCCGTTTCCGGCGGTCTGCGGGTGGAGCCTTTCCTGGGATGGTATTGCGGCTACGGGCGGGACGATTTCAAAAAAGTAGTGCTGGGGCTTTGGTGCTCTTACGTTTTTTAACGGGCGGATTTCTCCGGTTTTCCGGCATTTTCCTGTTGCCAAACGGGGAGGCTTGGTCATAATGGTCTGCGTATGATGAAGCCTACACTTCTTGTTTTAGCAGCTGGCATGGGCAGCCGTTACGGCGGTCTCAAGCAACTTGATCCGATGGGCCCCAACGGGGAAGTCGTTCTTGACTATTCTGTTTATGATGCCATCCGGGCCGGTTTCGGAAAAGTGGTATTCATTATCCGCCGTGACTTTGAAGATATTTTCAAGGAAAAGGTCGGCAGCCGTTTTGCCGGCAAGATTGAGGTGGATTACGCTTTCCAGTCTCTGGACGACCTGCCGGAAGGTTTCTCCGTGCCGGAAGGCCGGGAAAAGCCCTGGGGCACCGCCCACGCCCTGCGTGCCGCCCGCCACGTGGTGAAGGAACCCTTTGCCGTAGTGAATGCGGATGACTTTTACGGTGCGGACGCTTTTGTGCAGGCCGCCAAGTTCCTGACTTCCACTACGGATGAACCCGGCAAGGCCCATTACGGCATGATCGGCTATCCGCTGAAGAATACCCTCTCCGACAACGGGGACGTGAACCGCGGCATTTGCTCCATCAAGGACGGCCTGCTGGACGGCGTGGAGGAATTCGTGAAAATCCAGGCTGACGAAGACGGCGTCGTGCGCGGAAACAACCTGAAGGGCGAACGCCTGCCGGTGGATCCCGCAGAACTGGTTTCCATGAATTTCTGGCTGTTCTCCCCCTCCTTCATTGAACTGACGGAAGATCATTTCATTGACTTCCTGAAAGAACACGGCCAGGAACCCAAGAGCGAATGCTTTATTCCCACCGTGGTGGATGCCCTGATTCATGCGGACCGGGCCGATTGCGCCGTTCTTCCCACTTCTTCCTCCTGGTTCGGCATGACCTATCCGGGGGATAAGCCCATGGTTGTGGAAGGCATCAACAAACTTATCCAGCAGGGCGTATACCCTGAAAAGCTCAACTAAGCCTTTTTTCCTATGCACGATCTCAAGGCTGTATCAACCCTGTTCGATCTCCGCGGCGATTTTGTCCACGGTTACTCCTACGGCAGCGGCCACATCAACGACACCTACTGCATCTGGGTGGATCAGGCGGGACAGCGTATCCGTTACATCCTCCAGCGCGTGAACCATAATGTGTTCAAGCAGCCCATCCCCCTGATGGAGAATGTAAAGCGCGTAACGGACCACGCTCTGAAGCGCCTGAAAGAGGAACAGTGCCCGGAAGCTTACCGCCGCACTCTCACGCTGGTTCCCTCCGTGGACGGCAAGCCGTACGCCCTGGATTCGGACGGCAACTGCTGGCGCGTGTACCCGTTCATTGAACGTGCACGCACGTATGACCAGATTGAAACTACCAAGCAGTGCCAGGAAGCGGCGCGCGCCTTCGGCGAGTTCCAGAAGCTCACGGCAGACCTGCCCGGAGAGCCCCTGTTCGAAACCATTCCCAATTTCCACAATACTACTTCCCGCCTGGCGGCTCTGAAAGAAGCCATCCAGTCCGACCCCCTGGGGCGCGTGAAGGAAGTGCAGAAGGAAATAGACTGGTATCTTTCCCGCGAGGCGGACTGCCACATGGTGGTGGATTACCTGAAATCCGGGGAATTGCCCCTGCGCTGTACGCACAATGATACCAAGCTGAACAATGTGATGCTGGACGATGTAACCGGAGAAGGCATTTGCGTGATTGACCTGGATACCACGATGCCCGGTTCCGCCATTTACGACTTCGGCGACATGATCCGGACGGCCACGTCTCCCGCCGCGGAAGATGAAAAGGACGTCTCCAAGGTCACGATGCGCATGTTCATGTTTGAAGCTCTGGTGCAGGGTTACCTGAGTTCCGCCAAGAGTTTCCTGACGCCTTTGGAAAAGAGCCTGCTGCCGTTCTCCGGCAAATTGCTCACGATGGAATGCGGCATCCGCTTCCTGACGGACTACCTGTCCGGTGACGTGTATTTTAAAATCCACCGTCCGGAACACAACCTGGACCGTTGCCGTACGCAGATGGCCCTGGTGGAATCCATTGAGGCGCAGATGGATGAAATGAAGGCCATTGTGGACCGCTATTAATCAATATTTACCAACATCGGAAAAACATGAAGATTCTCGTAACCGGCGGCGCCGGATTCATCGGTTCCCATATTGTGGAACACTATCAGGATAAGGCGGAAGAAATCCGTGTGCTGGACAACCTGCGCACGGGCTATCTCAAAAACCTGGAAGGGCTCAGGCACACATTCATCGAAGGTTCCATCTGCGACCGGGAGTTGGTGCGCCAGGCGGTGCAGGGGGTGGACTATATTTTCCATATGGCCGCGCTCGTCTCCGTGCCGGAATCCATGAGCAAGATCGGCGAATGCATCGACATCAACGTCAACGGTTTGCTGAACGTGCTGGAGGAAGCTTCCGCCGCCGGAGTCAAAAAAATCGTGCTGGCGTCTTCCGCCGCCATTTATGGAGATAATCCTACGGTGCCCAAACTGGAAACCATGTACCCGGAACCCAAGAGCCCCTATGCCATTACCAAGCTGGACGGGGAATACTACCTCAACATGTTCCGGGCGGAAGGAAAAATCAATACGGCGGCCGTGCGCTTCTTCAATGTCTTCGGCCCTCGGCAGGACCCCAAGGGCGCCTATGCTGCGGCCGTGCCCATTTTCATTGAAAAAGCTGTCAAGGGGGAAGACATCACCGTGTATGGGGACGGTTCCCAGACGCGCGATTTCATCTATGTGAAAGACATTGTAGGAGCCCTGACCTTTGTGGCGGAACACCCGGAAGTCACCGGCGTGTTCAATGCCGGTTACGGCGGCCAGATCACCATTGAAGAGTTGGCGCAGAACATCATCAAGGCTGCGGGATCTTCCTCCAAGGTGCTTCATGCGCCGGAACGTCCGGGAGACGTCAAGCATTCCCGCGCCTGTGCGGACAAGCTCCGCAATGCCGGATGGCAGCCCAGGCATACTTTGCCGGAAGGCCTGGCGACGACGCTGGAATACTTCAAGGGAATTCTGGGCAGGTAGCCTTCCGTAATTTCCGGTTTTATATTACTCCGGACTGTCTCCGCTCCTGTAGCGGAGGCAGTCTTTTTTATGGGAAATTGGGGATGTGTATGACAAATTGGACGGGTGTTGAAATTTGGATCATGCAAAAAGACTTTTCCCATCATGGGAAAAGAAGAAGAGCGGGGGGAGGAAGAATGAAAAAATGATTTATGGTCAAAAGTTTTTCATGAATTTTCACAGTCCTTTGGTTTGACAATAAGGTAATTGGCTGAAGCCGATGTCCCGTATTTGTTAGAGGAAAAAATTTTCTGCGGGAAAAAGCCGGACTGGCATTGAATATCATTGACGGAAGAAAGGTGCGATAATAGAGACTTCGGGCGATATGCGTTTCTTCAGAGATTCTTCCGCCAAGCAATGGCCTGCGTTTAAAGATCCCTGTTTCGAATTGGCCATGGCCCGCCGGAAGGAGGAAGCCCGCTGGGGATGGATACCTTTTGCCGTATTCGTCTTCTTTTTGTTTGTGTACCGCTTCTTTGGCCTTGTCATGCCGAGCAATAATGCGGACGGCTCGCAGTCATGGCTCTTTTTGCTGGTGCTGGCAGGCTGGGGGCTTCTGGCTCTCGTCCACATGGTTGTGATTCCCATCTGGATGCTGATCGCCTCCCTTCATTACTGGGAGGTGAACCGCAGGGGATTGGCTGTGGCGGGGCTGCTGTTCAGTATTTTGGCCCCTGTCAGCATGGTTTTCATGCTGTCCTTCTGGTCCAGGTTGGGATAAAGGCGCCTTTCTTTCCTGAGGGGGGAAACGGTGTCTCTTCCGCCAAACTTTCAGGATTCCGGGGATTGGCCTTTTCTCCAGCCTTTCAACCGGGTAAAGTGTTTCCGATGGATTTGTTCAGTTTACAGGAAGCGGAAGCGCGGGAAGGTTTTGAGCCCGGAGCGGATACTTCCGCCATGCCGCTGGCCGCGCGCATGCGTCCGCGCGCCCTGGATGAAGTGGCCGGGCAGAGGCATCTGCTGGCTTCGGGCAAGCTGTTGAGACGGGCCATTGAGACGGACCGGTTCACGTCCCTGATTTTCTACGGGCCTCCCGGTTGCGGGAAGACTACTCTGGCCGCCGTCATCGCCCGGACGACGAATGCCCATTTCATGATGCTCAACGGCGTGGAATCCAATGTAGCGGACATCCGGGAAAAAATAGCCCAGGCCCAGATGAGGATGAGCATGCACGGGCGGAAAACCGTCCTCTTCGTGGATGAACTGCACCGGTTCAACAAGGCCCAGCAGGATGTTTTGCTACCCCATCTGGAAAAGGGAACGGTCAGGTTCATTGGAGCGACCACGGAAAACCCCTATTTTGCGATTAACTCCCCCCTGCTGTCCCGCTCCCAGGTCTTTCCGCTGGAACCGGTGCCGGAGGAGGAATTGGCCGCCCTGCTGAAGCGCGCCCTGGCGGATGAGGTGCGCGGGCTGGGCGCATTCCGCGTGGATATGGAGGAGGATGCCCTGAACCATCTGGCCGCCAAGGCGGACGGAGACGCCAGGAAGGCGCTCACGGCTTTGGAAGTGGCTGTCCTGTCCACTCCCGCGGGGGAAGACGGCGTCATTCATGTGGACATCTCCGTCGCGGAGGAATCCATCCAGCGCAAGGCCATCAGGTACGACCGCCTGGGGGATTCCCATTACGATACGATTTCCGCTTTCATCAAATCCATGCGCGGCTCTGACCCGGACGCCGCCCTGTATTGGCTGGGGATGATGCTGGAAGCCGGGGAGGATATCCGCTTTATCGGAAGAAGGCTGGTCATCGCCGCGTCGGAGGATGTAGGGCTGGCGGACTCCAACGCCCTGCGCGTGGCTCTGGATGCGGCGCGCGCCGCGGAAATGGTCGGCATGCCGGAAGCCCGCATCCCGCTGGCGCATGCTGCGGTTTACCTGGCGACGGCTCCCAAGAGCAATTCCGCCTACATGGGCATCAACGCCGCCATGGATGACGTGCGCAATGGGAAAACGCTGGCCGTGCCGGAGCACCTCCGGACGCCCACGCGCAAGAAGCTGGCCGCTGCCGGAGGCGCGGATGCCGCCAGGCTGGAATACCTGTATTCCCACGACTATCCGGAACATTACGTTCCCCAGGCCTACCTCCCGGAAGGCCGCGTGTATTACACTCCCACCGGAAACGGACTGGAACTGCGGATCAGGGAGCGCATGGAGTACCGACGCCAACTGGCGGAGAACGCGAGGGAAGACGGGAAGAAGGGGTAATCCTCCCTTGAAGACGCGGGAATGAGAAGAATGTTTCTCTTATTGCTCCCTTGAAGCTGCCGGGAATGTTGTTCGGCCTGGGCCGGCAAAGGGCAGGGAGAGTGGGGCGGCTTCCGCTTGAGCGCCGGTTGGGAATGATTCCCTCTCCGGAAAAAAGGCAGGAAATCCCCTGGGAATATCCTGCCTCTGTGAAGGTTGTGATATGGCGGCGTGTTTGTTTGCCGGCAAGAATCAGGATTCCTTGGTCACGATGATGTCGCAGTCCGCATCAAACCATCCGTGTCCCTGGCAGTCGAAAACCAGGTCCGGCTTTTCCGAACCGGAGAGGCGCAGGGTGAATTCGCGCCCGTTTTTGTCCTGACGGTCCTTGGGCAGTTCGCTGACTACGCGGTTGCCCTTCATGAAGCGGGGATTGCGGATATTGCAGCCTCCGTTGTTCATCTTGAAGGTGATCTTGTAGTTTCCGGGGCCGTCGAGCATGCTGCTGACGTTAACGCGGGTAGGCGTCAGTTCCGGACGCAGGTCGTAGCCCGTGAAGTGAGGACTTTTCAGGGTGACGGGTTCCGTCAGGTAGCGGTAGTAGTTCTGGGCGCCTATTCCCATGAGGGTTTTAGGGGATATCCTGGCGATGTCCGTCAGGGTCTTCAGCGCCTGGTCCTTTTTCCCCTCATGGCGGTAGAGCCAGAACCTGGCCGCCATGACCTGTTGTTTTTGAAGGGGCGTCAGGCCGGGGATTTTGAGCTGTTTGTTTACATAGGCATGGGCGATTTTGTAATCCTTTGGCCCGCCGTCTTTGGCGGAATCATTCACCATTCTCTGCACTTTTTCAATGTAGGGCAGATGATTGAAGGTGGATTTGAAGTGCACGCCCTTGGTATCTTCCGGGTCCGCCTTCTTGATTTTTTCCAGAATATCCTTTCTGGATGAGGCCGCATAAGGAGGAAGCTGCTGAAGCCCTTCTCCGTAAAGAAGGGCCGCGGCCGTTCCGGATGAAGCGGCGGCTTTTTCCCACAGGGCATTGGCTTTGTTTTGCTGTTTTACGGCTTCCATCGCCTGCTTCATGACGGCTGGCAATGTTTCCCTGGAGACGCCTTCCGACAGGAATACCATGTTTCCGGTGGGGGAGACCACCTGAATGGCGGGGATGTTCCAGATTTCCCCGGGGGGCTTGGGCAGTTTCTGCTCTTCTTCCGTCATTTCCTCACGTTCGTCCTGGATGCACCAGAGCACGGGTTCCGGGGAGTTCTTGGCCAGGTGTTCCACTGCGCGGGTGATTTCACGTGACTTGGGGGACCAGTCCGTGCCGGCCCACACGACGATCATGTATTTATTGACGGTTTTCGCCTCGTCTTTCACGGCGCTGTAGGCGGGGAGGGCCGCCTGGACGGGGGCGGACAGGAGGAGAGCTGCGGCCAGCAGGCCGGAAACGGTATGGATATGATGAAGCATGGCGTTAATGGAGAATTTATTTTTCGTAAACGAGGATATGGCGCAGATGCATGAATTCCGGCTGTGCGTTTTTGGCTTCCACCTTGATCCACTTGGCTCTGGCGCTTTCCGGGGCGGTGATCACCCATTCCTTGGGCATGTTTTCCGTGGCGGACAGGGGGAACCAGGTGGCTCCGTCCGTGGAGGTGGAAACCTCCATCTTCTTCATCCGGTCTTCATTGCCGTTGCGCTTGGTGATTACCAGCCCGGCCAGGTTTACGCCGTTTTTCAGTTCTACAATGACGTTCGGACTGGCTTCCTTGTCCGTATGCTGGGCGCCCCCGCAGGGACGCAGCAGGTTGATATGATCCCAGGGAGTGTCCCACCGGCTTGTGGTGGAGCACCGGACCATGCCGTCTGCGGGCACCAGTTTCCAGCCCTGCGGAACGGCCGCCTTGACCGTATTGCTCGCCATATTGGCGCCGGAGAAAGTGGCCGCCGCTTTGCTCAAGGCCTGGAAGGCCGGAATGGAGCGGGCCGTTTCCGTGGCGTAGATGGCTGTGCCGTAGGCTTCCTTCAGCTTTTTGGGGTCGGGGGCTTTTCCGGAGGTTCCGGTTTTTTCCGTTTGCTGGGCTACCTTGGCGAATGCGTTGGAGAAGACGTCCGCCTGGCCGTTTTCCACGAAGTTTTTCACTCCCCATTCCAACGCCTGGCCAAAATTGGTGCCGTCTCCCGTTTTCAGGTGGGTGGAGAGGACTGTTTCCAGATAGGCCGCTTTTTCCTGCGGATTGACCAGGAAGGCGGATTGGGCGTCCAGCACGGGCTGGAATTTCACTGCCCAGGATGTGGGGGTGGTGGCGATGGCTTCATGCAGGTCCCGGAACCAGGCAATCCGGTCTTCCGCCGGAATATCCATCAGGAATTTATTCTGCACGTCCTTGAGGATGTCGAATGCGGCAAAGCCGTTGCCCTGATAGTGGGAAAGGGCATCCTTGGCGTAAACGTACCAGTCGATAGGCTGCATGCCTTTCTTTTCCATCAGCAGACGTTGGAGTTCCGTGCGGAAGAACGGGTGCAGAGGGGTTTGCCTGAGCGCTTCCTCCCATGCCTGGATGGCCTTGTCCTTATTGCCGGAAGCTTCGTCCAGCCGGGCCTGGGCGGCCCACAGGTAGGCCTGGTCCGCCTTGTCGTTGTCAGCAAAGACGTTTTCCATCAGCAGGTAGGAAGTTGGGGCCTGGGAGCCGAAGATATGGTTGTGCATGCCTCCGTCCGGTCCGCCGAAGCCGCCTTTCCATTCCCCCCGCTTCACGCGCACGGCGTACGCGCAGTGGCCGGGCTGCCCTACCGGATAGGCCGGGATGCCGTGAGCCTGGGCCGCCATGGTGCCGAAGTAGGAGAGGCCGCCGCAGACGCCGCCGATGATCTGCGTGTTTTCCGCAGTCGTGTGAAGATCCCTCCACGGCACGTAGAAAAGCGGTCCCTGAATGGTATCGCCAAAGAAATTATGGCCCGTATAAGGGGCGGCCCAGCAGGCGGCCGTGTACCGCCGCCAGGGGAGATTGACGTGTTCATTGCTCCATTCGTAGGATTTATCGTCCCAGGGACTTCCTACGACGAAGCGCATTTCCCATGGGCGCAGCTTGATGAATCCCGGATGCAGCTTGTTTTCCTGATGCAGTTTCTTGAAAATCCGGTAGCGGCGCACCGGATTGCTGTTGGCGGAGTTGGTTTTGAGCCTTCCCGCCATGGGGCCGGAGGAAAAGACAGAGGCCAGCCCGGTGGCCAGGGATTGGTAATTCCGGAAATCCGGGCTCTTGCCGTCCGCTTTCCAGATGTCGGAAAGAATTTGAAGACCTTCCGGTGAATTTTCCGGAATCAGGCCCGCTCCAAGGTAAAGCTCTATCCATGCCGGATCCTGTAAAAAGGTTTTGATGAAAGCGGCATCCTGTGCGCTTTTGGAGAACACGGCTTTCACCTTGTCCGGTCCCGTGACGCGCAGGAGTTCGTGAATGTCCAGCAAATGGCGGTACTGCCTGTTCTGGAGCAGTTTTTGTTCGGATTTCGTTTGTTCTCCTGCCTTCAGGAGGGTGGAACGCAGTTCCGTCTGCAGACCGTCAAAGTCTCCGGAGGCAATTTTTTGTGCCAGGGGCGCCGGCAGACGGCTGGCGGAGGCCGGCGTTTCCGTTTCAGGTTCCGTCAGGCCCTGCGCCGCGCAGACGGGCGCCGCGAGCAGGGAGGTGCAGAGAAGAAGGTGTGAAATATTCATGTGGAAAGGATTACTTGATAATAGCAGAAAGAGGGGGGAGGGAGCCAGTGCGTTTTTCTGCTTACTACGGTGCTGGAAAGACGTTTTTATCATCCTTCGTGGTACATTTCAGCACAAATGGTCGCAGAGCATTTTGACGCCCAGGCCGATGAGGATGAGCCCGGCTCCCGCTTCCAGATGGAAGGTCGGGAAGCGGTGCAGCCGTCCGGTCAGAAAAAAGCCAGCCGCCGTACACAGGAACGTGGTGAGGCCGATTGCGGCGGCAGGGAGAAGCACCGCGTGAAGGGTGGGGCCGGTTCCGCACTGGGCGGATGAAAGGTAAATGCTGACGCCCGCCACCAGCGCGTCGATGCTGGTGGCGATTCCCACGGCCATAAGGGTAGGAAGCGTCAGGCTGGCGACGTGGGGCATATCCTCTTCTCCGTTGCGGTGATTCCATCCTTCGCGGAGGACGTTAATTCCAAGGAACGTGAACACGGCGAAGCCCAGCCAGTGATCCCAGGCCGCAATATACCGGTGCACGGAGCCTGTAAGCAAAAAGCCCAGCACGGGCATCAGGAATTGACCGGCCCCGGTGGACAGGGAGAGCCTGATTCCGTTGCTCAAACGCTTTTGCTTAATGAGCAAACCGTAGGAGAACGCCACGACGAAAGCGTCCACGGAGAGGGCAAAAGCCAGGAATATCAAGTCGGCAAGCGGCATGCTCATTGCGGAGAGGCACTCTAGGACATCCCCGGCAAAAAGCAATTTTTATGTTCCTTGCGTTTCTTCCGGGTTCCGGATGCGTCACAGGCGGTGGAGGCTTGATTCCATCTTTCAGCCGGGGAGGCATGTCTCCTGCATGCATGTTCCCGGACCGCACGCATGACTGATGGAAAGACGTCTTCCGGCAGCCATGCGTTGAGGATGGGAAAGAAAGCTATTTGCAGTATTTTTTGATATAGGGCAGCACGGCGTCCGCCCAGATGGCGTAGCCTTTTTCCGTAAAGTGCAGATTGTCCCTGCTGATGCCGGGGAGCAGTTTTCCGGCGGAATCCAGGAAACGCCTGTTGATGTTGGCGTACGTGGTGCGGGGCAGCTTGCACTGGGCCAGAACGGCGTTGATGCGGTCGTTATGCTGGCGCAGCTTGTCCTGCGGTCCTGTGCCGCGCGGGAAGATGCCCAGCAGAAGGACGTGGGTGTCCGGGAACCTGACCAGCAGGTGTTCAACGGCGCCCAGAATGCCCATAGCCGTTTGTTCCGGAGCTTCTCCTCCTTTGAAATGACCGGTATTATTGGTGCCGATCATGACGATGCAGAGTTTGGGATCCGTCTGGGCCGGGATACCGGAGTCCGTGATGCGGTAAATCAGATTGGTGGTTTGGTCCCCGGAAATGCCGAAATTGCAGGGATGATAGGGGGCGAACGCCTTTTCCCATATTGTTTTCCCTTCCCTTTTCCAGTAGTCCGTAATGGAATCTCCCAGGAAAAGGACGCCGCAGGGGTTGTTCTTTATTTGTTCCACCTGCTGTTCATATTGCTTTCTCCACCATTGGGGCTGTTCCCGCGGCAGCGGAACCAGAGGGGACGGCGCAGCCGTGGAGAGAAGAGAGGCCAGCAGGGAGAAAGCAAGTATATGTAAAATCTTCATGGGCATTTATTGTACGGGAGCTTTCCAAAAACGCCACATGAAAGTGATGGCCTTTTTTTCGCTGTTGCGGTGTGCGGGCAGCTTTTGCGGCAGGGTGTTCCCCCTTGCCAGATTCCGGGGGGTGGTGTAGCTTGTGGGCCGTATGAGTGAGGTATCCCTGCAGCATGGAATGACGCGTCAGATGGCCGTCTCCCAGTCCATGCAGACGGGAATGCAGATTCTCCAGGCCTCCGCTTTGGAATTGAGGCAGATTGTCCGCCAGGCGCTGGAAACCAATCCCATGCTTGAGGAATTGCCGGACGCTTCCCCGGAAGCGCTGGAGGACGGAGATGACAGGAATGAACGGGAAGACGGGTGGAATGAGTTTACGGCGGAAGGCCGCCTTTCTGAGGATGCGGCCGCACGCCGTGATTTCATGTATGAATCCGTAGTGGCTCCGGAATCCCTGAAAACCCATTTGATGAACCAGGCGCAGCATTCCGCATTAACGGGGCGCGCCCGGGACGCCCTGTTCCTGCTGATTGACGCTCTGGACGAACGCGGATTTCTGACGGAGTCTCCGCAGGAGCTGGAAGAGCAGGGGTGTTTCAGCATGCGGGACATGGGGGAAGCTTTGGCTGCGCTGAGGGAAATGGACCCGCCCGGAGTGGGGGCTGCGGATTTAAGGGATTCCCTGCTGATTCAGCTTGAACAGCGCGGTTTGAAGCGTTCGCTCGCTTTCCGCCTGGTCAAGCGCTGCTGGCGGGAACTGGCGGCGCACAAATATGAGGAAGCCGCGAACCTGCTGGACGTGGAACCGGGCGCCGTGGCGGAAGCCCTGGAGGTGATTAGAAGCCTGACTCCTGATCCGGGGGGGGCTTACGCCCCCGGAGGCAACCCTCATCTGCTGCCTGACGTCATTGTGGAGGAAAACCCTTCCGGCGCGCTGGAGGTTGCCCTCACTTCCGAGTATCTTCCGCGCCTGTCCATGAATGAACGGTATATGGAGCTGATGGCGGAGGGGGCCGGAAGCCGGGAGCTGAGGCAGTATCTCCGCAGGGCGTTCCGGGAGGGCCAGGAGCTGTTGCGGGCTTTGGATATGAGGCAGGAGACCGTTTTGCGCCTGGCCCGCGTCATCGTGCGGAGGCAGGAGGATTTTTTCAGGTCCGGTCCCTCCCGCCTGAAGGCCATGGGCATGGAAGAGGTGGCGGAGGAGATGGGCGTTCACGTTTCCACGGTTTCCCGGGCGTGCCGGGACAAGTACCTGTTGTGCAGGTGGGGGATGAAAGAACTGAGATCCTTTTTCAGTGCGGGAGTTCCTTCTGAAGGCGGCGTTTCCCCGGATGGGGTGGCCTCCGGAGCCATGGCTTCCGGCGCCGTCCAGGAGCTGATGCGGCGGCTGATTGCGGAGGAAGATTCTTCCAAACCCCTCAGTGACGCCGGGCTGGCGGCTGCGCTGCGGGAAAAAGGGGTGAACATCGCCCGCAGGACGGTGGCCAAATACCGGGAGCAGATGAAGATACTGCCCGCTTCCCTGCGCCGGGGAATATGACAGTTTCCTATCTTTTTGAATTGTTTTTTAATAATTCACATTCAATAAAATGTGTCTTTTGTTCTTAAGGCGCTTTTCTTGTTTTTCTTTCCGGCGGAAGAGACGGTTGACTGGTGCGGCTTTGGTGCTATAGTCCCCGCTTTATCGTGATGCGTACATTTACCTGGCCTATTGCCCTGCTGCTGGCGGGGCTTTTTTTCCAGACAGTGGCGTTTGCCGTGTTGAATACGGTTGTTCCCCTGTGGATGGAGCAAGTTGATGCCGCCACCTGGGAGGCGGGGCTGGTGGGGGCTTTCTTTTTTCTCGGGAACCTGGCCGGCACGCTGCTGGCTGGCGGCGTGATCCGAAGGGCCGGATTCAAAGGAAGTTACCAATATGCATGCCTTTTGTGCGCGGTGTCCACCGTTCTGCTGCCTGTGTTTCCCGGCATGCCGGCCTGGAGCAGCCTCAGGCTGCTGGCGGGGATCAGCTGCGCCCTGGTCTGGGTGGTGGTGGAGAGCGCCCTGCTGAGGGCCGGAACGCTGCAAACCCGCGGCATTCTTCTGGCTTCCTACATGGTGGTTTATTATCTGGGTACGGTGCTGGGGCAGCTGCTTCTGGGCTGGTTCCCCAGCGATATGTCCCTGATTGCAACGGAAGTGTGCATTTTATCAGTAGCGGGCATGGTTCCGCTGATGTTTGCGCGTCTGGAATCGGGCAATGGGGAGATTTCATCTTCCTCCCATGTGGAGATCCGGACACTGCTGAGGCGCCGCAGCGTCTTTCTGGGCATTGTGGGATGTGTGATTTCCGGTGTGGTATTGGGTACTATTTATTGCCTGATGCCCCTGTTTTTGAAGCGCCAGGGCATGAGCCACTCTTCCGTGGGATACTGGATGGCCCTGCTGATTGCCGCTGCCATTCTGGGGCAGTGGCCCATGGGGAGGCTGGCGGACAGGTACGGCCGCGCTTTCGTCATGAAATGCCAGTCCCTGCTGGTGGCGGCGGCCTGTGCCGGGCTGATGCTGAAGGGAGGGCTGATGGCTCCCTCCCTGATTGCTCTGGGGCTGGCCGGATTTTCCCTGTACCCTGTTGCCATGGCCTGGGGATGCGAGGAAGCCTCCCGGGATGAACTGGTGACCATGAACCAGCTGCTGCTGTTGAGTTATTCCGTCGGCACACTGGCCGGCCCGTCCCTGACTTCGTTCCTGATGCAGAGGTATTCCGATAATTGGATGCCTATGGTTATTGCGCTGGTGGCTCTTTCCTTCATGCCCGTGCTGGTGCTGGGCGGGGGCCACGGAAGGAGAAAGCTGTCCCGGTAACGGGGAGGGAGGGAAACGTCAGGATGTTTTCCCGTCCTGATCGGCGTTTTTTGCCGGTTCGGGCGCGTCGTTGTCCGCTACCTGGTGGATCATGTCCGTCAGCGCCTGCACATACTCTTCCGTGCGGGCATCCGTGACGGGATACCTGCACCGGCAGGAGACCGTGGGAATGCCCAGGACCGCGTAATGGCGGTCATTGCCTGTGAGGGCGGAAGGTTCCCGGTAAAAGGTTGTGGGCGCCTGATCCCAGGATTTGGCGAAGGGGGCGGCGCACTGGCCTGCGAATTTCCTGCCGTGCGGGGTGGTCACGAACAGAACGGCTTCCCGGGAGGATTCCGGGGCCGGCTGTTTTCGTTCCCCTCCGGCATCCGGCTTCTGGGGTTCCAGATTGATCATTCCCAGGATGTTGGCTGCCCCGATGCTGCCGCTCAGGGCGCCGGCATGCACGCAGGCGCCGGAAGGAATGGATTTCCCCGTGGGTTCCGCTCCATTCGCGTACGCGACAAAATAGATATTGTGATTGGTGGGGATGTCCTTCAGGCCTCGCGCCGTCTCCAGCAGCAGGGCTGTTCCGCTGCCGTTGTTGCGCCGTCCGCTGGAATCGTAATTGGCCCCCACGACGATGCTCTGGTTGCTGGAATACAGGCCGGGCTTGTAAACCAGGATGTTGTAAATGGCCTCTCCTTTTTCCGCGTTTCCTCCGGATACCGGCTGCATGGTGACGGCGTACCCCATGTCCGAGAAGTTCCCGGCGATGTATTTGGCGGCGGCTTCCATGGATTTGGGCTGGCCGGCGTTTCTGGCCCCGATGTCTTTTTGCAGGACTTCCGTGTGTTTTTCCATGCGCGCGCCCAGGGTCCGCGGCGTTTCCGGTCCCCCGGAGGAAACCGTGGAAAGCAGCGTGCAGGAGAAAAGACCGGTGGACAACAGCAGGAATCCGGAGGACAGGACGGCGTAGGGATGCATGCGGGGCGTCATGGCGTTACAGGGTTTCAATGTAATGCAGTTCACGGGCAATCTGGGCTGCCAGGGGCATCTTCATGTGGTCCGGCAGGACGCTCCAGGTATAGGTCTCCACCTCCAGGTGCGGCTGCGGGCCTTGGCGGTCCCGGAGGAAATGGCGCGTTTTCAGGATGAATTCTTCCGTGCCTTTCAAGGGTGGTTCCGGAGAAGCGTACAGGGGAATGTGGTAATGGATGCGCCATTGGGAATCCCGCGTTTCCTCCGCATAGTCCCGTCCATAGGCCAGGGCATTGGGCAGATCCGGGAAAAGCATGGTGCGGTCCTGGTTGCGGATGCTGGTCTGATGGAAATAAACGCCTTCGTCAAACTGGCGCAGGCGTTCCAGGTCTTCTTCACCGCGTACGCGGCATTCCAGGGCGTTGGAGTATTGAACCTTGCAGAGGGCGATGTTGTTCTCCTCCCAGGCGGAAAGAGTGGCTTCCGGCTCTTCCCGGAGAATGGCGAAATGGCAGGTATCGTATGTCAGCCCCAGGTGGCGTTCGATCAGTTCGGGACGGCGGGAATAGTTGCGAAGGCCGTTGAAGAAACGGATGGCTCCTTCCGTATCGTGAAAATGACCGAATGGCTCCGGCTCCAGCCCCAGCTGCATCAGGCGGCCGGTCTGTCTGCCCAGCATATCCAGGAATCCGCTCATGGCGTCCAGCCGGGAAAAGAGGCGTTCTTCATCCGCATGAAACCAGCTGTGTGAGGCAGGGAGCGTGCTGACGGTCAGCCTGTCAGCCTGTTCGTCTCCAATGAGCGCCAGAATGCGGAACAGGTTGCAGGTGTATTCAAAACGTTCCGGTGTAGTCCAGTCCGGCTGGAAAACGCGCTCTTTTACGCGCTGCCCGTGAAAATTACCGTAAGGGAAACCGTTGAGGGTTTCCACGCGCGCGCCCTGGTCATCCAGCCATGATTTCAGGGCTTCCACGGCGTGCGGCGTTTCCAGAAGTTCCGCCGCCGCCCTGGCGGACAGGCGCAGACCGATGCCCAGCGGGAGATTCTTCAAAGGGGAGTCCATTGCCGCGAGTTCCTGCCTGATGCGGGGAACGCAGGTGAAAAGGGCTTCCCTGGTTTCCGCCCAGGATTCGGCGGGATGAATATTGGTGCAGTAGGAAAGCATGGAGGCGTGTGCGATGTAAAGGAAACGGCATTCCCCTATGGGAGAGGGACAGGGCGGAAAACATGCCCCGTTAAACGTTTTTCAATCCTGTATACGTTCCGGGAGAGGAAAAAAATTTCATGGAATTCCGCTTTTTGGCGCCATACGGAGCCTTTCCGGACAAGTGGGGCGCTTGCAGCGTTTTTCAACTTCTGGAATTGGATGTCATTGACACAATAAAAAACAGGCCGCTTGCAAGCTGGGCCTGTTTTTTTGCAAAGAGGGCATTTGCCCCGGCCTGGAAGCGCGCCGTGGAGGCGGAAAAGCTCCGGGCCGGGGAAGGTCACCGGCTGTTACTGGACAATGCCCAGCGGAGCGGTCGTTTTCCAGTCTCCGCGGGTGAAGTCCGGGAACACCTGGGGCATGCCGCCCTGGGCCACGGAGTATTCGGAAAGCTCGGAGACGGAGGACCAGAAGGCTCCTTCATAAACGTTCTGGTCCATCGGTTCGCCATTGCGGAGGCATTCGATGATGCGGAAGAGCATCACGAAGTCCATGCCGCCGTGGCCGCCCATCTTCAGGGCCAGCGGACCGACGCGCTTCCAGAGCGGGTGTTCGTATTTTTCAAAAATGGGGGCCAGCTTTTCTTTGCCCTCAATCCATTCGTGATAATTTCCATTGCCCAGCTTTTCGCCGGCTACGCGGGTCGGGAAGCCGGCCAGGGTGCCCAGGGTTCCCTGGATGAGATTCAGGCGGGAGTAGGGGCGCGGGCTGGTTTCATCCCATTCCACCAGGACGGTGCGGCCCATGGTGGTCTTGATGATGGAGGTATTCATATCGCCGCAGGCAAAGTCCAGCTTGTTCCACTTGTGGTCCGCCGGGAAATTCTTCCTGGCGTACGCGGGACGGCCCAGGGCCGGGCTGGAGAAGGACACGAGACGGCCGAAGCAGTCGTCCTTGCGGGCCAGATTCATGTACTGGGCGATGGGGCCGAGGCCGTGCGTGGGATACACGTTCCCGTTGCGCTTGGCGTAGTGGTAGGTTCTCCAGGAACCGGTGCCGCGTTCCACCTGCTTCATCTGGTTGCGCAGTTCATGGATGTAGGCGGCTTCTCCGTACAACAGATCGCCGATGACGCCCTGGCGCACCATGTTCAGGTACAGGAGTTCTTCACGTCCGTAATTGACGTTTTCCATCATCATGCAGTGCTTCCTGGTTTCTTCGGAGGTATCCACGATTTCCCAGAGTTCCTTGATGGAGACGGCCATAGGCACTTCCACAAAGGCGTGGGCGCCCATCTTCATCACGTCGCAGGTAACGCGGCAGTGCCATTCCCAGCTGGGGCAGACGATGACGGCGTCCGGCTTGACTTCCTTCATCATGCGCTTGTAGTCTTCCGGCCCTTTCGTGAAAATGGGGGGGCGCTTGCCCGTCTTCTTTTCCACGACGTCCGCGTTGCGCTTGGCCCAGTCTTCATACAGGTCGCAAATGCCGACGATTTCCGCGCCTTCTATAACGGCCATCTGGCCCACGTGCATGGAGCCGCGCTCACCCACGCCGACAAAGGCTACGCGCACCTTGTCCAGCTTGGGAGCCCTGAAGCCGCCCATGTAGATGGCGCCGGGCTTGCGCGGCGGCCAGGTGGTCATGGGGCCGATGTTATTCGGGTCCGGAATGGTGATTTTCTTGGGAGCCAGGGGGGCGACTTCCTGGGCGTTGGCAAAGGGACCGGCAGCCAGGGCGCCAGTAGCCAGGCCCAGAGTCTGAAGAAAACGACGGCGTGATGATGAATGATCCATGAATGGTAATTATATGAAAGATTTGAATTCTCAGTTTACCACAGGTACTGCGGCTTGAGAATCTTTCTTTCACGGATGGTGAAAAAAATGCATTCCGCTGTCAAAAAGGAGCGTTCCTGATTCCGGGAGGGAATCAGGAGGGAAGACCGTCGCCTTCTGAAAATCCCGGACATGGAAAAAGCCCCGTCCCTGCCGCAGAGCAGGAAGGACGGGGCTTGTAAGGGCATCATCCGGTTGTGCCGATGTTGCATGCCGTTGCTTGGGAATAAAGCAGGGGAGCGGGCGTATCGCCGCTCCGCGTTCCGAAGGATCGGCCCTGCATCGGAGGACATCCGGAGGGTGTTGCTTGTTGCCGCCGACGCTGGCTGCCGTTTCCGTTCCCGGAGAAGGGGAAGATCATTCCGTTTCCTGCGGCTTCTATCCAGGGGGCCCTTGGCTGGGGCCCGCATGCCGTGGAATCGGAATCATCTTCCCGATCATCCGTAGATGGTCCGGTTATGGCGCCATGCCGGCGGCGGGAAGTTGTGGAGCCGCAAGCCTGGCATAGGCCTCATTCAGAGCCTTGCCCAGCCTGGGGCGGAAAGCGGTGGTGGCGGGCAGCCGGGAGCCTTCCATGCCGCAGGAGCGGAGGATGTCCGGGATGGACGGGGCCAGCGCACGCTTCATGATGTTCATGCAGTCTTCCAGGTCCACTCCGTATTTTTCCTCCATCAGGTTTTCAATGCGGTCCGCCATTTTCCTCATCCTTTCGATCTGCTTTTTGGACAGAACCGGCTGGATGATCGCGTTCGGGTCGGGAACGTAGTCGGTCAGCATCTCAATGGCCCGTTTCAGGTCTTCCGGCAATTCCGTTACATTGCCGCTGTTGAGGACCTGGACCAGAACCTGATAACTGCCGGTGGCGTTTTCGTCATCATCATGAATGCCCGAGGCCAGCGCCACGCCTGCGATGCTCTGCACGTAGCTGGCTACTTCCGGGGAATAGTTTCCTTCCACGAAGGTGGAGGGAACGTCATCCGCGTAAGCCTGCATGGCGGCCTGGCAGGCGAGGGAACCGACGGTGCCCGCGCACAGTGTCTTGATGATGAACGAGATTATTTTCATGATTGAAACTCCGGTTGAAGCTTCCCGACTGGAACGGTCCGGCGAACCGTTTGCAGCAAGTGAGACCGGGCAGGCTCCGATTCCGTTCAAAAGTTTTTTTGAATGATTAAAATCATGCCTCCGAACGGCTGCCGTGCATTCCGGCGGAGTTGCGTCTTCCGTATCCTTTCCGCGGCCCCCTGCGGAATGAGGAACGTTTTTCCTGCATAGAGTTGCTCCTTTTCCTGCACGCGCCCGGAACCGTACGCAATTCATCAGGAACGGAAGCGCTGGAAGCGTGCACGGGAATGAGGCGTCCCAGCAGCTTGTGCACATCCCTGGCTTTTCTGATTTCTTCCGGGGAACAGAGGGCGATGGCTTGCCCGGCGGCTCCGGCGCGCGCCGTGCGGCCGATGCGGTGCACATAGACCTCCGGTTCTTCCGGCAGGTCATAGTTAATGACGAGCTGCACGTCTTTCACGTCAATGCCGCGGGCGGCGATGTCCGTGGCGACGAGGACGGGCGTTTCCCCGGAGCGGAATTCACGGAGCATGCGTTCGCGCGTGCCCTGGCTTTTATCCCCGTGAATGGCGGAAGCCGGATAATCCTTTCCGGACAGGAAGGAGGCCAGGCGGTCGGCTCCGTGCCTGGTCCGGGTAAAGATAAGCGTGCGGCCAGGCAACTCCTGCTGTTTCAGCAGTTTCAGGGTAAGGGGCCTTTTTTCCGCCTGGGAGCCGACCATGCAAAGGAACTGTTCCACCTTGTCCGCCGTGGAGGAGGGAGGGGAGACCCTCACCGTTTCTGGTTCCTGAAGCAGAGTCTGGGCCAGTTTCCGGATATTTTCCGGCATTGTGGCGGAAAACATTTGCGTGTGGCGTTTTTCCGGGATTCTGGAGACGATTTTTTTCAGGGCCGGAGCGAATCCCATATCCAGCATATGGTCCGCCTCATCCAGAATCAGGGTTTCCACGCTGTCCAGACTGACAGTCCGGCGTTCCAGATGGTCAATCAGTCTGCCGGGCGTAGCTACGAGAATATCCAGACCGTCCGCCAGCTTTTTGAACTGGGGAGCATACCCCACGCCTCCGAAAATGACGGCGGTGGACAGGTGCAGCCCTCGGGCGTAGGCGAGGATGTTTTCATGAATTTGCGCGGCCAGTTCCCGGGTGGGACTCAGAATAAGCGCCCTCACCCGGCGGCCCGGCGGTTTTCCGGGACGTTCTGAAAGATGTTGAATAAGGGGCAGGGCGAACGCGGCCGTTTTGCCGGTTCCGGTTTGCGCCAGCCCCAGCAGGTCCTTGTTCCGCAGCAGCAGCGGGATGCTGGCGGCCTGGATGGGAGTGGGGGTCTTGTACTCCAGGTTCTCCAGTTGGTGGAGAATGGGAGCCGACAAGCCAAGCTCCCTGAATGTAGTCGATACCATGTCTGTGGGTGTGTCTGTGAATGCGCCCCGGCTGCAATGAACTGACGGAATCACGGCAATAACGGAACAAAAAAGCCCGCAGAAGCGATACTGAAAAGGTCAAGACGGGGACGCCCGTATTCCGCCAACCGCAAATGACTATCAACAATCAACAACCAAACACCATTCGGCGGGAACGGCTTCATCAGAACACGACGAAGAGCATCTGTCAAGAAAAATAAAAACGCCTGCTCTGTCATGGCTCCATATTCCGGTACGCGGCTGGTTCCTGGAAGCTCCTTTTCCCCTCCGCTTTGGAAACAGTTTTCGTCATGAATTTTTTATAGGAACTGAATATAAACGGATTATTGGATGAAGCGGGTAAGGAATCCGCCGTCAACCCTAAATTCTGCGTATGAATGGCCTGATTCATTTTTTGGTGAACAATTTAGGGGAAACGTCCAAGAGGTCCTGTTCCTGTTCCAATTCAGGGTTCATCTGCATCAGGGATGCAGGCCGCCATGTTAGAGACAACATATTCCAATCAGCGGATTCCTTATCCGTATACTTATTCATTGGATAAACCATGTTAAATGAGTTATGCCCCTGAAAACAAAAATAAAGAATGGAATGGTCATTTTTTCCGTATTGACCATATGTTGCGGCAGTCCTCTCTTTGCGGATTTCCAATCGGAAGAAAGGGCGGATTTAAGCAAGCCCCGGATTTGGACAGCGGTGACGGGGCATCAGTTAAAAGCAACGTATGAGGGAAGGGTGGGTAATAAAATTCAGCTGGTCGTGAATGGAGGAAAGGTCAAAACTATTTTACTGGAAAAACTTTCAGAAGCTGATCAGCGGTTATTGAATAATCTGACGCGGGAGGAAAACCGGGGCGGGGAAGCCGGTTTTCCGGATTCCGGCAGGAATGGCAAGGAGCATCCATTTGTCAGATTTCTTGCTGAAGCGAAACAAAAACGCCTTACTTCTGAGGCAGGGATAAAATATTATCAAAATGTTATTGATGCTCTTTTTGAACAGGCAAATTCGTATCATTACAAATATCCGGTGGATTTTGTGAAAGAAGATAATTCTTTCAATATGAAATATTTAAAGAAAATGTTGCAAAAGAGGAAGTCTATTTCCATGCGTACAAACCTTTTTACCGGGGAGTATCTGCCAACCCCATTATATTCCAATGAACCTCAATGGAAGAGTGTCATGCAGGAATCGTTCTACAAATTGGATGAGAGGTATGTAAATATTGAACAACAAGATACATTGTATTCTGATAATGATGAAAAAAAGGTTGTTTTTGGAGTTTGTGTCGATAGAAAGGGAAAGAATGATTCAAAATATGTTGCGTGGTACAGGGAAGACAGCAAAGATTATTTATATATTGTACAGACTTTTGTTAAGCGGGGTGAGGATGGGGAGCTTCTTTTTGGAGGGATAAGGGGAGAAGTTGGAAGGGGTGACTCTTGGAGCCGATGGCACAGTTATGATGCTCGAAAGGGTATCTTTTATTCGTTGTTTCTTTGCGTTGATCAAGAAGGAAAGATTTCGGTTTATAATTCTGAAGAGGGATCATTACAGTTTTTTGCTTCCGCCCCGAACAAAAAGTCTTTTTGTTATCCAAGAAAGGATTGTTACAATTATTATTTTGACAGGGACAGTAAACAGTTTGCTCTTGGCCGGTATGATTTGAACGGAACTCCTGTTTCCCTGGAAAGATTATGGGAAAAGGCCGGTAAACAAAAATCAGGCAGTATCGGAGGCAAACCAACTGCCAAGCACGATGATCCCCTCAATATTTTTGAGGAACGTCATATCAGGGACAGGTAAAGAGGCTTGAGAGCTGTACAGGCGCTCCTCTCCCGGAACAAAGGATGGATGGCTTCAAGGGGGCGGGACTTTTCTGCATGCGCACGAAGAGCAATGGAAGAAGGTTCAGCGTGTGCGTTCTTTCATCCAGAAACCTGGCGGAATGAAATCATGCGCCTGGAATACGGAATGTTCCGGAAAATGAAAAATGCTGTTTACCCTCCTGACGGATGGGGAAAAGACAACGTTCAGCGTTGCAGGAATTTGCGGGCGCCCGCGCAGTAAACCGCTCCGGAATAAACGGTCAGGAGGACGGACCCCCACAGCGTAACCTGGTACAGCAAGTTGGATGCGCCGGAACCGTGCCACAGGCAGAGCGCGGCCAGCCGGTCCGCGATGGAGGGCAGGTATTCCGGCGTATGCGTCCATGTCAGGGCCAGCAGGCAGGCGATGCAGAAGGCCAGCTGGAAGGCGGTTTTCCATTTGCCGGACGTCCCCGCAGGGATGATGACGCCATGATCCTGCGCGATCTGGCGCAGTCCGGTGACCAGGAATTCCCGGCTGATGATGAGAATGGTAATCCAGGCGGGGCAGAGTCCTTCCCCCGTCAGGTAAATGAAGGCGGCGGAGACGGCTATTTTATCCGCCAGGGGGTCAATCAGTTTGCCGAAGGTGGTGACCTGATTCAGGCGGCGGGCCAGGTAGCCGTCCAGCCAGTCCGTGCAGGCAGCCAGAATGAACGTGACCAGGGCGGCCAGGTATCCCCAGGAATACTGGTCCGCGACGCTGACTGCTGCCGTAAAGACGACTACCAGGGCAATACGCGTCAGGGTAATGGCATTGGGCAGGTTCAGCATACGCGGTTTATTAGGGGGCAGATGGCAGCCTGTAGCAAGCTTTTTTGCTGGATTCAGGAATGAAATTCCCGGAAAACGGCGCACGGAAAAAAGTGAAGGGAATGTGAAGATACAGGCAGCCGGACGCATGATGCGTGCGCTTCAGTTTTTGCTTCCCGTTCCCGCTGTTTTGCGGCAATTAATTTCCAATCATTTTGTAGAAGTCTTCCTCGGAAATGACGGGCACGCCCAGCTTGAGGGCTTTGTCCCGCTTGGATCCTCCTCCGTTGCCTGCCAGGAGGAAGGAGGTGGATTTGGAGATGGCCCCGGTAGCTTTTCCTCCGTGGGAGGCGATAAGCTGTTCAAAGTAGTCCCGCGGATGGCTGAGCGTTCCCGTAATGACGAAGGTTTTTCCGGACAGGGATCCCGCCGGGATTTCCAGAAGGTTGGCCCGGTAGGACTGGGACTGGGGATTGATGCCCAATCCGTTCAGGACGTTCATGGTGTGATTCCCTGCTGCGGAGGCGAAAAAGCTTAGGAGGGATTTGGCCGCCGCCACGCCTATTTCGGAGCCATAGCTGAATTTGGCCGTGTTTTTACGCAGGTAGCCCGTTGCCAGATAGGGCGCGGTCAGGCGGTCGATTTCCTCCATCAGTTCCTGGTGGCGTTCCTGTACCGCTTCTGCGGAAAGCGCGCCTTCCTTCACCGCCTTTTTGTTGTCGCGGGTGTTGGGGTTGGTTTTGGCGGCCTGTTCCACCAGTTCATCCAGGCGGACGATGTCCCGGAGGTAGGGAGAATCCGCCACATGCTTCAGGTCGGGATGCGTGTCCGCCAGCGCCTTGGCGACAACTTCCCCCACCAGGGGAATGCCGAAGGCGATGAGCCAGCGTTCCAGCGGAAGCCCGCGCGCGTTTTGCAGGGCGTCCAGCGCTTTCCGGGCATTTTTTTCCCCATAGCGGCGCGGTTCCTCCGGCGTGCCCAGGTTCAGGTTGGCGAGCTGGTCCGTAGTCAGGGAGAAAAGGTCCAGCGCAGAGGATGCCAGGCCGGAGCTTCTCAGCGCTTCCGCCACGGAAGAGCCGATGCTTTCCACATCCAGAGCGGAACGGGAACAGAAGTGGGTGATGCCCGTCACGGCCTGCGCGGGGCAGGTGAAGTTGGTGCAGCGCCAGGCTACTTTCCCTTCTTCCTTCATGATGGGGTTGCCGCAGGCGGGGCACAGCCCCTGCGTGGCTTCCAGAATGCTGTAGGGCCTGGCGTCCTCCGGGCGTTTGGAGAGGTTCACTTTCAGAACGGCGGGGATGATTTCCCCCGCCTTTTCCACCAGCACCGTATCTCCGATGCGGACGTCCTTCCGGTCGATTTCATCCTGGTTATGCAGGGTGGCCCGCGCCACCGTGGAACCGGACAGCAGCACAGGCCGCAATTCCGCCACGGGCGTCAGCACCCCGGTGCGTCCTACCTGCACGATAATATTCAGCAGGGTGGTTTCCTTCTGTTCCGGGGGGAATTTATACGCCGCCGCCCAGCGGGGGGCGCGCGCCGTAGCGCCCAGCGCTTCCCGCGTAGCCATGGTGCTGATTTTAATAACGGCCCCGTCCGTACCGTAGGGGAGCGTATGGCGGAGGCTGTCAATATCCCGCACGGCCTGGCGGGTGGATTCCAGGCTGTCCGTGTAATACACCGGTTCATTGCAGGGGATGCCGCAATGGCGGAGCATGTCCCAGAAGTCTTTTGCGTCCCTGAGTTCCGGGCCTTCATACGCGCCCAGTCCATGGGCCAGGAAAGCCAGCGGACGGGCGGCCACCTGCCGGGGGTCCAGCTGCTTGAGGGTTCCGGCGGTGGCGTTGCGCGGGTTGGCGAAGGCGGGGAGCCCGTCGGCGTCCCGTTCTTCGTTAAGTTTGGCGAAGGCTTCATTGGGCATGAAGACTTCCCCGCGCACTTCCAGCACGGGCGGCGCGCCGGGGGGGAGGGTGAGGGGAACGCTGCGGATGGTGCGTACGTTGGCCGTTACGTCGTCCCCAACGTCTCCGTCTCCGCGCGTGGCCGCGTAAGCCAGCTTCCCGCCGCGGTACATGATGGAAAGGGCCACTCCGTCAATCTTGGGTTCCACGGAGACGGGAACTTTCTCCGTTTGCAGCGCCCTGGCCAGCTTATGGTAGAATTCCTCCAGTTCTTCATCCGGCACGGGGGCGTCCCGCTGCTCAAAAATGTCGTCAATGGACAACATGGGCACCGCATGCCTGATCTGGTTGAAGCCCTGGAGGGGGGCGCCGCCTACGCGGCGCGTGGGGGAGTCCGGATCCGCCAGTTCGGGGTGGGCTTCTTCCAGTTTTTCCAGCTCCAGGAACAGGGCGTCATATTCCGCGTCGGAAATCTCCGGTTCCGCCTGTTCGTAATACAGACGGTTGTGGCGGCGCAGTTCGGCACGCAGGTAGTCTATGCGGCGGGGAGCGGTTTCCTCCGCGTTTCCGGGGTGGCCGGCGCCGGCGTTTTCCCGCGCCTCCCCAGCCCGGGATGCCGTTTCATTCGTTGCCTGCTGTGAAGGCTGTTTGCCGGCTGCCAGGGAAAAAAGGTCTTCCTCCATAGGAAAAATGAGTGGGAACAATGGCTATTTGCTCAGTTTGATGACGGAACAGGGTGTTTTGGAATGTTCATGAGCCTTGAACAGAACCGTTCCGTTGACGACGGGAAGGACGGTGTTGTCCCCCAAAAGCAATGCTTTGGAATAGCCGGCGGGCAGGGTGATGGCCGTTCCCTCATCATCTTCATAACCGGTGGCGTCCAGCGGCTGCATGCGGGCGTGTTCCGCGCCCGCCGTCAGTTCTTTCATGGTTCCTTCGCTGGGCGGCTGGGCCGCTCCCTTGTCCGGCGGCGGAATCAGGAAGACGAAGATATCCCCCTGCCGATTGATGGAGGCCGGCTGGTCCAGTTGAATGAATGCCCGTGTGCCGTACACGGCTTCACCGTTGATGTTGAGCCACCGGCCTACGCCGCGCATGGTGGCGGCCACTTTTTCCGGAATGGTGCCGTCTGCCATGGGATTGACGTTCAGCAGAAGATTGCCTCCCTTGGTAACGCATTCCACCAGTTTTTCAATGATGGTTTCCGGGGACTTGATGTTGGTGTCGTAACGGTTGTAGCCCCATTTGTCGCTCACCGTCATGCAGGATTCCCAGTCCACGCCGGGATATCCGCGCCGGGGGATGAAGCGTTCCGGGGTAATATAGTCCCCGCAGCGCAGGTCCAGCGTTCCGGCCTGGTCCTTGTTCAGGCCGGAATAGGCGTACAGGCGGTTGTTCATGATGACGCCGGGATTAATGGAGCGCACCATGTCCATCAGTTCCGGCGCTTTCCAGCCTTTGGCCCCCTCCATGGCCCCCTGGGAGTAGTCCCACCACATGATGTCGATGGGCGCGTAACGGGTCATCAGCTCCCGGACCTGGGCGTGCAGGTATTTCTGGTAGGCGGCATGGTCGCGGGGAATGTTTTTCCTGTTAAGCATGGCCGCCTGCCCTGCAGGGTAGCAGAGGTCCGGGCAGATGGTGTTGTCATAAGACGGGTGGTGCCAGTCAATGACGGAGTGGTAGAGGCCCACTTTCAGGCCGCGTCTGCGGCAGGAGTCCACATATTCGCGGATGATGTCCCTGTTCACGGCGCTTTTGGCGTCGTAATCCGTCAAGGCGCTGTCAAACAGGCCGAAGCCTTCATGGTGCTTGCTGGTGAGCACTATATATTGGCACCCCGCATCCCGGGCGAGCTGGGCCCATTCTTCCGTCAGTCCTTCCCTGGGCTTGAACAGGGGCAGGGCTTCCGCGGCGTAGGTGTCCGTATCCACTTCCACGTTTTTTTGAATCCATTCGGAACCTCCGGGCCTGCCTTTCCATTCCCCGGCCAGTCCGGAATACAGGCCGTAGTGGATGAACATGCCGAATTTGGCGTCCCTCCACCATTCCATGCGCCGGTTACGTTCCTCCGCCGTTTCTCTGACTGCGGCATGATTGGCGTCCGCGGGGAGGGGGAGTCCGGGCGCGGCTGCCGAAAATTCCGAGGGAACGGTGGCCGGGGAGTTCTGCTTTGTTCCGCCGCCGCGCAGCCGGGCCGCGAACTGTTCGTCCAGGGCCAGAGAGGGCTGCCCGTTTTCCGTAATGATTTTAGTGACGGACTGCTGGGCTGGGGCGGGAAGCCCCAGAGTGACGGCCAGGGCGGCAATCGTGGCTATGTTCATGGTTGTTCAGGATGGTGTGAGGCTGGGGGGAAAGCTGAACCGGCTTAAATGACGTCCGTATCCGCGTAGCTGCCCAGAATTTTCAGCATGGAACAGTGCTGTTCCAGCTCCGGAAGGGTTTCCCGGAGGGGGGATTCCTGAATGTGGCCGGCGGCGTCTATGTAGAAGACGTATTCCCAGTTGATGACTTTGGACGGGCGGGATTCAATGCGTATCAGGTTATTGTTGTGCCGCTGGAAGCAGTTGACCACTTCCGCCAGGGTGCCGGGCTTGTGCTGGATGCGGATGAGCAGGGAGGTGCGGTCCCTGCCGCTGGGCTGCGTTTCCTGGCGTCCGATGACGGCAAAACGGGTGGTGTTGCAGGACTGGTCCTGAACGTCTTCTTCCAGAATGTTCAGGCCGAACAATTCCGCGGCCAGAGGGCAGCCTAGGGACGCTGCGCCCATGGCGGCGTTCTCCTTGGCAAGAATGCTGGCTTTCGTAGTGGAGGATGTTTCCACGAGTTCCGCGTTCGGGAAGTGCCGCTGGATCCAGTTTCTCGTCTGGCCGAGGACCTGGGGGTGGGAATACAGGATGCGGATGTGTTCCCGCGGAATATCCGCCATCAGGCTGTTGCGGATGTTCAGATTGATCTGGGCGCAGATTTTGAGGGGTGAGGTGACGAAAAGATCCATCACGGCGGTGACGGAACCTTCCGAGGAATTTTCCACGGGAACTACGCCGTACTGGGCCTTTCCCCGGTCCACCATGTCAAACACGTCCTTGAAGCTCTGGCACGGAATGAGTTCGCAGCTTTTTCCGAACTGCTTGAGAGCCGCCTGATGGCTCCAGGTCCCTTTGGGGCCCAGGTAAGCAATGGTCAAGCCGCCTTCCAGGAAGAAGGAGCAGGAGATGATTTCACGGTAAATAGCCTGGAGGGAGGCTTCCGGCAGCACGCCCGCATTCAGGCGGTTCAGTTTGTTGAGCATGGCCGTTTCCCGTTCGGGAACGAAGATGGGGGAATTTTTTTCCTTTTTAATGCGGCCGACTTCATGCACCCATTCGGCGCGTTTTTTTAACAGCTCTACAATCCGGGCGTCCACCTCGTCAATAGCCAGGCGCGCCTTTGTCAGGGCGATGGTCTGTTCATCCGTGTTTCCGCTTTTTTGCTGCCTGGGGGGATTGTCCGGAGAGGCGTCCTCCCCGTGGTGCGTGGTCTCCATGTCTCTGTGAAAGCTGTGTGGTTAAAGCCGTGTCAAGGTAGCGGTTCCGGTGGGGCAAATCAAGATTAAAGCTCCTGCTGCTGCCCGGAAACGGTGCGGCCCGGAGCAATGGGGAAAACGGGAATTTTCCGCTCACGGGAAAAAGAAGATGAAGAGAATCTTCGTTCTGATGGAATTCAACCGGGCAGGGAAGGATGAGACGAAAATAGAGTTGCCGAGCGAAGAGAAAGTTTTTTTGTGTCCTTCCCATTAAAAACTTGTTTTTGGAATAAAAAAAAGTACGAAATAAAACATGAGATATCATTCCCTCTATGCTTTTTGTGTCGGCGTTTTGCTCTCTTCTTCTCCGGCTTTTTCCGGCTCTGTCTGGACCTACGGTGTAACGCAGGAATCCGGATGGAGCGATTTCAACAAATCGTGGAATGGAGATACCTACTTGTGCTGGGCCGCTTCCGCTTCCAACCTCATCAATTGGTGGCAAGAGAATAGCTCCTATGCCTCCTGCGCGAATAACGGGACTCCGACCGGGGAGAATATTTTCCGAACCTATGTCAATTCCTTTCAGGATTTGGGCGGCGCCGCCCAGTATGCTTGGGAATGGTGGTATGAGGGAAGCTATTTGCCTTATGATTTCGGGCTTGATGAGTATGGGTATTCCATGCCGCATACGCTGGATCCATCAACATGGGGAGGGGGGTATTATAACCCGAAGCTGTATCAACAAAATATCTATTATTGGAACGATATGACGACGGAAACGTCCAGCAGCCTCCCGTCCGGGTACGACACGTTTTCCGCTTATTGCTCCGATTTTATCGTTTCTTCCCTGAATTCCTGCTATGGGGTAAGTCTTGGCATTTCTGCGAATGATGCCATGGGGCACGCGATCACACTTTGGGGAGTCGACAGGGATGACGGAACAGGGCTACTTACCAAAATCTATTTTACTGACTCCGATGATGATACGACCGCGTTGCGTTCCTGCTCCCTGACTGAAAAAAATGGTTATCTTCATATGGACGGGTACCATTCAACGCTCGACTATTACATTGATTCCGCCTATGGCCTGAATCTGATTGAAGCAGTTCCGGAGCCGGCTTCTTTTTCTCTCCTTCTTGCAGGCGGCAGTCTTTTATTCCTGCGCAGGAAGCGCCGGTTGCGCCTCTGATATTCCTGAGGGGAGAACTGTGTGCGGCGCACGGAAAAGGGCGCGACGTGTCAGCCTTGCCCGTCATGTCTTTTCCGGGGCTCCGGAATGGTCCCGTAAAGCCCGTTGGGGAAGAGTTGGAGCCACGGCGTATATTCCGGCGGGACGGGAGCTTCAAACTCCATGCGCTTTCCCGTGCGCGGGTGGTCGAAGCCCAGCCGCCACGCGTGGAGCATGAGCCGGCCGGGTTTGGCCTTCTGCCGGGCGGGCTTGGCGTAAATGGGGTCCCCGATGAGCGGATGGCCCAGATGGAGCATGTGCACGCGTATCTGGTGGGTTCTTCCCGTGTGCAGCGTGCACAGAACCAGGGAGGAGTCCGTGGCCGGGTCCGCGCAGAGCAAATCGTAGTCCGTAATGGCGGCCTTCCCGGAACCGGGATTGACTACCGCCATTTTCAGGCGGTTCACGGGATGGCGGCCAATATGGGTGAAGACCGTGCCGGAACTTTGGGAAGGAATGCCCTGGACGACGGCCAGATAACGCTTTTCCGTGCTGCGGGCCGCGAACTGCGCCGTCAGGGACTGGTGGGCGCCGTCATTTTTTGCGATGACTAGGCAGCCGGAGGTGTCCTTGTCCAGGCGGTGGACGATGCCGGGGCGTTCCACTCCGCCGATGCCGGAGAGATCCCCGCAGTGGTGGAGCAGGGCGTTTACGATGGTGCCGTCCGGGTTGCCGGCCGCGGGATGCACGACCATGCCGCTTTCCTTGTTGATGACGATCACGTCTTCATCTTCATACAGGATGTCCAGGGGGATATCCTGGGGAAGGGCTTCCGCCGGTTCCGGCTCCGGAATGCGGACGGTGATGGAGTCACCGCGGGAAACGGGGTTTTTAGGCTTGGCGGGAGAACCGTTGACCAATACGTCCCCGCTTTTGATCAGGTTCTGGATTCTGGAGCGGGAAAGTTCCGGAAGGTGGGCGGCAAGGTATTGGTCCAGGCGGATTTTTCCGTCGGCGTCGTCCGTAGTCAGATTCATGTTCCGCGGCGTTTGGTCAATGGCTGTAGGAGGAAGGCGGCAGGTCAATAAAAGTGTAGTCCAGCCCGTAAACATCCTTGAGAAGAAGCCCCAAGGCCTTTACGCCGAACGTCTCCGTAAAGTAGTGGCCGCCGAAGACCAGATTGACGCCCAGTTCCTGGGCCAGGGGGATGTTCCAGTGGGAACCTTCCCCGGTTACGTAGGTGCCGCAGCCGAGGGCTGCGGCCTGGGCAAGATCGTCCCCCGCGCCTCCGGTGCAGATGAAGACATTTCCGGCAGGAGCCTCCGGGGAATCCTGCCAGAAGGCCTGCACGGGCGCGCCGAGGACGGTTTCCAGCTTTTGCGCCAATTCCGCGCATGTGCCTGAAAATTCTCCGTGCGTACCGAGGGAAACGCCGTGATAGTTCAGTCCTTCATGAGAACATGAACGGAGGCCGCAGGCCTTCGCCAGCAGGGCATTGTTGCCGTATGCGGGGTGGACGTCCAGAGGGAGGTGGGCGGCGTAAATCGCCAGGTTCCCGTCTATAGCGGCTTTCAGCTTCCGGTAGGCGATGCCGGTAATGGGCTGCATGGGCTGCCAGAAAATGCCGTGGTGAAGGATGAGCAGGTCCGCCCCTGTTTCCAGGGCCGCATGAATGGCCTTTTCTGAGCCGTCCACGGCGGCGGCCACTTTGGAAACAGTGCCTCCGTTTTCCAATTGAAGGCCGTTCAGGGCGCGGGAGGCGTCCGGAATGGAATCCACGGAAAGGATTCCATCCAGAAAGGAAATGGCGGTGTGCAGCTCAATCTTGCTCATGCGGGAGGAATGGTTAGTTGTCTTCCGAAAGGCTGGCGCCGAGCAGACGTACGGCGTCCATGTTCAGGATAAAATAATTCGGGGTTGTATTGACTCTGCCGTAATAAAACCTGCTGTATCCGGCTTCTCCCGCCGGGGCGATTTCCAGCGTGATGACTTTGTCTTCCGTTTCCGGTTCCGGGGCAAAGGTAATATCGCCGGCGCCGGATTTGGTTGGCACGGGGCCCGCATCCTTGTAAGACTGGAGGACGAGTTTCAGGCGGAAAACGGGATTTTTCAGGGCTTCATGCGCCATGACGTCCGTATAGGGGAGCCAGGCGCTCACCTCCATTTTTTCCAGTTCGTCCAGATAGCGGTTGGCGCGGTTCGGGTTAATATTCAGGGTTTCATCCTTCCCGTTCCTGGAAGCCGTCCATGAATCGTCCAGACGGTCGAATTTTAGAATCAGGGGGCCGCCGGAACCGATGCGGTCCAGGTGCATTTCTCTGAGGTCAAACCTGCTGAAGGAAAGAAGCCTCTTTTTTTTCCAGGCCAGGGCATCTGCCAGCAAATCCCTCATGTAGGCGTTGTCCAGTATGGCGACGGTGGGTTTCCCGGCCTGTCGGGCATACCAGGAACCGTCCGCTCCCTTGGAGAAAAACACCGTCACGGGGGGGCGGGGTTCTTCACCGGGCTTGGGCAGAAGGGACATGGTGAGCGTCATTCTGGGGTTATCCAGCCCGTACACTGAAAGATCCGTAGCCTTGTCCGAGGCGAAGCCGGCCACTTTTCCCTGTTTAACGGTTTTCAGCAGGGAAATGAGATGATCCGGATTAGCTTCCTGGTAACGGGCGCCCTCTGCCGTGTACAGCCAGGTGGGTTTGATGCCTTTTTTCTCATCTCCCTGAATGAAGCGGGCAATGGTGGGATAATCCTGAAAGCTCTTGCGGATGGAAAGGCCGGTAATTTTGTAATCCCCGATGTCCGTCAATTGCTTGGAACGCAAAAGATCCAGATCCAGCGGAATATTGCGTACGCCGGGGATTTCCTTGTTGGTTTCCGTCGTTTGCGCCAGTTCAAAGACGGCCTTGCGGTCGGAAACGGTGGCCTTGACCAGTTCGGACAGGCTGCCGTTGTCGGAGGGAGGGTAAATCCTAAGCGTGACGGGCTGTTCCTCCATTTGCAGGGATTTGCCGTCCCCCGAAAGGCTGCCTGTGAAATTCCTGATGGAGACGGAGGTGATTTGATCATCCGTCATGTCCGGTACGCTTGTTTCCTCCGGGTTGTACACGCGCACGGCGGTCAGCTTCTGAAGCGTGCCCAGAAGCACCTCCATCATGGCCGGGTCCGTATCCAGGGAAAGGGGATGCGTGATTTTCCAGGGGGAGCCGGGAGTCTTGCGCTCCAGGGCGATGCGCTGGCCCCGGTTATTGATCTCAATGGAGGCGGGCATGGCCGGATGCAGGAGCAGGGGGCGGTGGTCCCGAAGCTGGCGGATGCCGGACTTGAACAGAGGGAGGATGTTCCCGGTGCCCACCAGAATGCGGGTGTCCCGTCCGTAGAAATCCGTCTGCATATAGGTGGTGTCATCCGTGGTCTTGTTTTCCGGATCGTCCACCAGCCAGGGCGCCGGGGAACCCAGCGTATAGCGCGCCACGGTGGAGGAACGCTTTCCGTCGTCGCTCATTTCCTTGAGAGTGATGGTAACGGGAGTGGTCTTCACGCCGAATTCCTTCAGGGAGGCGGAATCAATCTTGTGCAGGGGCAATGCGTCCACGATGCTGGTGGAGTACGTGTACTGGAGAATGGCCGCCGCCGCGCGAGGATCCATACGGTCGTTCCAGGGCTTTTCGCACCACCAGACGCCGTTGGGTTTGCGGCGGAATTCCGCGACATCCCCCACGCAATTGATGCGCATCCAGGAAACCTCGTTCATTTCTTCCCGGGTGTACGGGAAAAGCCGTTCTCCGGAACTGAAAGCGGTGCGCCCGATGATGCGGGACAGGTTGCCGTCAATGGTGAGGAGCACCGCCGCGCCGACAGAAGCGAGGGCGATGAGGATGAGAAGGATAAAGCGGAATGTGCGCATGTGCTTCCGGTAATGGGCGTGGATGGGGTTAATGACGGCGCGTGTTCCAGATAATCAGGGCGATCAGCAGCGCCAGCAGGGGGAGGCCGATATTCGTCAGGAGTTCCAAAACGCCCAGGGCATTGCGGTCCAGATTCAGCTTGACGGTCAGGTCATGGCGGGAGCCGAGGCCGCGCAATTCTTCACGGTCCGTCATCCAGCCGATCATCGTACGCATGAAATCCCTTTGTTCCGGTTTGATTTGCCGGGGCTGAAGCAGGTCCGTATTGCCAAGCAGAACCAGGCGCCCGGTAGTCTTGTTCTGGTTCACGTCCCCGGCATTCCCCCGGATGAGGGCCGCGCCGATCATCAGAGGCCCCGGATTGTCTTCCCTCGCGTCGAATTTGGCTGGGAACTGGTTGTATTTGGTTTCTCCATAATAATCCTCCGTGGTTACCAGAAGGGGATACGGCGTAATGCGCTTCTGTTCCATGGCCGCGTTGTCGGAATCCAGGATAAGGGAGATGCTCTCCCCTTCCAGTCCGGTGCTGGAATTCCAGAATTCACGGGTGCAATTCAGGGAGGGGGCGAAAATGGAGTTAATTTCAAAAACGGAACGGTTGCCCCTGTTGCGGAGCATCACGCGGTCATTCTGGGGCCGCAGCCCCTGTTCGCGGAGAAAGCGGTAGAGCTGTCTGGGGATGTCATTCCGGGGTTCCAGCATGATCAGGATGGCGGCGTTCGGGCGCGCCCAGTACCGCTGGAGCACTTCCGCCTCCTGCGGGGACAGATCATATTTGGAACCGATGATCATAAATCCCGCGGCATCTTCCGGAATCTCTTCCAGACCGCTCATGCGGATGGGCACAAGCTGCAGGTTGACGGAACGGCAGATTTTGCCCAGCGTCGTGAAGATGCTTTCCTCCTGGTTGTTGCTCAGGGCCTCGTTGAAGTTGCTCTTGTCCGCCGCGATATAGATTTTACGCGGTTCGCCGTTGGCCGCCCCGTAAATGCCGGCAGTCATCATATCCTCAATCTGGAGGGCCACCGCCTTCATGCTTTTGCCGTCCGGCCCGGGGGCGTACACTACGAAGGCGTCTCCAGGCAGGATGCGCACGTGGGCGGCGTCTGCCTGGGTGCCTTCAAACGTTTTGAGCGCTTTTTCCGTATCTTCCCGGGCATCAATGATGACCAGGTTCTTCTTGAATTCAATTCCGTAGATATTGGAGATTTCACGTGCCTTGTTCGGCTGGCGGAGGGGATCCACGTACTCCACCTTCACTTTGCCGTTGGAATAACGTTCGTACTCCTCAAGCAGAGAACGCATGCGGGTGTAGTTTTGCGTGGTGCGCAGGAAAGCGAACGTGATTTTGACGGGTGTTTTGCGCTTCTGGATTTCCGGAGACTGGAGCATGTTGATGCTCTGGCGGGATATTTCATAACGCTGGTCTTCCGTCAGGTCCCGGCGGTAATACTCGTGGCAGCCCACGTAATTCAGGCATACGACGATAAGGAACAGCAGGAAAAGCTTGATCCAGGTCATCCAGGGGCGTTTGACCTTGCGGGCGGCGGGCTGGGAGGCTTCCGCGGCCGCGGTGGGGGTGTCTGGTGTTTCGCTCATAGATAAAAATGAAAAGGGGTGAAGGCGGGATGAATCAGTGTTTCCAGCGGCGGTGGTCAATGATGCGGATGGTGACGGCCAGCGTCAGGACTGTCATGGTCAGGTAAAATACGACGGGGCGCGTGTCAACCAGCCCGGCGGAAAAGCGGTCCAGATGTTCCGAGCAGGACATGTAGTGGAAAATCCCCGCTGCGGGGAATTCCCCCCACACCACGGGAATCAGCCCCATGAAGAAAATCAGAACCAGCAGGCCGATGGTGATGATGCCGGAAATAATCTGGCTGCCCGTCATGGAGGAGGCGAAAATGCCAATGGCCGTGAACCAGGCGCCGATCAGCAGCAGTATGGCGTATGCCCCGGCCCAGTCCGCAAGGCGGTAGGGAAGAACCATGCCCGCGTCATATCCGTAAATCCACTGCACAATCAGGTTGGACCAGTCCGCCAGGGTGGGGTAGAGAAGCATGGGCAGCCACAGGATGATGTAAAAGGCGTACGCGGAGAAGTATTTTCCCAGGACCACCTGCCATGTCTTGATGGGCGTGGTAAGCAGGGATTCCAGCGTTCCCGTCTTTTCTTCCTCCGCCAGGGAGCGCATGGTGAGCAGCGGGAAGATGAACAGGAAGTAAAACCAGAACATGGGGGAATGCAGGATGAAGAACAGGATGCCTTCCTTCTGTGGGGCCAGTTGAAAAGCCTTCAGCGTGCCGGACAGGGAGACGCTCTGAAGGGCCATGACGAAAGCCAGGATAACCCATCCGTACGGAGTCATTACGTAGCTTCTGAGTTCTTTTCTGAAAATGGTAAGTACTGGAGACATGGGGAGAAAAGGGAAATGGGAGGTGGTGGATGGGCGGGGATGGAAAAATGGGGGTTAATCTTTGCGGGTCATTTCCACGAACACTTCTTCCAGCGTGGGGGTGTGGCGGTAAATATGGCGCAGGGGGCATCCCTGTTCCGCAAGGAGGCGCGCGGCCTTTTCACGGGTATCCGTTCCGGCCTCCGCGCGTACGGTCAGCGTATGCCAGCCGTCGGCGTCCGTTCCTTCATGGATGACCTTCTTCACATGTTCCAGATTTTCCAGTTTCCGTGTAATCAGCGCCAGGTCTCCCCGGAATTCCAGCGTAATCTTGCCGGCTGCCCGGAGGTTGGCCGTCAGGTTGGTGGGGGTATCCGCCGCCTTGATAGTCCCCTGGTCAATGATAATGACCTTGTTGCAAATCATTTCCACCTCACTGAGAATGTGGGTGGAAAGAATAATGGTGTGGTTGGCCGCCAGGCCTTTGATCAGCTCGCGTATCTGGCGTATCTGGTTGGGGTCAAGACCGTTGGTGGGCTCGTCAAGGATCAGCAGGTCCGGTTCCCCCAGCAGGGCGTCCGCCAGGCCTACGCGCTGGCGGTAGCCTTTGGAAAGGGTGCGGATCATCTTGCGGCGCACGGGATCCAGGCCGCATTGTTCTACAACCTTGGAGACGGCAGGCCAGATCTGCTTGGAAGAAATGCCTTTAAGCCTGGCGCGGAATTTCAGGTATTCCGTGACGCGCTGATCGTCGTAAAGAGGCACGTGTTCCGGCAGATAACCCAGATGTTTGCGAGCCTCCAGGGGATTTTTCACAATGTCGAACCCCGCAATCGTGGCTGTGCCGGAAGTGGGGGGCAGATAGCCGGTCAGCATGCGCAAAGTCGTGGTTTTGCCTGCGCCGTTCGGCCCCAGGAACCCTACGATTTCCCCCTTTTCAATCTGGAAGGAGGCATTCTTTACCGCTTGAAAGCGGCCAAACTCTTTGGAAAGCTGGTCGGCGTGGATCATGGAATCAATGGGAACAGGGTGATTCTAATCCAAACCGCTTTCGCCTCAAGCTTATTCTCCCCCGCGCCGCGGAAGCGCTTCTTCCGTTTGAAAAGCCATGGGGGCTAAACGGGGGCGGAGCTTTTCCCGCCTGGCCGGCAGGGAACGAAGAGAAGGGAAATCAATCCCTCAGCTCTTCTTCCAGCCTCTGGACGATGTCCCTCACGCGCACATCCTCTTCCATACGGGAGGCTACCAGCTTGTTCGCATGAATGACGGTGCCGTGGTCCCGGCCGCCGAATGCCTGGCCGATATCTTTCAGGGAGCGTTCCGTCAGGCGGCGGCTCAAGTACATGGCGATCTGGCGCGGAAAGGCGATGCTGTTGGGGCGGCGCTTGCCGGTCAGATCGCTCACCTTGAGTTCGTAAAAATCCGCCACGCGCTTCTGGATGGAATCCACGGTCAGGATGCGGCTTGTTTCTTCCCGCAGGATGTCGCGTAGAAGCTGCTCGATTTTGGCGATATCAGGCATGTCTCCGGACAGGGAAGTAAAGGTGGCCACACGGAGCAGCGCGCCTTCTAGACGGCGCACGCTCTTCTGGATGCGGCTGGCCAGAAACTCCAGAATTTCGTCGGAGACGTTCATGCCGGCCCGGTCGCGCTTGCTGCGCAGGATTTCCAGCCGTGCGTTGTCGTCCGGAAGGTTCAATTCTACCGTAAGGCCGGATTCCAGGCGCGCCGCCAGCCGGGGGTCCAGATTGGAAATGTCGCATGCGGCGGCATCCGCGCAAATCACGATGGTTTTGTGGGCATGGAACAGTTCGTCAAACGTATGCAGGAATTCTTCCACCGTTTTTTCCTTGCCGGAGATAAATTGCACATCGTCCACCAGCAGGACGTCAGCCTTGCGGTATTTGCGGCGCAGTTTGGTGAAGCTTTGTCCGTTTTGGGTTCGGGAAGCGTCAATAAATTCATTGGCGAACTGTTCGCCCGTGACGTACACCACATTGGTGGATGAATCCTGATGGAGCACTTCATGGCCGATGGCCTGGAGCAGATGGGTTTTACCTACGCCGGATTTTCCGTACAGGAAAAGCGGATTGAACAGGGGCCGTTCCGACTGGGCGGCGGACAGCCCGGCCTGATACGCGAAGCGGCTGTCCTCATAAACCACGAACGAATCAAACGTATATAAATCATTCAGGCATGCCCTGGCTGCCGGGGTGCGCTGTTTTTTGACCGGTGCGGCCGGGGAATCCGCCGCCTGCGGCGTTTTGGCCCGGGAGGAGGCCTTTTGCGGCTGGCCTTCTGCAGCGGGCATGGAAGCCACTTCATCCGTGCAGACGAACTTGATCTGGCGTTCCGTGCCCAGAGCCAGCATGGCGGCCTGCTTCAGCTCCGGCGTATAGCTGTTTTCTACCCAGAGGGCGGCCATAGGATCGTCGCACATCAGCGTCAAAGCCTTCCCTGAATCCTCCAGCAGGGAAAACTTGGGAAACCACAATCCATACACCTCCGGGGACATGATTGTTTGCAGGGCTCCCGTGATTCTGGACCAGGTGGCAGACAGTTCTGATGGCGGCGTCATTGTTATTGGAAATAAAAGATGTTGCTGGTTAGAAATAGCCGTAAGGCGTTCCGTCCCGCTACGAGGCCGCGCTGCGGATGGAACCGTATCAGGTTCCTCCGCAGCCGTGACAGCTCGTGGCGTTCGTCGGGGTGGAGAAGGCGAACTCATCCGCTTTCAGTCCGACACCCCGGTTGACGGGAGCGCCAAATTACTGATTTGCGTCTGAGGAAAAAATATCTTTTTGAAACAGCGCGAGTCATCGTTCCGCGGCTCTACGTTCCACGGGGGTTCCACATGAAAAAATATTTTGTTCTTGCTTCCTCCGATAATTTAGTACTCCTGAGTATATTTTCTGCATGACGTTGTGAATTGCTTATTATCAATATGTTATTATGTTGTTACTGGGCCGGGTGACGAAAAGGGCATGATTACGCCGCCGGAAATCAACCACTTACAGGAACCGGAGCGGAATTGCCCGGGAAGATGCGGAAGGGAGGCGGTCCGCATGGTTGACAACGGCCGGCCGGGAACCTAACGTGGGTTGCATCATGGAACAAATGGAACAGCCAGAGGAAGCATGCCTGTCTCTTTGCCGGGGGAAATTTCTGGAACTCCTGAAAGAAGGAAGGTGGGAATACGTGCGCCGGGTTAATGCCACTGGAGCCGTCATGATTGTGGCCGTGACGAAAGAAGGAGAACTGCTGCTGGTGGAAGAATACCGCGTTCCCCTGCATGCCCGGACAGTCGGACTGCCCGCGGGGATTTCCGGGGATGAAGGGGAGGAAGGCACGCTGCAATCCGCCCGGCGTGAATTGGAAGAGGAAACCGGATACCGTGCGGATTCCTGGACGTATCTTCTTGCGGGGCCTTCCTCTCCAGGATTGACTACGGAAATGGTATCTTTCTATCTGGCGGAAGGCCTGCATCGAATATCGGAAGGAGGAGGTGTGGCTCATGAAAATATTACGGTGCACCGCATTCCGCTTCCTCTGGTGCATGGCTGGCTGATGGAGCAGATGGAACAGGGAAAAGTGGTGGACCCGAAAATCTTTATGGGCCTCTATTTCCTGTCCCGCTCTGTCAGTGGCATGGGGCTGGAGGCATCATAATGCCCCGCGCCGTAAATGCCCGTATGCGGGAAACGGCCTGGGACGCAGGCCGTGTGAAACGGATGAGTGGAAAAAATGATTCATCAGTAATAATTTACCTGAAGGGAAAAGCGGGTTGCCGTGATAAAATGCTCCTGATCCATAAAAAAATCTGGACATTCTTTCCAATCCGGGCTAAATATTTCCCCGCCTTACGGCATCAACCACTTAACGGCAGGGTAGCTCAGTGGTAGAGCAGAGGACTCATAAGCCTTTGGTCGGGTGTTCAAATCACCTCCCTGCTACCATTTTAAAGCCCCTTAAATCATTGGATTTAAGGGGCTTGCTATTTGGTGAGATGTGCAGGATTTCCATCCTGGCCGCTGGTTCTGGAATATCAAGAGTTGTTGCAATTCTGTAATGAATGCGAGTTAGGGATATTTTCTAAAATTTCTTTCCCGTCTTGCAGTTGAATAATAAAAAAGAGCATGGGCTTGTCACCGCCTGCTTTCCTTCCAGAGAAAACAGGTTCAAAAAAGGCGCGCGCGGCATGCGGCCGGTTTCTTATTTCAATCTGAGGCCAAAAACCCCGGATTTGCGACCGCTGAGTTCCAGGGTGCGCAGACGTTCCGGAGGCAGGCTGTCGCGGGAAAATTCCGCGTAATGCATGCGGTCCCGGAAGTAATGGACGGCGCTTTGGGAGAGGGCGAAGATGAAGTCCATGCCCATTTCCTCCGCTTTCCTTTTGGCGAATTCACATAATGCGCGGCCGTAGCCGCGGCCTTCATGGCGGTGCTTGATATACAGGCAGCCCAGTTCCGCACTGTGGTGTTCCGGGTAGGGATAAACGGCAACGCAGCCCACGATGCTGTCGTCCAGGGTCAGTACGTAGTAACTGTCCATCCTGGCGGCGATGTCTTCGTAATTCCGGTTGACCAGTTTGGAGTCCACCACGGAACGGGCGATCATGGAGAGGAGCTCCGGAATGTCTTCTTCCTTCAGCGGGCGTATTTCCCGGTAGGAGTCCGTGTGGACCATGGTGCCTACGCCTTCTTCAGAGAAGAGTTCCTCCACCAGCACGCCGCGCATTTTTCCGTCCAGCAGATGCACGCGGGGGATTCCCGCCCGGCAGGCTTCCGCCGCCTGGTCAAGCAGTTCGCGGTGGGTCACGTTTCCTGCCAGCCCCGCTACTTCCGATTCCAGAATGGCGGCAATGGGGCGGCCGTCCAGAGACGGAACCTTGTGGTCATTGAGCAGGGCGATGTATTTGGAGGCCCCCAGGCTGAAGGCCATATGGACGGATTCCGGGTCAAAAGAGCCGGAACGGCCGGAAGCCACCACGGGAATCTGGTGGCGCCCCAGGATTTCCCGGACTCTTTCCCGGACAAGCTGGCCGCCTTTCAACGGCGCTTCCACCAGGGCGGAGCGCATTTCACAGACGCGCGTGTGTTCGTACAGCGCGGAGGCATCCGCCCCTTCCACAATCAGAACGGGCCTGACGCCTATTTCCTGCAGTACGTCCAGATCCAGCAAAGCGTCCACCAATTCCCTGGAATCCACCAGGGGGCGTTCCACATGCACGGCAAAGATTTTATCCCTGAAGTACGGAACATACTCCAGCACGGAACGGACATTGGCGGATTTGTTGAGCGGGAGCGTAGCCAAGGCGGACCGGAAGCTTGGGGCCGGGGGGAACGGGAATATCCGCTTCTCCCCGGCCTGTAAATGATGCGTGGCGTTTTTAGAATGTGCGGGTATCCGCGGAATCCCGGTTGTCCATGGTTTCCGCGAAGTCCTGGGAGTCCAGAGTAACGGCAGTTTCTTCCCCGTCTCCGGAGGAGGGTGTTGCCGCCGGCGCCTGGGGGGCTTCCTCCCTGCGGAGGACGACGCTGACCTTGCGCTTGGGCATGACCAGTTTGGGTTCCGCCACGGCGGGTTTGTAACCTTCCCCAATGGTAGTGGCGTCGGAAATGACGGCCGGGGCCTGTTCCGGTTCCGCCTGCTGGGCGGCTTGTTGTTCACGTGCCCGGGAGACTTGTTCCCTCAGGGCGGAGAGCAGGTCCGAAGGCATGCCGTCAAAACCGATTTCAGGCAGGCTGGTTCCGCCTTCCTGGTTTTCGTCGGAAGATTCGAACTGGGGCAGGCTGGCCAGGAAGTCCTCAAAGGCGTCCAGGTTGGTGGTGCTCTTGAAGAGGTTGCTGATGGCTTCTCCCTTGATGCTTTCCATCAGGGTGATGAAGAGATCGTAGGCTTCCGATTTGTATTCCACCAGGGGGTCTTTCTGCCCCTGGGCGCGGAGGCGCACGCCTTCCCGCAGGGAGTCCATGTTGTACAGGTGTTCCTGCCACATTTTGTCAATGGCCCCCAGGATGATCTGGCGTTCCATGTGGTCCAGGTATTCCGGGCGTTCGCGGGAGGCCTTGTCTTCGTAAGTGGCCTTGACCTTGTCAGTGAGGAAGGCGATGGTGTCGTCTATGGGCCGTTCTTCCAGTTTGGCGGCCTCCGCCGTGAGTCCCAGCGGGAAGGATGCGTTCATCCAGGCGAGCAATTCGTCCGGGTGGGTGACGCCTTCCGCATCCGGATCCAGGAATTCATGAGCGCGCGTAGCGATTACTTCTTCCAGAATATCGTAAATCATTTCACGCGGGTTTTCCGTGGAGAGCACTTCATTTCGGTATCCGTAAACGATTTCGCGCTGCTTGTTCATCACGTCGTCATAGTCCAGCACGTGCTTGCGCCACATGTAGTTGCGCTGTTCCACCCGTTTCTGGGCGGATTCCACGGATTTGTTCAGGAAACTGTGTTCCAGGGCTTCGCCGTCGGCCACGCCCAGGCGTTCCATCATCTTGGTCATGCGTTCCGCCGCGCCGAAGTTGCGCATCAGGTCGTCTTCAAAGGAGATGAAGAACTGTGAGGCGCCGGGGTCCCCCTGGCGGGAACAGCGGCCGCGCAGCTGGCGGTCAATGCGGCGGGATTCATGGCGTTCCGTACCCAGGACGAAGAGGCCGCCGAGGTCGGCGACGCCTTCGCCCAGCTTGATGTCCGTGCCGCGGCCCGCCATGTTGGTGGAGACGGTGACGGCTCCGCGCTTGCCGGCCTGCGCTACGATTTCCGCTTCGCGCTGGTGGTTTTTGGCGTTCAGCACTTCATGGGGGATTTTGGCCCTCTTGAGCATGCGGGAGAGCGTTTCGGAGGCGTCCACGCTGGCCGTGCCTATCAGGATGGGCTGGCCTTTGTCGTGAAGTTCCTGGATTTTGTTGACCACCGCATTGAATTTTTCACGGCGGGATTTGAAGATGAGGTCATTCTGGTCCTTGCGGATGCAGGGGCGGTTGGTCGGGATGGGAAGAACGTCCAGCTTGTAAATATCATGGAATTCCGCGGCTTCCGTTTCCGCCGTGCCGGTCATGCCCGCCAGTTTTTTGTACAGGCGGAAGTAGTTCTGGATGGTGATGGTCGCGTACGTCTGGTTTTCACGCTCCACTTCCACGCCTTCCTTGGCTTCCACCGCCTGGTGCAGACCGTCGCTCCAGCGGCGTCCCGGCATTTCGCGGCCCGTATTCTGGTCGATGATGATGACCTTGCCTTCCTTGACGACGTATTCCACGTCTTTTTCGTAAATGCAGTAGGCCTTCAGCAGCTGGGAGGTGGTGTGCAGGCGCGCTCCCGTTTCGTCAAGCTGTTTGGTCAGTTCATTTTTGCGGCGCAGTTTGTCTTTTTCCGTCAGGCGCGGGTCTTCGTCCATTTCCGCGAAGGCGGTTCCCAGATCCGGCAACACGAAATCTTCCGGATGGCCGGGGGAGATGACCTCCCTGCCTTTTTCCATCAGGTCGGCGTCGTGGGTTTTTTCATCCACGGTGAAGAACATTTCCTCCTTCAGCTTGTAGAGTTCCTTCTTGCGGGTATCCTGGTAAAGAGTCAGTTCATATTTTTCCACGATGCGGCGCAGTTCGGGATCCTGCATGGCGCGCAGGAAGGCGCGGTGGCGGGGCTGGCCCATTTTTACCTTGAACAGGCAGCGGCCCACTTCTTCCGTGCGGCCTTCCTCCTGGGCTTTCAGGGCCTGGGCCATCAGTTCGTTGCAAAGGTCCGTCTGGGCCTTTACCACGCGTTCAATGGCGGGGCGCAGGGTATCATACTGCTGTTCCCGGGTGACGACCGCGGGGCCGGAAATGATGAGGGGGGTGCGGGCCTCGTCAATAAGGATGGAGTCCACTTCGTCCACAATGGAGAAGTAGTGCCCGCGCTGCACCTGTTCGGACTTGGAGGTTGCCATGCCGTTGTCGCGCAGGTAGTCAAAGCCGAATTCGGCGTTGGTGCCGTAAGTGATGTCGCAGGCGTATTGTTCCCGGCGGAGCTGGGAGGGCATCATACTCTGGATGCAGCCGACAGTCAGCCCTAGGAACTGGAAGAGCATGCCCATCCATTCGGAGTCGCGGCGCGCCAGGTAATCGTTCACGGTCACCACATGCACGCCCATGCCGGTCAGGGCGTTCAGGTAAACGGGGAGGGTGGCGACAAGCGTTTTCCCTTCCCCCGTGGCCATTTCCGCAATGTAGCCGCGGTGCAGGGCAATGCCGCCCAGCAGCTGCACGTCAAAGTGGACCATGTCCCAAACCTGTTTTTGTCCGCAGATATCGCGTTCTTCCCCGCAGAGCAGGCGGGCGCCGTGTTTGACGGCGGCGAAGGCCTCCGGCAGTATCTGGTTCAGATAACGTTCGCGCAGCTTGTCAAACTGGGGCGTGATGTTGTTCCAGGCGGCTTTCCCTTCTTCAATGGAGGCGGGGGTGGCTTCCACCGTGGGGAGGGAAGCGAATTCTTCTTTCAGGGATTCAAAACGGGCGTTCAGTTTGGCGGCTATTTCCTCCAGCTCTTCCCTGGGCGCGGCTTCCACAATGCGCACGGGGGGCAGATCCATGGGGAGGAAGCGATGGAGGTACCCCTGCCATTCCTTCGTTTTCTCAAGCAGGAATTCCTGTCCCTTGCCGTTCCATGATTCTTCAATGGAAACGATTTGTTCCACAATGGGGCGCAGACGGCGCACTTCACGCTGGTTTTTAGTGCCGACAATCTTGGTTAGAATCCACTTAATCATCTTTGTCTTGTTGAAAATTGACGAGGTAGAGTCGCTTTCAGCGGTCTAAGAATCGAAAAATACTAGCGGCTGCCGGAAGAAATGCAAGCACGGCCCTCCATTTGTGCCGATGATGACGTAATAGGCTGGACCTGGCTGGACGCCGCCGGAAACCCGGATTCATGACAGGCGCTTCTCTTGGAATGATTCCAAATTAATAATATTCTTTCTCCATGAGTCATTGCGAGGATGGGCGCATCCGCATCCGCGGCGCCCGTGAGCATAATTTGCAGAATGTGGATGTGGATATTCCCCTAGGGCGGCTGACGGTGGTGACGGGACCTTCCGGCTCGGGGAAAACAAGTCTGGCCATGCACACGCTGTACGCGGAAGGCCAGCGGCGTTATATGGAAACTTTTTCCCCGTACGTGCGCCAGTTCATGGACCGCATGGACAAGCCGGACGTGGACGCCGTAGAGAATATTCTTCCGGCCATCGCCCTGCATCAGCGCAACTCCGTCAGGACATCCCGCTCCACGGTGGGGACCATGACGGGGCTGAATGATTACTGGAAGTTTGTTTTCGCCCGTCTGGCCGTGGGCATTGACCCGGAAACAGGACGGGAAATCAAGCCGGAAACGCCGGGCACCATTGATGAAAAACTGCATGCGGACTTCCCCGCCGGAACGGAAGTGATGGTTTGCCTGGAGGTGGCGCGGCCCGAATCTGTGGATCTTCCCGCGTTGAAAAGGAATCTGGTGGCACAGGGGTACTTGCGCGCTTTTGCGCATGGAGAGACCCTCCGGCTGGAGGATGAGGATTGGACGCTGGAGGAAGGAGAACCGCTGCTGGTGGTTCAGGACCGCGTGAGGCTGACGGAAGACCAGAGGGAACGCAGGCTGGAAGCGCTGGAAACGGCCATGCGCCTGGGCGGCGGCGTGGCCCATGTGATTCCCCGTGTGGACGGCGTCTGGCTGTCCGTTTTGAAATTCCGCGGGGACTGGCATCCGCTGATGGAGCCGCGGCCGGGCCTGTTTTCTTTCAATTCCCCCCTGGGGGCGTGCCCGGAATGCCGCGGCTACGGGCGCGTCATCACGATTGACTACAACCGGTGCATCAAGCCGGAACTCAGCGTTCATGACGGGGCCATCCATATTTTTGAGGGGGACGGGAAAGTCTTTTCCGAATGCAAGCGGGACCTGATGCGCGGCTGGCGCAAAAACGCCCGCAAAGTCCGTCTGGATGTGCCGTGGAAGGATTTGAAGCAATGGGAGCGGGACTGGCTGCTGTACGGTGATGGCGATGACCCGGATGAAATGTATGAACAGGGGCTGTGGTACGGCATTGCGGGCTTTTTCAAATATCTGGAAAGCCGCACGCATAAGATGCACGTGCGGGTGTATCTGAGCCGTTTCCGCACATATCAGGAATGCCCCTCCTGCCACGGTTTGCGCCTGAGGCCGGAAGCCCTTCAATTCAAGGTGGGCGGCAAAAGTATGCCGGAACTTTCCGGCATGCCCATGGATGAACTGCTGGCCTGGGTGGATAGGTACGTGACGCCGCGGGCGGATGAAGACCCCGGCTTGAAACATGCCGTGGCGGAACTCAGGAGCCGCCTGGAATATCTGAATGAAGTGGGATTGGGCTACCTGACGTCCGACCGCTCCACGCGGTCCCTGTCCGGAGGGGAAATTGAACGCGTGAGCCTGACCACCTGTCTGGGCGCATCCCTGACGGATACGCTGTTTGTGCTGGATGAACCTACCGTTGGACTTCATCCCCGCGATACGTCCCGTTTGATTTTCGCCATGAACCGGCTCAAAAAGCGCGGGAACACCCTGGTGGTGGTGGAGCATGAGGAAGCGGTCATGCGCGCCGCGGACTGCCTGGTGGACATGGGCCCCGGTTCCGGACGGGAAGGGGGAAGGCTGGTTTATTCCGGGGAGCCTGCCCGGATTGGAGAAATTGCGGAATCCCTGACGGGGGCTTTTCTTTCCGGCAGGCGACGCATCGCGGTGCCCAAAAAGAGGCGCAAGCCGCGCCGGTTTTTGACCGTATCCGGCGCTACGCGCCATAACCTGCGCAAACTGGACGTGAAAGTGCCCTTGGGCGTCTTTACTTGCCTGACAGGCGTCAGCGGGTCCGGGAAAAGCACCCTGGCCCACGATGTTCTTTACCTGAACGCGCTGGTGGAGAAAGGAGCCGTATGTGAGGAAGAACCTGCCCACGTCAGGTCCATCAAGGGCTGGGAACATCTGGATGAGGTGGTGATGGTGGACCAGAGCCCCATCGTCCGCACCCCGCGCTCCACCCCTGCCGTTTATGCCGGAGTTTTTGAAGAAATACGTTCCCTCTTCGCGGAAACGGAGACGGCCCGCGCGCGCGGCATGAAGCCCGGTTTCTTCTCCTTCAACAGCGGGGACGGCCGGTGTCCGCGCTGCATGGGCATGGGGAGTGAGAAGGTGGAAATGCAGTTTCTTTCCGACATTTTCGTGCAGTGTCCGCTGTGCCGCGGCTCCCGGTACGGGAGCGAAGTGCTGAGCGTGTACCGTGACGGCAGGAATATTGCGGACGTGCTCGGCATGACGGTAGCGGCTGCGCTGGAATGCTTCAGCACGGAAAAAGGGGCCAAAGCCTCCCGCATCGCTTCCAAGCTGGGCGTGCTTCAGCGCGTAGGGCTGGGGCACCTGACCCTGGGGCAGCCTCTGAATACCCTTTCCGGCGGTGAAAACCAGCGCCTGAAGCTGGCTAAGATCCTGCTGGACCAGATCGGTTCCGGCGCGAACAGCCCCAAGATGCTGATTCTGGACGAGCCGGGAACGGGTCTTCACTTTGCGGACATTGAAGTTCTGCTGGCCGTGTTCCGGGAACTGGTGGGGCAGGGGCATACCCTGCTGGTCATTGAACACAATCCGGAGTTCATCAAATCCGCGGACTACGTGATTGACCTGGGGCCGGAGGGCGGCGCCGGAGGCGGCCATGTGGTGGCCACGGGCACGCCGGAGGAAATTGCAGCCGCCGGAAAGGGATACACGGGCAAATACCTCAGGGATGTGCTGGAAGGCAACCCTTCCGTTTACGACCCTGCGGACGCCGCCGTCCCGGACTCCGCGGACATGGATATACCGGAAGGCGTCATGGCCCTGCGGGGAGCGCGCCACCACAACCTGAAAAACGTGGACCTGGACGTGCCGCGGGGAGAAATGACCGTGCTGACCGGGCTTTCCGGCTCCGGGAAGAGCTCCCTGGCTTTTGATATCTTTTTCGCGGAAGGGCAGCGGCGTTTCATGGACGTCATGTCCCCGTACGCCCGGCAATTCACGGAACAGCTGGAAAGTCCGGACATTGACCGCCTGACCGGATTGCCCCCTACGGTGGCTATTGAACAGAACATGTCCCGCGGGGGCACCAAATCCACCGTGGGAACCGTCACGGAAATTTGGCAATTCTTGCGTCTGCTGTATGCCAAGCTGGGGCAGGCCTACTGCCCGCAGTGCGGCGTTCCGGTGGGCAAGAGGTCGGAATCCGAAGTGGTGGAGCTGGTGGCGAGGGAGCTGAAAAAACATGGCGGGCTCGCGTTGCTGGCCCCCCTCGTCAGAGGGCGCAAGGGGCATTACGCCGACCTGGCCCGCTGGGCGGAAGGAAAGGGATATGAGGAAATGTGGGTGGACGGCAAACTGGTTCCCCTGAGCGGATTCCAGCCGCTGGACCGCTATTCCAGCCATGACCTGGACTTGGTCGTTGCACGTCCGGAGGCCTCCTGGCCGCTGGAAAAGCTTGCCGGGGCGGTTCATGCCGCGCTGGAGATGGGGGAAGGGTTTCTGCAAGTGCTCCCGCCCGGCTCCGGCCGTCCGGAACTGATGGGCACCAGGCTGGCATGCGCCTCCTGCGGGCAATCCTTCCCGGAACTGGAACCGTACACGTTCTCCTTCAACTCTCCGCGCGGGTGGTGCCCCGTATGCCGCGGGCATGGAATCGTCGGCAAGGGGAAAGTAAAGGAAGACCAGGCGCAATCCCTGCTGGAAGCCGAATTGAAATATGACAGGGAACTGGCGCGGCGGGCGGACGATGACAAGGGAATAACAACCTGCCCTGCCTGCCGGGGCGTGCGGTTGAATGAATTTGCCCGCTCCGTGCGGCTTCAGGGCGTGACTCCCGGTGACATTGCCTCCCTGCCTGCCGTGGCCGCCGCGGAACTGGTCAAAGGGTGGCGATTTGAACGGGAGGAAGCGCTCATTGCCCGTGACGTCGTGGCGGAAATCACGCAGCGCCTCGACTTTCTCCAGCGGGTGGGGCTGGGCTACCTTTCCCTGGACCGGAGCGCCACGACGCTCTCCGGCGGGGAAACCCAGCGCATCCGCCTGGCTTCCCAGCTGGGCTCCCACCTCCGCGGCGTGCTGTACGTGCTGGATGAACCGACCATCGGCCTGCATCCGCGGGACAACGAATTGCTGCTGGGCACGCTGGATGAACTCAAACGCCGGGGCAACACCCTGCTGGTGGTGGAACATGATGAAGATACCATGAGGCGCGCGGACCATATTGTGGACATGGGGCCGGGAGCCGGCATCCACGGCGGCAGAATCATGGCCCAGGGCACCTTTGAGGAACTGGCCGCCATGCCGGACTCCGTCACGGGCGCGGCCCTGCACCATAAGCCCAGGCACCCCTACCGCGGGAAAAGGCGCAGGATTCCTTCCAAAAAGGATGAATCCGCGTGGCTGCGCGTGGAGGGCTGCCGCCTGCACAACCTGAAGGACGTGAACGCGGCCATTCCCAAGGGACGGCTGACGGTGCTTACCGGCGTATCCGGTGCGGGGAAAACCTCCCTGATGACGGGAACCATCCGTCTGGCTGCGCGCCAGGCCATCGGCGACAAGCTCACGAGGGACCAGAGAAAATTATGGAAAACCTCTTCCGGCTTTGACTCCATCCGCATGGTGTACGGCGTGGACCAGAGCCCCATTGGCAAAACGCCCCGTTCCACCCCGGCCACCTATGTGGGTTTCCTGGACGACATCCGGACCCTGTTCGCGCAGACGGCTGACGCCCGCAGGCTGGGCTTTGACCGCGGCCGCTTCTCCTTCAATACGGGGCAGGGCAACTGTGAATCCTGCAAGGGTACGGGCATGCAAAAGCTGGAAATGGACTTCCTGCCCCCCTGCTATGTGCCGTGCGAGACCTGCCGGGGTAAACGCTACAACGCCGCAACCCTGACCGTAAGGTACAAGGGGAAGACCATTGCGGACGTGCTTCAGATGGACTTTGCGGAAGCGGCGGAATTTTTTGAAAGCCAGCCCCGCATCTCGGATCCCCTCAAACTGCTGTCGGAAACCGGCCTGGGCTATCTGACGCTGGGGCAGGCCTCCAACACGCTTTCCGGCGGGGAGGCCCAGCGGCTCAAGCTGGTGACGGAACTCATCAAGGGCCGGCGCGTCAGCCGGAACGCCCTGATGAAAGGCAGGGAACTGCCCGGAGACCTGTACCTGATTGAAGAACCCTCCATCGGCCTGCATCCGCGGGACGTACGGCTGCTCATTGACGTGCTGCACCGTTTGGCGGACCAGGGAAACACCGTCATCGTCATTGAACATAACACGGAAATCATGGCGGAGGCGGACTACGTCATCGACATGGGCCCCGGCCCCGGCGATGCCGGAGGAACCATCGTGGCGGAAGGCACGCCGGAACAGATAGCCAAAAAAGACTCTCCCACGGCGGAATACATCCGCCGGGAGCTGGATGGAGAGTCTTAGGAGGGAGGAAGGAGCGATAAGACACTCAGGCCGTTCCGGGAATGCCGGGGCGGTCGCCGTATTCGTCTGCCTTTTTCTGTTCCGCGAAAACAGGCATGGCTTGTGCCCGGCATTAAAGAAGTTTGGCGGAGAGAGTGGGATTCGAACCCACGGTGGGTTGCCCCACGGCGGTTTTCAAGACCGCTGCATTAAACCGCTCTGCCATCTCTCCATGCAACAAGCGCGGGCACAGGCTACCGTAACGAAGGCGGTTCTGTAAAGTCCTATTCATGTCTTTCCGGCATGTTTGCGGGAACAGCCCGTTTTCCCAATTGGGAGGCTGCCGCCTGTTCCCGCGGCATCAGGGCAGGAATTCTCCCGGCAGGAGGCTGATGAGCCGCATGGCGCATTTTCGGGGAGCGTCTTCGGAAGTGTCTATGGAGAAATCATGCGGGAAATGGCGGTGGATGCCCGCGTGCTGGCGCTGGGCATGAGCCGGGGCTGGGGTCCGGTCAGTGCGGCGCCGCTCGCGCTCCAGCAGAACATCCTGACGGCATTCCACCCTGACCAGGATACGGGAGATGCCGTCCAGGCGGTTCAGGAGGTCCTGAATCCAGCGGGGGGATTCGCCGATGACGTGGTCCACGATGACCAGGGCGCCTTTCCGGGCCGCCTCTGCAATGGCGGCGTGGAAAGATTCAATGAAGGGCAGGCCGGATTCCCTGACGGCATCCAGGGCGGTTTCATGCTTTCCCCGGCTCATGGCCAGATAATCGTCCATGGAGAAAATCATGGCTTCCTCTTTCAGCAGGAGCCGCAAGTTCCGGGCCAACGTGCTTTTTCCCGAGCTGGAGGCTCCGTTGAGCAGGATGACGCGCCCGCTCCGCGGTCGGGGTGTTTTCCGTTTCTCCGCAAGGCCTTTCTTCCCCATGGCCTTATGGTTTCCCGGACGGTTCGCGGAGGTGTTTTGATCGCCGTCTTCCGTCTGGCAGGTTCCGGCCCCTTCCATAAGGGAGGGGGCTTCCTGACGGGAGATGAAGGCTGGTTCCCTGAGGATGTCGGACGCGGCGGTCATGGAAGATTCATGGGCATCATGAATAAAAAGATTCGTCACGGCAATCATAAGAATGGCTCTGTGCGGACGGAATCGCCGCCGTTCGTGGCTTGCCGGGCAGGGTCGGGAGTACGGAGCGGCCGCGGCGGCATGGATGCCGTCCGTCATGACTCCGTGGGGCATGCTGCGCCTTTTCCCGTCAATAACGGGGATGCCTCGTTCCTGCCGTCGGCCTTCCCGGCTGTCATTTGCTTCTTGCAGCGGGCGGGGGAGGCATGAGAGAGTCCGGCATGGCTTCTTCCCCGGATGTAGTAGAGTATATTTGTTTCCAGCTCCGGCATGCCGGGGATATTTCCTTCAGAAAAATGTTTGGGGACTACGGATTGTACTGCGGCCGGACATTCTTCGGTTTGGTATGTGACAACCAGTTGTATGTCAAGATAACGGAGCCGGGGTTGAAGATGTTTCCGCAACAGGAGCAGGGCTGTCCCTATCCCGGCGCCAGGCCGCATTTCCTGGTGACGGAGCTGGACGATGACCGGGCCATCTCCTCCCTTGTCAGGGAGACATGCTCCGTTCTGGCTGCTCCGGCGGTTCCGGAGGGGAAGAAGAAAAAGGCGTCCGGTGAGAAAAGAAGCAGGCGCCCTTAGACGCCTGCCGGCAGGAAATGGCTGCTTGAGGGAAAGGTTATTTCCCGGGAGCCTTCCAGAATAGGAAGGCCGCGTTCTATCTTCATCACTTCCTTTTTCACCAGGTCATAGAGCTGGGGAGGATAGCTCTTGGCCACGACTTTCCCGTTGGCTCCAATCAGAACGGCATGCGGCAGTCCGCCCGGGCAGGGGGCCTCCGGAATGCTCAGACTCTGGTAAATGGGGAAAGTGATTTTCTTTTCTTCCAGGAACTGTTTGACCCTGGGGGACGGAATCTGGCAGTGGCTGCCTATGACGGTAAAGCCCTTGGACTGGAATTTTTCCTGCAATTCCTGCAGATGTGGCATGCTGGCGATGCAGGGCGGGCTCCGGGGCCGCTCCCGGCCGGGAAAGACTTGACAGTTTTTTCTGAGGGAGAGGCGTTTCAGGCAATATCCAGTCCCATAATGTAGTCTGTCATATAATACCCGTGTCCGATGTGGAAATCCCCGCGTTCCAGTTCCCGCATGCCCATGCGCTGATAAAATTCCACCGCCCGGGTGTTATAACGGTTCACATTCAGGCGCATTAGGCACGGTTCCGGGTGGATGCTTCTGATGTAGCTGATGGCGTGGCGGAACAGAAAGCTTCCGATGTGCAGGCCCTGGAAGCCGGGCAGAACGTAGATTTTCTGCAAATGGAAGACGCCGGGGCCTTCCGGCTGGACGGACAGGTAGCCGCAGTCCCTGCCTTCATGGGAGACGATGAAGTACACGTGCCCCTCCTCCATCTGTTTTTCCAGGTTGGCGGGGGAATACATCCAGTCCATCATGAAATCCATCTGCTCTCTGGAAAGGAGGTTTCGGTAAGTGGCCGGAAAAGCCTGGCTGGCCAGTTCATGGATCAGCGTGATGTCGTCCTTAGAGGCTTGGCGGAGAGTCGGCATGTCAGGAATATTACACGGAAAAGCGTCGGATGAAAAGGGCCTCCTCCCCATTTCCTGCGGAATTTTCCGGCATGGCCTATTTTCCCCTACCTATTCCGGCGGAGACATCCTATGCTGAACGCCGCCGTTTTTCTGACAGCCTCCGGGAAATGCTGTTTTTATTGCGAACTTTGCATGTCCAGTCATGAAAGAACCCATCCCCATACAACAATGGCTTCCCGCGGGGCCTCTGAGGGACATGGGTGAAAAATATGTAAGCCAGCTTCCGGATGTGGCGCAAAATCCCATCGGTCCGGAATCCCTCATGCACCAGTCGGATCATTCCTGGTCGGAATACCTGGTTGCTTATTCCCTTCTGTACCCGGGAATAGCGATTATCCTGGCCCTGCTGGGAGGGCTGGGGCTTTGGGCCTTCTTCATTTTTTGCCGCCGCCGGGAATATGCCCACCGCATTTTCTGTTCCAAGTGCGGCTCCATGATGTACCCGTGCGGCCTGCACTGTCCGGAGTGCGGCACGTCCAATCCGTCCCCACGCGCTCTGAACTGGATAGGATATTCCAGGCTGCGCACCGTGGTTCCTCCCTCCGGATGGAAAAGGCATGAGGAAGTTCTCCGCAGCTACCGGCGGTGTTTTTACTGCGGGCAGCCGCTTCGTGAGCCATCTCTTGACCAGAGCTGCCCCGCCTGCGGCAGGGCGGTGCTCCAGGGGGAGGAGTCCGTGGACCGGTATGATGCGTATATTGGCCGCCGCAGGGGATGGACCTTCGCTGCCGTGGTCGTGCTGGGGGTGATTCCCATTTTGGGGCCGCTGCTGGCTTCCTCCCTGTACAAGAGAACGCTCATTAATCCGTATTCCCTGTACATGACCGTATACCGGGAAAGCTTCCTGATGGTGGTGCTTTTCCTGTGCCGCCATTTGTTTCGCCTGTTGCCGTTCATCGGCGTCATCGGCATGCCCATCCTCTGTGTGACGGAATACCACCTGTACCGGCGCATGTTCCTGTGGAAGGCGGAGAAACATGATTTCAGGGGGGAATGAAGCGGGAAGCTCTTTTCCTGTAATGCCTTTCCGGCGCCTCAGCGGAAAATTATGGGGCGCGGATCTGTTTGGCACCCGGGCAGCGTATCGTTTGGTGAGATTCTCCTGATTAACGTCTTATATCTTATTGTATCAAGTATGACAAGGAATGCCTGGTTTTCTTATGGACTAAACTTACCTGGTACAGTATGTAGGAGGTGTTCCCCGGAGGGGGGCACGGGAAGATTCCCCAAAGCCCCGCATACGGAGGAACAAAACCTGTAATATCAATAAGATGAAAATGAAAAGAAAACTGGCATCGGTTTTGGCGAAGGCTTTCTCCGGAAAGTCCGTGCCGGAAAAGAAACGGGAAAGGGAGGCCAGGGCCTCCAGGAAACTGGAAGCGTGGCTGAAGACTTCCAGAATGCGCTCCTTCTAGGGAAGCGCCCACTGAAGTGAAAGGCGGATTCGGGCGCCGGGCGTCCGGTTCGCCGGCTGGGACGGGGATGTCATCTCCGTCCTGTTGTTTTTACCGGAAAAGGTATGTCTTGATGACAGTTGCGCCTTGACTACGGCGGTGGAATGTCCGTTCATCTGGACAGACATGACCATACCCGGAATTCTTGAAGAAAAGTTGTCCTCCGCGTTAAAAGCGGTGTTGGGGGAGGAGCTTCCCGCTGATTTTCACGCCTCGGTGACGCCCTCCGCCGATTTGCGGTTCGGGGATTACCAGAGCAACGCCGCCATGGTGCTTGCCAAGCGGTGCCGCACGAATCCCCGCGCGCTCGCCCAGCAGGTGGCGGACCGGATAGGGCAGGATGCCGTGTGCTCCCTGGAGATTGCCGGGCCCGGATTTATCAATTTCCGCATCAGGCCGGAATTTTACGCAGCGCGCCTGCTGGCCATGCTGGCGGATGACCGGCTGGGGGTGGAAAAAGTGCAGGACCCCAAAACCATTGTCATTGACTTTTCCGCTCCCAACGTCGCCAAGCCGATGCATGTGGGCCACATCCGCTCCACCATCATTGGTGACGCCCTTTCCCGCGTGGCCCGCTTCGTGGGGCACCATGTGATTACGGACAACCACATTGGTGACTGGGGGACCCAGTTCGGCATGATTCTGTGGGGCTGGAAGAATATTCTGGATGAACAGGCGCTGGCCGCCAACCCCATTGACGAGTTGCTGCGGGTGTACAAGGATGTGAACCTGATGTGCAAGGAAAAGCCGGAACTGCTGGATACCTGCAAGGCGGAACTGGTGAAGCTCCAGGCCGGGGACGGGGAAAACCTGGCCATCTGGAAACGCTGCGTGGAAGTTTCCAAATCCGGCCTTTCCAAGATTTACGACCAGCTTGACATCCATTTTGATTACTGGCTGGGGGAAAGCTTTTACAATGATGCCCTGGCCCCGCTGGTGGACGGCATGATCGCCGCCGGAATGGCCCGGGAGAGCGACGGCGCCATCTGCGTGTTTTCCGACGGTTCCGTGCCTCCCAATGAAGACCCCTTCCTTGTGCAGGACAAGGGGGAATGGCGCGCCAACCCCTGCATTATCCGGAAAGCGGACGGAGGCTTCCTGTACGCCACCACGGACCTCGCGACGCTGGACCACCGCATCAAGACGTGGGGCGCGGATTCCATCTGGTACGTGGTGGGCGCCCCGCAGGCTCTGCATTTCAGGCAGATTTTCTCCACGCAGCGCCGCCGCGGCATGGACGGGGACTACCGGCACATCGCGTTCGGCTCCATTCTGGGGGATGACCGCAAGCCGTTTAAGACGCGCTCCGGGGATACGGTTTCCCTTCAGGATGTGCTGGATGAAGCCATTGAACGCGCGGCCCGCGTGGTGGAGGAGAAGAGCCCGGACATGCCGGAGGAGGAAAAGAAGCGCGTGGCGGAAGTGGTGGGCATAGGCGCCGTGAAGTTTGCGGAGCTTTCCCAGAACCGCATGACGGATTACGTTTTCAACTGGGACAAGATGCTGGCCCTTCAGGGAGATACGGCCCCGTACCTCCAGAACTCCTACGTGCGCGTCCGCTCCATCTTCCGCAAGCTGGACGGCGGGCCTTTGGACTGGTCCGCCCCCATTCAGCTTTCGGAAGACGCGGAAATCCATCTGGCCCGGCTTCTGGCCCGCTACGGGGAAGTGGTGCCGCAGGTGCTGGACGACTGCCGTCCGAACATGCTGGCCGCCTACCTGTTTGACCTGGCCAGGGCTTTCCATTCCTTCTATGAGGCGTGCCCGGTCCTGAAGTCGGAAGGGACGGTGCGGCACTCCCGCCTGGCCCTGTGCGAGCTGACCGCACGCACGCTGAAGCACGGGCTGGGCCTGCTGGGCATCCAGCTCCCGGACAGGATGTAACCGTTTCTTCCGTATGGCCGCCTCTTTCCTCCATGTCCTGCTGGCCGCCGCCGTGGCGGGGTGTTCTTCCGCCGCCGCGGACGAGGCACACGGGTACTGGATGAACAGCCCGTCCCTGAACGGCTGGCGGGAAGCCGTCTTCCGCGCCGGCGTTCCGGCTCAGCCTGCCGTGCTGCCGCCCGGAGTGGAGCCGATGATGGTGGGTTCCTCATCTCCCGCCGCGCAAATGCTGGTGCTGGAGGGAATGACGCATCTGCTCACGTTCGGGGACATGCGGGCTTTCCTTAAATTTGACGCCGCTCTCCGTCTGGACCCGGACTGCCTCATGGCCCATTGGGGCAGGTGCATGAGCCTGATGGGCGCGGGACCCGCTTTCCAGGAACAGCGCGTCCATTCCATGAAGCGCATGAAAGAGCTGGCGCTCCGTCCGGACTGCCCGGAACAGGAACGCGCTTATGCGGATGCCCTGGCCGTGCTGCTGATGGATGGCCCCGTGAAGGCGCAGGAAGCGTGGAAAACCATCTGTTCCACCTGGAAGCGCGACCCATACGCCCCCCTCTTTTACGCCATGCTCCTGCGGGACGGCTTTGACGGGCAGGGCAATCCCGGAGAAGGGCAGAAGGAGGCTGTCCGCGTGGTGGAAGCCGTCCTGAAGGAACGCCCCGGCTCCCAGGCCGCCCTGTTCATGCGCGCCCTGCTGGAGGAAGTGGCTCCATCCATTTCTCCGGAAACGGTGGAAACCGCCCGCAGGGCCGTGGCCGCCAACCCCTTTTCCGCGTCCGCCCATCATTTGCTGGGCCATTGCCTGTTCCGCACAGGTGATTATGAAGGGGCTTCCGCCGCTTTCAAGGAGTCTGAAAATCTGTGCCTGGCTTGGGAAAAGGCGGAAAATGTGCCTCCCGCGCTGGATGACGCCTACTTCCGCTCCATCCTTTACCGTGCCGTTTCCGAATTCTGCGCCGGCCATTACAAAAAGGCGGAGGCCATTGCCTCCAGAGCCGCTTCCGTTCCCTTGGACAAAAAGCATCCGCTGGCTCCCGGAACCCTGCTTCAGCTATGGGAGGCCAGGACGCTGCCTGCGCGCCTGATGCTGGCCCGGCCTGTCATTCCCCGGCAGGCCCTTGTGCTCAAGGCTTTTCCGGGGCCTCTTCCCAAGGGATTTCCGGATTTGAGCAACGGCATGACCGCCGTGGCCACCCAATACATGGGCGCATGTTACGCCGCAAGGCAGGGCAGAACGGATGCCGTGGCGTCCGCCTTTGACAAGATGTCCGGTATTCTGCGGCTGCTGATGGACGGCGCGGACGCCGCACGAAGGCAGATGAGCGTTTCCTACTGGGCGCGCTGCCTCCAGACGGGCAGCCTGTATTCTTCTGAAATCCACTCCCTCATGTTTCCGGATTCCGCCAATGTCTGGATGTCCGAGGCCATACGGAGCCAGCGTTTTTCCTCCCTGCTCCTGCCTCCAGTAGTGCCATACCCCGCGGAATGGGTTCTGGCCCGCGCCTACCTGAAAGCCGGAAAATTCCGGGAATGCGCGGATATGTGCGAACAGGCGTTGAAACGTTTTCCGAACCATGCCGGAGTGCTGGAGACCCTGGACAAGGCCCGTTCTTCCGGAAAATAATCCGGAATAAGCGGTGGAAACGGTTCTGGCGCCCGGTTTTGGATTGGAAACGGCATTTCCCCGCATCGCGCTGGAACATGACGTCCAATCCCGGGACAGGAAGCTTGTTCATCTTGAAAAATAAGCCTGCGGTGATAAAAAAGGGGCGTGAAGCCGTGCCCGAAAGGGCGGATTCCGTCCCCGCCGCATTCATCAAGATGCCCAGCAGGCCGCGGCCGTTCCGCCGGATGTCTCTGAAACATGGTAAGTTTAATTTTTTCATGGCTGTTGCGGCAAATTCCGGAACGCGGCCGTTTTCATTTTCAATAACATCATACATCAAGCAATATGAACCATCCCTATCTGGACCCCGCCTTTCTGGTTTCCTGGTCCCGGCTTACGCCGGAGGCCATCAAGCCGGACATCACGGAAGCCATCTCCCGCGCCAAAGAGAATATCCGGGCCATCTGTGACCAGCCGCTGGATTCCCTGACTTATGAAAGCACCTTCGGCGCTCTGGAAAAGGCTTCCGAGGACCTGCACCTGGGCTGGGGCCGCATCATGCACCTGGACTCCGTCAATGACGAACCCGCCCAGCGGGAGGCCATCGGGGAAATGCTGCCGGAAGTGGTGACCTTCTCCTCCTCCGTGCCTCTGAACCCGCGCCTGTGGACGGTGCTGAAAGCCGCGGCCTCCTGTGACTGGGTGGAAGACCTTTCCCCCGTCAGGCAGCGCTTCATTCAGGAAACGCTGGCGGATTTCCGCGAGAGCGGGGCGGACCTGCCGGACGACGTGAAGCCGGAATACGCGGAAATAGAAGCCCAGCTCTCCCTGAAGACCAAGAAATTCGCGGAAAACGTGCTGGACTCCACCAACGCCTGGGAACTCATTGTGGAAGATGAGGCGGAACTCTCCGGGCTGCCGGATTCCGTGAAGGAGGCCGCCCGCCTGGACGCCCTGGCCAACGGCCACGGCACGGAAGAAGAGCCCCGCTGGCGCTTCACCCAGAAATTCACCTCCCTCCAGCCTGTCATGCAGTTTGCGGACTCGGACAGTCTGCGCCGCCGCATGTGGGAGGGCTCCTGTTCCATCGGAAAAGGGGGGGAATACGATAATGAAGCCCTCATCGCTGAAATCCTGGAACTGAGGGACAGGAAAGCCCATTTGCTGGGGTACGGTTGCTTTGCGGATTACGCCACCTCCCGCCGCATGGCCGGGAGCGGGGCCAACGCCCTGAAATTCATCAATGACCTGCATGACAAGGTAAAGCCCTCTTTCCTGAAGGACATGGAAGCCGTCCGCAGATACAAGGAGGAAAAAACCGGAAAACCCGTGGAAAAACTTTCCCCGTGGGAAACCGGCTACTGGTCTGAAAAACGCCGCCGCGAACTGTACGCTTTTGACGAGGAAGACCTGCGCCCGTATTACTCCGTGGAAAAAGTCATGGAAGGACTCTTTTCCATCTACTCCGGCCTGTACGGCATTACGGTGACGCCGCGCCCTACGGTGGCGTTCAAACCCGGTGAATCCGGGGAAGCGCCGGAAGGCGCGGTGGAGGTATGGCATCCGGACGTCCTGTTCTATGAATTGCATGATGCGGAAAGCGGGGAGCACCTGGGTTCCTTTTACGCGGACTGGCATCCGCGGGACTCCAAGCGCGCCGGGGCATGGATGAACTGCCTGAGCGTAGGGGAACCGCCGCATGGCGGCAAACCCCGCGCGCCCCATCTGGGTCTCATGGTCGGCAACATGACCAAGCCCGTGGGGGGCAAGCCCGCTCTGCTGTCCCACCGAGAGGTGGAGACCATTTTCCATGAATTCGGCCATTTGCTGCACCAGCTCCTTTCCGACGTGGAAGTGAAGTCCCTGGCGGGTACCAACGTTGCCTGGGACTTTGTGGAACTGCCCTCCCAGATTAATGAGAACTGGTGTTGGGAGAGGGAATCCGTGGACCTCTTCGCCGCCCACTATGAAACGGGTGAAAAAATACCGGACGAACTGTTCTCCAAAATGCGCTCCGCCCGCAATTATATGAGCGGCACGGATTTCATGCGCCAGCTCTGCTTCGGCAAGCTGGATTTGGAGCTTCACGTCAACTGGCCGCAGTACAAGGGCGTTCCGCTGGAAGAAACGGATGAACGCATCCTGGCGGACTACCGGGTGCCGATGACGGACCGCGGCCCTTCCGTGGCGCGCCGCCTGACGCACATCTTCGCGGATCCCACGGGCTATGCCTCCGGCTACTACTCCTACAAATGGGCGGAGGTGCTGGAAGCGGACGCTTTCAGCCGCTTCCTGAAGGAAGGAGTGCTGAACCCGCAAACCGGGCGCGATTTCCGCCGCTGCATCCTCAGCAAGGGCAACAGCAAGCCCGCCGCGGAACTCTACCGCGACTTCATGGGCCGTGATCCGGACGCGGAAGCGCTGCTGGTCAAATCCGGCGTTCTTTAACCTCTTTACCCACATTATCTGAACAATCCTTATGTCTGAACAAAAGAGACTCTCTCTCGCCGGCGTCGGTTGCGGTTCCCGTACGCGCACTTACATGAAGCTGGCCATGGAACAAAAAGACCGCTACCGCATTGCCGCCGCGGCGGATCCCGTCAAACAGCGCACGGAAGCCGTCCGCGATTTTGCCCCGGAAGAGGAACGGGACTCCGTCCGCCTGTTCAAGGACGCCGCCTCCCTGCTTGCGGAGCCGCGCCTGGCGGACGTGGCCATCATCGGCACACAGGACGACTACCATTATGCTCCATGCAGGAAGGCCATGGAGCTGGGCTATCATGTCCTGCTGGAAAAACCCATTGCCAAGACGCTGAAAGAAGCGCTGGAACTTAGGGATATGGCCCGTGCGCTGAAGCGCCGCGTGGCCGTGTGCCACGTGCTGCGCTACACCCAGTTTTACCGGACCCTGAAAAAAATCATCGACAGCGGGGAAATCGGGGACGTCATCACCTTCAACGCCAATGAAGGCGTGGGGGCGTGGCACTTCGCCCACTCCTTCGTGCGCGGACACTGGGGCAACAGCAAGACCTCCACTCCCATGATCGTAGCCAAATGCTGCCATGACATGGACATCCTCTACTGGCTCATGGGCCGGCGTAAATGCCTCTCCGTCGCCAGCTTCGGAGAGCTTACCTTCTTTACGAAAAAGACGCTCTCATCCCCCCGGCCGGAACGCTGCACGGACTGGACCGCCCCGGTGGGGGAAGACCCTTGGGACGCCCGCAAATACGCTACGGACGACGAATGCAAACGCTGGCTGGGGATGGTGTATGACCGTGCGCAGGAAGCTACCGCGGAAGAAATCTGCGAATGGCTGAAAACTTCCCCGTGGGGCAGGGACTACCTCCAGTGCGACAACGACCAGCCGGACCACCAGGTTTCCATCATGCGTTTTGAGGGAGGCCTGACGGGCACGTTCACGATGACGGCTTTCGAACAGGGACGCCACATTGAAGTGTACGGCACCAAAGGCAAAATCCGCGCCGGGGCCTTCTACAAGGAAAACGGCCCCGGAGAAATCACCGTGACGCCCCACTTTGGCGGCAAAACCCGCGTGGTGGAGCTGGAGGAGCTGGCCGGAGGTTACCAGGGGCACGGCGGAGGCGACTGGGGATTGATTGAGGCTCTGTATGATGACATGCTGACGGTGCCCTCTCCGGAAGATATGACCACCTCCATTGAAGAATCCGCCCATTCCCATGTCATGGCCTTTGCCACGGAACACGCCCGTCTGACCGGTCAGGTAGTGGATGTGGCCGAGTTCGAGCGCAAGGTGGCGGACGGCAGTCTGGATTATTGATGCGTTTTTCCCGTGGTTGGGAACAAAAAGCGCAGACATTCCGAGTGTCTGCGCTTTTTATATATGGAATTCCATCCTTTTTTTAAACGAATTTGGAATCCGCGGCGCAAA